>NZ_RCNY01000049.1:0-159535 GCF_004307635.1 Pseudomonas sp. Sample_22
TGCGATAGGCGCGGTTGATGTCGCGGGTCCACAGGCCGGCGCCGAGGCCGAACTCGGTGTCGTTGGCAATCGCCAGGGCTTCGGCTTCGTCCTTGAAGGTGGTGATGCTCACCACCGGGCCGAAGATTTCTTCCTGGAACACGCGCATCTTGTTGGTGCCCTTGAGCAGTGTCGGCTGGATGTAATACCCGCTCGCCAGGTTGCCCTCGAGTTTTTCCACCTTGCCGCCGGTCAGCAGTTCGGCGCCTTCGCCCTTGGCGATTTCCAGGTACGAAAGGATCTTGTCGAATTGCTGCTCGGACGCCTGGGCGCCGACCATGGTGTCGGTGTCCAGCGGGTCGCCACGTTTGATCTGCAGGACCTTCTTCATCACCACGGCCATGAACTCGTCGTAGATCGACTCTTGCACCAGCGCCCGGGATGGGCAGGTGCAGACTTCGCCCTGGTTGAAGAACGCCAGCACCAGGCCTTCGGCGGCTTTTTCGATGAACGACGGTTCGGCCTGCATGATGTCTTCGAAGAAGATGTTCGGCGACTTGCCACCCAGCTCCACGGTGGACGGAATGATGTTTTCCGCCGCGCATTTCATGATGTGCGAGCCGACCGGGGTCGAGCCGGTGAAGGCAATCTTGGCGATGCGTTTGCTGGTGGCCAGCGCTTCGCCGGCTTCTTTGCCGAAGCCTTGCACGATGTTCAGCACGCCCGGTGGCAGCAGGTCGCCGATCAGTTCGACCAGCACGGTAATGCCCAGCGGCGTTTGCTCGGCGGGCTTGAGCACCACGCAGTTGCCGGCGGCCAGCGCCGGGGCGAGTTTCCATGCGGCCATCAGGATCGGGAAGTTCCACGGGATGATCTGCCCGACCACGCCCAGCGGTTCATGGATGTGATAGGCCACGGTGTTGCCGTCGATTTCTGCGGCGCTGCCTTCCTGGGCGCGCAGGCAACCGGCGAAATAGCGAAAGTGGTCGGCGGCCAGCGGAATGTCGGCGTTGAGGGTTTCACGCACGGCTTTGCCGTTGTCCCAGGATTCAGTGATTGCCAGGGTTTCGAGGTGCTGTTCGATGCGGTCGGCGATTTTCAGCAGCACCAGCGAGCGGGCCTGGGCGGACGTGGCGCCCCAGGCATCGGCGGCCGCGTGGGCAGCGTCCAGGGCCTTGTCGATGTCTTCGGCCGTGGAACGGGGGAATTCGGCAATCGGTTGGCCATTGACTGGCGAAGTATTGGTGAAGTACTGACCTTTGACAGGCGCGACGAACTCGCCGCCGATGTAGTTACCGTAGCGCGACTTGAAGGAAACAATGGCACCGGGAGTGCCTGGATGGGCGTAGATCATGATCGGGTTCTCTTGTTGTTTTTGGGTGTGACCGTCCCGGGGACGGTCACTGTCAGGAGCACAAACGGCAACGGGTCAGCAACCCTGAGGGGTTTCGCCACGAGCCAGGCGCGCATTGATGTCTTCAATGACCGCTGGTAAATCGACGATGGTGTCGATCACGTAGTGCGGGCGCGAGCCTTCGAACATTTTGATGATGCGCGCGCGTTCCTCGGCCAGCTTGTCCGAGGGCAAATCCCTGAACTGGTCATAGGTCAGGCCCAGTGCGTTGCCGGAGCAGGTCAAGGCAACCGTCCACATGCCGGCGCTGCGGCCTTCGAGAATGCCTGGCCAGGTGTCGTCGACCTTGACGCAAGCCGCCACATCGCTGATCCCCAACGCGATTACGTTGGCCAGTGCCTGGGCCGGGTGAGGGCGGCCATTGGGCACTTCGTCAGTCGCCACGACGTGGTCGGCGACATAACCGTTCTGGCGTGCCAGCTCGACGACTTTTTCCATGACCACAGCCGGATAACCGGAGCACGAACCGATTTTCAGGCCCTTGTCGCGCAAGGCATCGATCGTACTGAGGGCACCGGCAATCAGCGCCGAGTGCAGGGCGATCTTTTCGATCTGCAAGGGCATGAAACGCTCATAAAGGGCAGTGACATCATCGTCGGTCGGCAAGCGACCGAACGCCGCGCGATAGCGTTCGGCAATCTCGGGCTCGTTGCACAACGTGCGAATGTGATCCCATTTACCCATGCCCATGGGGCCACGGGCTTCTGCTAGAGAGACGGCTACGCCAAACTCGGCGAAGGCTTCGACAAAAATCTGCGTGGGGGCAAAGGAACCGAAATCAACGACGGTGCCCGCCCAGTCCAGAACCACGGCTTGCAGGTGGGAAGGTTGTTGGTATTGCATGATGATTGCTCCTTGGAAAGGTAAGTGAGTAGTACGAATTCAGGGTGTGGTGCTGACAATGACCGGTTGTACCGGGGTCGATGCCAGCAGCGGGTTTTCCAGTGTTTTCGGCCGGCTGTTCCAGAAGGGCACCAACATCAGGCTGGCCAGCAGTGCTGCACCGGTGAACACCAGGAACACGGTGATGGTGTCGAAGTAACCCGGCAGCAGGCCGCCAAGGACCGCACCCACCGAACCACAGCCGTTGACGAAGCCCGCGGCGGAGGCAGCCCCGTCCTTGCTGCCGAAATCGATGGCCGCCGAGCCGCTGATCATCGAGTCCGGCCCGTAAAGCGTCAGGCCCATCATGAACAGCAGGCCGACCACCATGTACAGACTGCCGCTTTGCATGGCGGGAACGAACAGTCCCAGGCAGACAGTGAGGACCACCAGGCTGAGCACGCAGGCCGGTATACGGCGAGCGCCGAAGTATTTGTCCGATGCGATACCGATGAGGATGGGGCCTACCAGACCTGCCAGTTCAAACGCAGTGGGAACGATGGCCGATGCAACCTTGCCGATCTCGGGCATGCGTTCGTAGATGATCACCGGGCCCCACAGCAGGATGGCGTAGCGCGCGGGCTTGAGCATGAAGTAGGCCAGGCCGAGAATCAGGACGGTGCGATTTTTCATCACGGTCCGTAAACCGGCCCACATGCTTTCGCGGGGAACCACGACACCGCTGACGGGTTCGATCTCGATTTCGACAGCAGGCAGGCCCACGTCTTCCGGACGGTTGCGTTGCAGGAAATAGAACAACACCGCCACCACCAGCACGACAAGGGCACTGCTGATGAACGCGATGCGCCAGTCGTGATAGGCCTGATAAGCCCACCAGCCGGCAAACGGCGTGGCGACCAGACCGCCGAAGGCGTAGCAGGTGCACCAGTAACCCAGTACACGGCCACGTTCGCCAGTGCTGAAGAAACTGCCGACGTTCTTGCACAGGCCTGACCAACCGGTGGACTGCGCAAGCCCCTGTACCAACATGCAGGAGACGAAAATCGGCAAGGTGGCGTAGGTGCCCATGAGCAGCGCCGCCAGGGCCGAGATGACCAGGCCGCTAAGTACCACGACCCTGGGCCCGAAGCGGTCAGCGAAATTGCCCCAGAGGAACTGACCCACGGCATAGGCGATCAGGTAGAGGGCGTCGAGATTGGCCATCATGGACTTTTCGAGCATGAAGTCCGGGTCTTCGCCAATACCCAGCTTGGCGACGGAGAACGCTTTGCGAGTGAAGTAGAAGGCGGCATACGCCACCCAGGTGATCAGGAAAATCTGCACGCGCCAACGCTGGAGGGATTTCCAGCCTGTTGCGAGAGGGCTTGTCGTGTTCGTCATGGTGTTCTGATCCCGTATGTGGTGCCAGACAGCGCAATTTAGGTCGGTTTTTGTTTTTGT
Source organism: Pseudomonas sp. Sample_22 (assembly GCF_004307635.1). Lineage (NCBI taxonomy): Bacteria > Pseudomonadati > Pseudomonadota > Gammaproteobacteria > Pseudomonadales > Pseudomonadaceae > Pseudomonas > Pseudomonas sp. Sample_22. The sequence continues at coordinate 3,677 of NZ_RCNY01000049.1, forward strand.
TTTCGGTGCACAAGTCTGTCCAGACGCACGCCATCGATCCGATGGCCGTGAGAATGGCATCAGGCTTTAAACGTTATGAATGACTGTGGTCGCTGACTCCTGCCCGGCACTGCCGAGCGATTCGCCACCGAATCCATGGTTTAAAAAAGATCCCTGCCCCCAGGTGCTACCCATTGCACCTGTGCTCGAATTGGCAGAGACCTTAAAGCGCTCAGGCCGCGGGCTTCAGAATGTCTACGTCCATGGCGGCAAGACAGTCAGCGATAGCGCGAAGCAACTGGTGGACGATGTATTCGTCGATCTGGCCGATGCAGCCGATGCGGAAACTCTCGGCAACGGTCAATTTGCCGGGGTAGATGATGAACTGCCGGGCCTTGAGTTCTTCGTAGAAACGCGTGAAATCGAAGTTGGGATGTTCAGGGCTGAAGAACGTGGTGATGATCGGCGACAGCCAACGGTCTTCCAGCAGTGTCTTGAAGCCCAGTTCGCGCATGCCGGCAACCAGCACGTCGCGGTTGCGGGTGTAGCGCGCCAACCGGCCGTGCACGCCACCTTCGTCGCTGTGCTGTTCCAGTGCCTTGTGGAACGCCACCACACTGTGGGTCGGTGGTGTGAAGCGCCATTGGCCGGTGCGCTCCATGTAGGCCCATTGTTCGTAGAGATCGAGGGACAGCGAGTTGGCGCGCCCCTTGGCGGCTTCCAGCACGGTGCGGCGGATGATCACGAAACCAAAGCCCGGGATGCCCTCGATGCATTTGTTGGCCGAAGACACCACCACGTCGAAAGTTATGTCGTTCACCGTCAGCGGCACGGCACCGAAGGAACTCATGGCATCGATAATCAGACTCTTGCCGTGGGCCTTCACCACATCGGCAATTTCACGCAGCGGGTTGAGGATGCCGGAGCTGGTTTCGCAATGGACCACGAAGACGTTGGTGACGTCTGGGTTGGCCTTGAGCAGGGCATCCACTTCTTCGGGCTGGGGCGGCAGGTAATCGCCCTTGTCCAGGGTAATGAATGCGCGACCGAGGTATTCCAGGGTCTTGGTGGCGCGCTGGCCGTAGGCGCCATTCATCAGCACCAGGGCTTTGCCATCACGCGGGATGGCGGTGGCCAAAGCGGCTTCGACCGAGTAGCTGCCGCTGCCTTGCAGTGGCACGCAGGCGAAGCTGTCATCCTCTACGCCAGCCATGCTGAGCAATTGCTGGCGAACTTGCGCGGTGACCTTATTGAAGGCACCGTCCCATGACCCCCAGTCCCGAAGCATGGCTTCCTTGGTGGCTTTCGAGGTGGTCAGCGGGCCTGGCGTCAGCAGGTAGGGTTCACCCAGGGCAGGGCTTGCCAGTGGCTGGGTTGTCGGGAATTGGGCTTTGGTCATGATCTTCTCCGGCGATGTTGTTTTTGTGGGGAGTGATGCATGGATTGATAAAAACATTTGGCAAGAAATAACTGAAATCGATTTATCACATGTCACAAACAAGCTGAGCTTATAAGTTGGAGTGCATGAGGCCTGAGCAGGGTCGGCTCATCTGCCGAAGCAATTTTCAAGCAGCGCAAAACCCCGCGCGGTGAATCCCGGGCGGGGTTCTTTGTGGTCAAGGATCAGCGTTTTGGGGGGCGGGACTCAGCCCTTGTCTGCCTTGCCGGCGGCTGCCGCGAATTTTGCCAGGCGCACATCGAGTCGGCGGGGAGGCCGGTTGCGGTCCTCGGCGTGTTCTTTGCGGCGAATGGCGTTACGCACCATCAATGAACCCAGGTAGCGGATCGGCTCTGGCGGGAAATACCCCAGCGGGCCCTGCACCAGCGGCGAGCGCGTCCAGGGATTGTCCAGGCCCAGCACCAGTGACGAAAGGATCTGGCCACCCATATGGCACGGTCCGACGCCGCTGCCGGAGTAACCGAAACCGTAGAAGATGTTGCCGCCCGCGCCCATGCGGCCGAAGAAAGGCAGGCCGGTGACCGAGCGATCGGAGGGGCCGTTCCAGGTGGCGGCGATACCAACATCGGCGAAGTCCGGAAAGAACTCCGTCAGCGTGTTGCGCAACAGCCCGGCGTAGGGCGAGGGCTGGTCGAAAACCGGCAGGATGCGACCGCCGTAGGCAAAGGTGTTGCCGCCCTTACCGAGCATGATCCGGCCGTCCGGGGTGTTGTGGTAGTAGTGCACGAAAATCCGCGAGTCGAGTACGGTGACCCCGCTGGTCAGACCGATCCGTTCGAGCAAGTCGGGTCGCGGCTCGGTGATGATCATGTCACTGGAGACGATCGCCACCGAACGCGAGAACTGCGCAAAGGCGCGGGCCATCCAGGCGTTCATTGCCAGCACGACGCGGTCGCAGGTCACTTTGCCGTTCGGTGTATTGACGACAGCGGGCATGCCTTCTTCCAGCCCGGTCATCGGCGTGCCCTCAAAAATCCGCACGCCCAGTTCCAGAGCCACCCGGCGCAGTCCCCGAACCAGTTTGCCTGGCTGCACACTGGCAGCCGCCGGCGAGAACCAGCCCTCGATGTGCCGGACCGAGCCGGCCATGCGTTGCACCTCAGGTAGCGCGCATTTGGAGAAAGAGTTGATGCCATGGCGCTCCAGCGCCGCGATGACCCCGTCGGTCGAGCCGACCTGAGCGCGGTTGGTTGCTGTGTAGAGCGTGCCGTCGAGACGGTAGTCGGCATCCACCGCATACCTTTCGCAAAAGGTACCGATGGCGTAGATGCTCTGCTCAGACTCCTTGACCAGGCGGATTGCCTCGTTGACGCCAAACAAACGCTCAAGGGTGAAGTACTTGGCCGACCAGGACAGCGCGCAGCCGCCGTTGCGCCCGCTGGCACCGGCACCGCAGATATCGGCTTCGACAATGACCACGTCCAGTTCGGGATTCTGTTCCTTGAGCATGATGGCGGTCCACAGACCGGTATAGCCGCCGCCGACGATACAGACGTCGGCGCGGGTGTCCTGTTGCAGCGCAGGGCAGGGCGTAGCGGGTTGATTCTTCAGGGCCTGGTCCAGCCAGTAGGGGCGCATGAGGTCATCTCGTTTGGCCACGGCGAAACGTTCAGTTTCCATAGAGCATTCCTGATGAGTACGAGGGGCGGCACTTGTGAAAATCATGCTTGCAGTTCATCGTTCATAAATAAAATCGATTTAACGTATGGACGAATAAGCTGAACCTATAGCGAGGTGCGCCGATGATGATTTCCCATACCCAGCTCAAGGCGTTTCACGCCGTTGCCATGCATGGCAGCTTTACCCGGGCCGCGGAGCAACTCTGCCTGTCGCAACCCGCGGTATCCGACCAGGTGCGCAAGCTCGAGGATTACTACGGCGTGATGGTGTTCTATCGCGACAAGCGCCTGGTGCGCTTGACCGAAGTCGGCGAGCGGTTGTTTGGCCTGACCCAGCGCCTGTTCGATATCAGTATCGATGCCCACGACATGCTGACGGACTATCGGACGCTGTCGACGGGCACACTGAATCTGGCCGTGGATGCGCCGGTGCATGTCCTGCCCTACGTTTCACGTTTCTGCAGGCGTTACCCCGGCCTCGACGTGAAGATCGAAACCGCCAACACCGATGAGGTGTTGCAGCGGTTGTTCAGCCACCAGGCCGACATTGCCTTGCTGGGACGCAGCATCGAAGACGACCGGCTGCTGACGTTGCACCTGCGCAGCGATCCCATGCTCGCCTTCGTCGCCCATGACCATCCCTGGGCGCAACGTGACTCCATCTGCCTGGCCGACCTGGACAACACGCCCATGGTCCTGCGTGAACAGGGCTCGGTCACGCGCTTATCCCTGGAGGAGGAGATGGCCGCGGCGGGTCTGCAAATCTGCAAGGCCATCGAAGTGGAGGGGCGTGAAGCTGCGCGCGAGGCGGTGGCGATCGGCATGGGGGTCGGTGTGGTCTCCGCGGCCGAGTTGGGCTCGGATTCACGGCTTCGCGGCTTGCCGATCGCCGACTGTCAGCGGCATTTCACCGAGACATTGGTGTGCCTGCGAGCACAGAGCTCGCGGCGTATTTTGACGACCTTTCTGGACATGGTTAGAGAAGGCTTGGCCGACTGATGTTCACCGCCGCAAACTAACCCCCTTGCGGCATTACCCGGGCATTGTTGCCGGAGCCTTCGATGTAGACGTTCATGCCTTTGTTCAGGGCCGGATTGATCGGCTGGGTCACCGATACCAGCACTCCACTTTTCACCCGCACGATGATCTGTTGCGCGGCGACCGGCTGATCGTACTTTTTCTTCTCTGCATAGTTGCCGCCTACCGCACCGGCAAGGGCACCGGCAACCATCGCGACGTCGCGTCCGGTGCCACTGCCGATCAGGCTACCGATACCGAGACCGCCGAGACCACCGAGAACGGCGCCGACGCCACTGTCGTGATTGGTCTGCATCTGGGTCAGCGATATCTGCTCGATCTTGCCCGAGCGAATTTCCATTTCACCCGCGCCGCCCTCGTTCGACCCCACGGCGGAACAGCCGCTGATCAAAATCGCCGTCAATGTGACCGTCAGCCAGGACATGATTGCTTTCATTGCTGTGCTCCTCGTCATTGGTATTTGATGGCAATGCCTTTGAGTTTGCGGCCCTGAATCGTATCGATGTCGCGGCTCCACAGAGGGCCGGTCACATAGGCGGCGACGGGTTGGATCTGGTCATAAACCACTACCACTGCATCCGCGCCCAGTTTGGCGCCTTCTTCGCGCAGCTTCTGTTCGACCTGGGTGATGGGCGGCGCCGGATCGATGCTGGCATCGATCAGGATTTCGCCCAAGCGCACACTGGGTCGCGTTGGCTCGGTGCGTAATATCTGCACTTCGCTGGGCAGGGTCGGCGCGGGGTGTTCGACCCCGACGTAGGCAGTTGTCTGCGCATCGACGGTGGCGCAGGCGGCTAACGCCAATGCACTGGCGATGAGCGCGGCGATGAAAAAAGATCGGTGCAAACTCGAGAATCGAAGCAATGCTTGGGAAGCCATCTCAGCCATACCTCTGTCGGGATCGTTCCAACCGTCGCCACGGGGGTGGCAAGGTACTCAAAAGCGCCAGGTCATGTTCCCGGTCACGGCTTGAATCCAGGCGCTGTCGAATTGACCGGAAATTCGATTGCCCGAAACGTTTTTGGTCTGGTCCACCGGCATGTCGCCGATCCAGATCATGGCCCAGCTGACATTGACGTCGGTGTCCTTGTTCAGTGCATAGGTGGCGCCTGTCGCGAAGCGCCAGGATTCGGCCATCGGTACCGTCACGGTGCGCTTGTTGTCGGACACTGCGCTGCTGTCGTAAGCCACGCCGACGTTCCACAGCCATTGTGGCGTGGCCTGGTATTGCGCCCCGAGCGACAGATGCCAGGTGTCCTTGAAGTCGGCGTCGACCGTGGTTGACTGGGCGCCGAGTGCCGTGGTGTCGACCTGCACGGCGATGTCGCCGAATTTTGACCAATCCTGCCAGTTGACCGATGCGAGCAAGGCCCACTGCCGGTCGAGTTGCTGGAACAGGCTCAGGGTGACAGTCTGTGGCACGGTCACGTCGAGTTGGGTGTTCAAGCCGTTGAGGCGATCCAGTGCCGGACCGTTACCTTTCACATTCAGCCCGTCTTCGAAATCCAGATCGACTTTGCTGGTGTAGGTCAGGCCGATGCGGGTGCCGGTTTGCGGTGCGTAGATCACCCCGACATTGGCGCCAAACCCCCAGTCGTTGTCCTTGTATTTGAACTGGCCGTCGCCGCGGTCGGTAAAGCCGAACGGCGAACGGTCGATGGCGGTCTGTGCCTGCAACATGCCGTACATGGCTTTTACGCCCACCCCGACCGACCACTGCTCGTTAAAGCGATAGGCCACGCTGGGCACCAGCGACAATCCACCGATGCTGGCGTTCTGCGCGAAGTAGCGTCCGGACCATTCGTTGTCGTAGTTGACCGCCAGGCCGAAGTCGGCGTACTGGCCGAAACCGACGCTCCAATGATCATCCAGTTCATGACTGATGAAAAAACTGCCGCCGGGAATCGGATCAAGGCCATTGCCGCTGCCGCTGCCAGACACATTGGTGTCGGCATCGCGATCGAAGCTCAGGTCGCCATACAGCACCTGCAAACCACCGGTGATCTGCGTGCCGGGCAAGTAGCTCAGCCCCGCCGGGTTGCTGGCAATCGTCGAAGGGCCTTGCGCTCGGGCGGCGGCACCGGCGTTGGCCAACCCGGCGTTATCGGTGCCGATTTCGTAGAGCATGATACCGCCGGCCCAGGCTTGTTGACTGCACAGGGCCAGTAACGTGAAGGCGGGCATTGCACCTGTTCTTGTTTGCATGGATTAGATCCCGGCAAGTGTGCATTTTCGAAATAAGGCTAATAGCAAATGTCGAATAACTTTAACTGCATTGAATCAGCGCGATTCGATCACTCATAAGTGTTAGTTCATATTCGTGACATTGGAAGGGGCAAGGGACGAATAAAGTTGCTCGCGCCGCATCATGAAAGTCCGATGTCTGGCTTTTCAAGTAAGGCGGACCAAGTTAGGCCATAGTTACGGTCGAGTGCGAAAGCGCTTCACCCTGGGCAGGATGAAACGCTATTTCTTACAACTTACTGACGAGTACCCGGCAGGAGTTCAAACGTTGGCGTGAACGGAGTGATGGCCGACATCAACAGTTCGAAGGGTTTACGATCGCCTTCGAAAGTGGCTTTGCCGGCTGCAACAAGTTGATCGAATCCGGTTTTCCTGGCCATGACACCTTCCAGATCAGCTCGGTCGACGGTGATGGTGAGATCAGGTTTGCTGGCTTGTTGCCCCTTGATATTGGTCAGCGTCGAGTTGCTCAATTCCACGACAAATTGCTCGCCGTTATCCGGTGTCTTGAGATTGAAAGTGAAGTGCTGATCCGCCACTTTGCTGCCATCCAGGGCAATGCCCAGGTATTCCAGCCATAACTCGGTGCTCATGCCGCGGATCATGTCCGCGCCGCCGGTTTTTGGCGGCACGCCCTTGGGCACGCCATGGCGCAGTTCATACGCGGCCGAAAGGAAACTGTTGCGCACACCGGCGCTTTCTTTCTGATAACCGACTTGCTCATAGACGTCCGCCAGCAGGTCCTTGGCCTTGCTGTTCTGCGGTTCGGCATACACCAGCTTGTTGAGGATTTCATAAGCTTCGCGGTACTTGCCCTGATCGAACAAGGATTGTCCCTTGCTCATGATCTTGTCGGCGCCGCCCATCATTTCCACATACAGCGGGGCCGAGTCCTTGGGCGACAACGGCATCAACGTCGCCGGATTGGCATCCCAGTAACCCAGGTAGCGGTTGATCACGGCGCGACTGTTGTGTTCTTCCGAGCCGTGGTAGCTATGGGTCGCCCAGTTGTTTTTCAGGCTTTCGGGCAATTTGTAGACGTTTTGAATCTCGTTGATGGTGACGCCCTGGTTGGCGGCATGCAGCACGGCGTTGTTCAGGTTTGCATAGGCATCGCGTTGCGCGCGCATCACATCCTGAATCCGCTCATTGCCCCAGCGTGGCCAACTGTGGGAGGCGAACATGACGTCTGCCGTTTGACCGTAGCGATACAGGGCATTGTTGATGTTCTTCGACCAGACCAGCGGGTCGCGGACAAGGGCGCCGCGCAGGGTATAGATGTTATGGATGGTGCCAGTGATGTTCTCGGCTGCCCAGAACGCCTTGAACTGTGGGAACCAGGTGTTCATCTCGGCGGGTGCTTCAGTGCCTGGCGTGCTCTGGAATTCCATCTCCACACCGTCGATGGTCAGGGTTTCGAAATCTTTGGTAATAAAGCGATTAGGTTCGATCAGGCCCATGTTGCCACTGGAAGTGTTTTTACCTATGGCCATGTCAACATGACCATAGGGGCTGTGCGGCAACAGCAAACCATATTGCAAGAACGCCCGCCGGTTCATGGCGTTGCCGGCGTAGACGTTTTCAGCCACGGCATGCTCCATGAAACCTTGCGGCGCAATCAGCGGGATCTTGCCGCTGCGGACATCGGCCTCGTCGACCACGCCGCGGATTCCGCCAAAGTGATCGGCATGGGAGTGGGAGATCACCACCGCCACGACCGGGCGCTTGCCCAGTTTTTCGTTGATGAAGTCCAGGGCGGCCCTGGCGGTTTCCTTCGACAACAGCGTGTCGAAGACAATCCAGCCGGTGTCGCCCTTGATGAAGGTGATATTGGCCAGGTCAAAGCCGCGCACCTGGTAAATCTTGTCCGGAATGACTTCATAGAGGCCATAGGCCGTATTGAGCACCGCCTGACGCTGCAGCGACGGATTGATGCTGTCGTAATCCTTGCCTTCATTCAGGAAGTTGTAGCTCCCCATGTTCCACGCGACGTTCCCGGCGTCGGCCATGATCTTCTTGTAGGGCGGTGCGGCGATGAAGCCTTTTTTCGCTTCTTCAAGGTCTTGCTTGTCTGCAAAGGGGAGTGTCTTGCGCACAGTGTTTTGCATGTCGACCGTGTAGGACGAAGGCGCCTTGCCCTTGCTGTCGAAGTGCACGTTTTGCGATGGAGCCGGATCGGAAGCTGCGCCGTTTGCATCGGCAGCGAAAACGCAAGGGCTGATGCCACCGCCAAGTGTGATCGCCAGTGCCAGATGGAGGGTCTTGTTGTACATGAAAGGTTCCTGCGCCAGATGAAGTGTTCAAGGGCGTCAAGGCAACGCGAGTGTTCTGCGTTGTCAGCTTGACCAGCCGAACCATGAATAGCATATTCATTTGATTCCAAAAAATTCCTGTTTAACGCGTTTCGATAGCATAAAGGTTATGAGATGACGCCCACCCGTTTACGCCAGTTTCTGGCATTGATCGAGCACGCCCACTTTGGCCGGGCGGCAAAGGCGCTGGGTGTTTCTCAGCCGGCGTTGAGCAAAAGCATTCAGTTGCTTGAGCGCGAACTGGGCGTCACGTTGTTCGATCGTCGCAGCGATGGCGTGGCATTGACCGCATTTGGTCATTTGCTGCGGGAGAAGAGCCAACGCTTGTTGGTGGCTGAGCAGGATCTGCGGCGCGACATCGCCTTGCTCGCGGGCGGGGATATCGGCGCGCTGAAAGTCGCTTTTGGCCCTTACCCCAGCGTCATCAGCGGCTATGCCGCCATTGCGCGGATGCATGCCCGCCATCCGCAAATCAAAGTGACGGCCCATGTCGCCGGGTGGCGCGAGGTGGCGCATCAAGTGCTGACAGGCGTGGTCGACCTGGGCATCGCTGAAATCAGTACGCTGCAAGGCCGGGAAGAACTCACCTGTCAATTGTTGGGCGAGCACGAGGGCCGGCTGTTTTGTCGCCCCGATCATCCGCTGCTGGCACAAAACCGCCGCGTGACCCTTGCGCAAACGCTCGATTACCCGTGGGTGGCATCGCGCATTCCCTTGCGATTGGCGACCCACTTGCTTCCGGCAACCCTCGGTTGTGCGGGTGCCTATGATGCGCTGACCGGGGACTTCGTTCCGGCAATCGAAATTGATGTGCCCATGCAAATCGTCCAATTCGTCGAGCACAGCAATGCCCTGACGCTGGGGAATCTGTCGACGTTCGAGCGCGAACTCAACGCAGGCGAAATCGTGCCGTTACCGGTTCAAGACCTCGCACTGCGTACGCGCTACGGCTTTATTCATCTCAAGGAGCGCTCGCTGCCGCCTGCGGTGGAGGTGTACATGAACGAAGTCAGGGAAGTGGAGGCCGATGTTCGTCAGCGTGAAAGTCTGTTGATCAAGATCATGCAGGCGTGAGTCCGAATGCCCGTCGCAGAGCCTTCGCTTGAGAGTGGCGGTCGCTACCTGCGATTCTTCCATTTTCCGTCCGGGGCAGTGAGTGACGGAAGTTAAGTTTCACGACGCGGATTTATTGAGAACCGCCCATTTATTTATGAGCTATACCCAATGTTCCCCCCATGCACTTCTTCCACTTTTGGAGGTTGTTTATGAATATTCGCAGCGTCCCGTTAGCGCTTCTCGTGGCAAGTCTGTTCGGTTGCAGTACCGCTTCAAACCACTCCATGAATTTGCCTCTGGCGGCCACCCACGCCAATGTCGGACATACCGGCAACGCCACGTTGACCCCCGAGGGCAATCAAACCAACTTCGATTTCTTCATCTCGGGTGTTCCGGACGGAACGATTCTGCCACCGCGCATTTACACCTTCATCAATAAAGGCAGTTGCCAGAAACCCGGGCCAGTGGCTTACGCCATGAACGATAAGGTCAATACAAAAAACGAAGCCGGGTCCAACGGGTGGAGTTTTTACCGTAATGCGCCTATCGCAACATCAGAGTTGCTGTCCGGGCAATATTCCGTCGTCGTACGAACTTCGCCCGAGGACGGCAACGTCGATATCTTTTGCGGCGATGTCGCCCAGGCAAAGCGGTGAAATGACCTGAACCCTGACGCGCCTTTGCGGCCGGCACTTGGTAAATGCGCGTCTATACTCACTCTCCTGTTAGTGGCAGGGGCTGAATTGGGTATGTACAAGGCAAGAGCCACAAGCCATTACGGTCAAAGCTCAATTTATTAAGAGTCCCACACGAAAGGCGGATGACCGTCGGTACAGGGATTGGGGTAGTTGCAGTTTTTGAGCCTTGAGAGATGAGAGCACGACGTATCCGAGACGGGTAGTTCTGTGAATCAACTGCGAGAGGATCAAATTCATGAAGCTCAGAAAACTTGTACTGACGGGATTGGCGTTGAGCAGTCTGGCAGCAGGCGCCAGCCTGTCGACAGTGATTCAAGCTGCCGATCAGAAACCCAATATCGTATTCATCATGGCCGACGACATCGGCTGGATGCAGCCGAGCATCTATCACCAGGGTCTGGCGGTCGGTGAGACGCCGAACATCGATCGCATCGCCCAGGAAGGTGCGAAGTTCATGACCTACTATGCCGAGCAGAGTTGTACGGCAGGACGTAACGCTTTCTTTACCGGGATGCACCCGCTGCGCACCGGTATGATTCCACCGCAACTGCCCGGCAGTCCGTCCTGGCTGCGGCCAGGCACACCTGCACTGTCGAAGTTTTTGCTGGACCTGGGCTATACAACCGGTGAGTTCGGCAAGAATCACCTCGGTGATAACTTCGAAGCACTGCCCACATCCCATGGTTTCCAGGAGTTCTGGGGTTATCTCTATCACCTCGACGCGATGCAGGGCGTGAGTTTTGTCGACATCAACAAGACGCCGCAAGTGCAGGGCATCGCACCACCGTGCAAGGCCACACCGATCAATGGGCTGCCGGACGTGCCTGGCGCGATCGATCCGCGGGAAGGCACCTGCCTGACGCCACCTCGTCCGGTCATGTCTTGCGTTTCCAGTGATGGTACGCAGAAGAACACCACGTGCAAGGACGAAGGTCCGCTGACGCTGGAACGCTCGAAGTCCGTGGATGAAGAAATCTCCGCCAAGGTCATCGACTTCCTCGACCGCAACGATCCGAAGAAAACCAACAAACCTTTCTTCGTCTGGTACAACCCGGCGCGCATGCACATCACCACGGTGCTGCCACCCAAGTACGACGCCATGGTCGGTGAGCCCGGTGGAAAAGACTGGGGCACCAACGAAGCCGGCATGAAGCAACTCGATGACAACATTGGGTATGTCCTGAAGAAACTCGAGGACATGGGCCAGTTGGACAACACCATCGTCGTCTTCACCACCGATAACGGTGCGGAAACCATTACCTTTCCGGACGGCGGCACAACCCCGTTCAAGGGCGGCAAGTTGACCACCTGGGAGGGAGGCATGCGCGCGCCACTGGTCATTCGCTGGCCCGGAAAGATCAAACCTGGCACCGTCCTGACTGACATCTTTGCCTCGCTCGACTGGGTACCGACGCTGGTCAATATCGCTGGCGGCAAGAAGGGCAATGAACTCAACGAGCAAATCATGGCGGGCAGCTACCCGGGCATCGTCAAGACCAAGCTCGATGGGGTGGATCAGACTGACTACCTGACGGGGAAAACCGACAAATCGGCGCGCGATACATTCTTCTACTACACCGGCTCGCAACCTTCGGCGGTGCGCTACAAGAACTGGAAGATGTACTACACCATGGTGCCGGATACCGCGACAGGCGGTTTGTATGGTGCGACCACGTTCCACTGGACCCAACTGCTCAACCTCAAGCGCGACCCGTTTGAAACAACGGTCGGCGCTGACGCGAAGTCCATAACCGGTTATGGCGGCGCCTTGGGCTCCCCTGGCAATGCCTATGTCTACAACTGGAACATGTTGCCGATCGGGCAGTTGCTCTGGGAGAAGGAACTCATGTCATACAAAGACTTCCCGCCCATGCAGGCGCCGGAAACCTACAACCTGGACGGCATTCTCAAGGCCATGAAGCAGAAGGGTCATAATGGACACGATTAACGCCGTGATCCGTCAGATGCCATAAACGACGGGCGCCTCTTACAGGCGCCCGTTTTTTTCAGCCAGGAACGACACCGTTCACCGAGCCGCTTGTGCGATATCCCCGCAAAAAAGATCGACGCCGCCATCCTTGCGAAATCCACGTATGAGCAAACGCCTCCCGCTGAGCTGAAAAAATCGCACTAGACTCCTTCGTGCGCCTTGAATCGTACGGGCTCATGCAACAAGGGGGGATGATTCTGTATGCAGTACCTGGGCTAATTACACGGTGGTCAATGCACCATGGACCCATGCAGTTGTGCACTTATCACCGGCCAACATTGTGAAACTACGAGGTTGCTGGAATGGATAAGCTATCGAATCGTTTCAAGTTGTCTGTCGTGTTTGTTGCACTGTTGTCATTGAACGGGCTTGCCCACGCTGCTCAAACGGAAAAAACCAATATCCTGTTCATCGTTTCCGATGACACTGGCTACGGCGATCTGGGGCCGTACGGAGGTGGGATCGGGCGTGGCATGCCCACACCGAAAATCGATGAGTTGGCGGCAGAAGGTGTGACCTTTTACTCCTTCTATGCGCAGCCGAGTTGCACACCCGGCCGGGCGGCCATGCAAACCGGGCGCATCCCCAATCGCAGCGGCATGACCACCGTGGCGTTTCAGGGGCAGGGCGGTGGCTTGCCAGCCGCCGAATGGACGCTGGCGTCCGTGTTGAAGACCGGCGGCTATGACACCTACTTCACCGGCAAATGGCACTTGGGCGAAGCCGACTACGCACTGCCCAATGCCCAGGGCTATGACGTGATGAAGTACGTCGGCCTGTACCATCTCAATGCCTATACCTACGCCGACCCCACGTGGTTCCCCGACATGGATCCGGAGACCCGTGAGATGTTCCAGAAGGTGACCAAAGGCGCGCTGTCCGGCAAGGCCGGCGAAAAAGCGGTAGAGGAATTCAAGGTCAATGGCCAATACGTGGACACGCCGGTGGTCGACGGTAAACCCGGCGTGGTCGGCATTCCGTTCTTTGATAACTACGTCGAAAAAGCTGCCCTTGAGTTTCTCGACACGGCGGCCAAATCCGACAAGCCGTTCTTCATCAACGTCAACTTCATGAAAGTGCATCAACCGAACTTGCCGGCACCGGAGTTCGTTCATAAGTCGATGTCCAAATCCAAGTATGCCGATTCGGTTGTCGAACTCGATACCCATATTGGCCGCATCATGGACAAGCTCAAGGCGCTGGGCCTGGATAAGAACACGCTGGTGGTTTACACCACTGACAACGGGGCCTGGCAGGACGTTTACCCGGATGCTGGCTACACGCCGTTCCGCGGCACCAAGGGCACCGTGCGTGAGGGTGGGAACCGCGTACCGGCGATTGCCGTCTGGCCAGACAAGATCAAGCCGAACACGAAAAATCACGAGATCCTCGGCGGCCTGGATTTGATGGCGACGTTCGCCGCTGTGGCCGGTGTGAAACTGCCTGAGAAAGATCGCGAGGGTCAGCCGACCATCTTCGACAGCTACGACATGACGCCAGTACTCACCGGCAGTGCACCTTCGCCGCGCAAGGAGTGGTTCTACTTTACCGAGAATGAACTGTCCCCAGGCGCGGCGCGTGTCGGCAACTACAAAGCGGTATTCAACCTGCGAGGCGACGATGGCGCACAAACAGGGGGGCTGGCCGTGGACTCGAACCTGGGCTGGAAAGGCGCACAAAAATACGTAGCCACCGTGCCGCAGGTGTTTGACTTGTGGCAAGACCCGCAAGAGCGCTATGACCTGTTCATGAACAACTTCACCGAGCGGACCTGGACCATGGTGCCGATCTCGGCAGCGATTATGAAACTGATGAAAACCTACGTTGAATACCCACCACGCAAGTTGCAAAGCATGGGTTACGACGGGCCGATGGAATTGTCGCAGTACCAGAAATTCCAATACGTGCGTGATGCGCTGAAGAAAGAAGGGATCAACTTGTCGCTGCCAAACGGCAATTGATTAAACCTGCAGCAAAAGTGGCGATCTCATCCGAGATCGCCACGGGCGGCCAGTGCCGCGGATTGGTAATCACAGGTCGAGTCAAAAGCTACGCGGCTGTTTCACAATTTGCCTGCTCACTCATCTTCCCGCTCGCCAAAGCATTGAAGAAGGGCTGTGTAATCTGGATAAAAGGCGTCCTGGTCCGGCGTAATCAACGCTTTATCCTTTCCTTCCTCATCTCCCCTGATCGGGTTGCCAAGTACCGTACTGACTTGGGTCAGGCCTACCATCACGGCGTTCAGGTTGGCAGCAAATTTTCTTACACGCATTTTTGTTTTTCTCCACAGGACTGAAGACTGCAGGTCAGTAGTTCGCTGACTCTGCATGCCTTCGAATAACGGGGGTTGCTCTGTGAAGAAGATATTATTGACGGTGTGGCTTCCGATCTTGCATTGGGCGACAGCATTTTTTCATTTCATGACAGGTCTTTACCGCTGGTCCGGGCTTTTGAACAGCGTAATAGCGGCTCGCAAGTCGCGAGTCGATTCTCAGTTGATATCTGCGACGCAACTGTGATGCACCCGGCAAATGCACCTGCGCTCTCGGATGTTGTTCTTGTAGGACAACGAAACAACCGCCGTCCGGCCGTCCACATTAAAAGAAATCAATTTCGTAGCCGAATCGTGAGGCGGCGTTGACGATGTGCTGCCCCATGATCTGGCGTGCCGCCGCCGCATTGCGGTCGGTCAACGCCTGCACAAGGTCTTCATGCTCACCGCGTGCCGCATGCGGAATATTGCTGAACACCGGGCCCCGCCGAGCGAAGTTCATGGTGATCAGAGCCCGCATCGGCTCGAGCACGGTACGAATCATCGTCTCCAGATAGTCGTTGCCCGATGCTGCGGCCACAGCTCGATGGAAGTCGAGGTCGGCATTGACCGTCTCCAGCGTCGGTTCGCCTTCATATTGCATCCGCAGAACGGCAGCCTGGATCGTTTTCAGCTTGTGTGGGGTCATGTGCGACGCCGCGAGTGCAGCAGCCTGGCTTTCCAGTACGGCGCGCACTTCGAACATATTGCGGATCGTATTATCGCCGTCCAGCAACGGCGCGCGCTCGCGCTGAGGTGAAGGCTGCGGCGAGTGCGCCGCGGCCGACACGAAGACACCAACGCCCTGGCGCGACTGGATCAGCCCTTGAGCACGAAGCGTCGCGATCCCTTCGCGAACGACATTCCTGCTGACGCCGAAGTTCTGCGAGAGAAATTGTTCCGTCGGCAAACGGTCTCCTGGCCGCAGGCGTCCAGAAGCGATCTCGTCACTCAACGAGCGGGCAATGTGCTCGGCAAGATGAGGTCGCCGCGCGACGGGTTGCACATTCATTTCACTCATGCTCATTCATCCCTTTCACTTGTCTTCTTAATCTACATGAGAAGACTTGTTCCAGTCAGTAACAACTGAAATACGCCAACGACATCAATCATTAAAACCAATTAAAACAATAAGTTATGTTGTTCTTTGTGAGTGCGTGTGAAAAAGCGATAGTTGTTCAGTTGAGGGACAACAGGACGTCATATACGTTGTTCTCAACCCTGACGCGGACGAACTCCGAAACTCGCCGCGCCACTTTTGCAACCTGCCCGAGGCGCAGCCTTATGAAAATTGCCAGCATTGAAACCATTCCGCTTCGAATTCCCTTCACCACGGGGGGCAAATCGGCCGGGGGCGTATGGGGCCCGAAAGATCTTCAGATGGTCGATTCCCTCGTGGTTAAAGTCACCACGGATGACGGTATCGTCGGCTGGGGTGAAACCTTCGGCTTCACCGCAATACCAGCAGTGAAAATCGTGATCGACACAATCCTCGCGCCTGAGCTGATCGGCGCGGATGTCACGCGACGCGAGAAATTGCAGGGCGACTTGCAGAGGAAGTTTCACGTCTTCGGTCGCAGTGGTGCGTTCATTTATGGCTTGTCGGCGATTGATATCGCCTTGTGGGATATCGCCGGCAAAGCGGCCGGTCAACCGATTTTCCAACTGCTGGGGGGCAGCGAGGCCACTTCGCTGGCGGCGTATGCAAGCTTGATCCGCTATGCCGACCCTGAGCTGATCAGGATCAATGTGCAGCGTGCGGTGAACAGCGGTTTCCGTCATCTGAAATTGCATGAGGTGGATGCCGATGTCATCCGCGCCGCGTGCGAAGCCGCAGGCCCTGGCGTGGAAGTGACCCTCGACGTGAACGCCCCGTGGTCGGTGCGCGAAGCGCTCGATATGACCGAGAAACTTCGCCCGTTGAACCTGCGCTGGATCGAAGAACCGGTGTGGCCGCCGGAAGATTATTCGGGGCTGGCGAGGGTTCGTCAGCACGGCGGCATCCCGGTTGCGGCCGGTGAGAATGCTTCGACGCTGATGGACTTCCAGCATCTGCTGGAGGCTGGCGCGGTCGACTTCATTCAGCCGAGCCCGGCAAAAATGGGTGGCATCACCGAACTGCAAAAAGTTTATGCGCTGGCCAATGCCCACGGCGTCACGGTAATGGTCCACGCCTTCTATGACGGCCCCGGCCTGCTGGCCGCCGTGCATGGCAGTGCCGCTCTCGGCGGTGCGAAGTCACTGGTCGAATGGCGTTACTTCGATCTCGAAGCGCAACTCTATGGCGACGCCATTATTCCGCGTAACGGCCGCATCGACGTGCCGCAGGGGCCGGGGCTCGGAATCGAACCGGACCAGGACGTCATCCGCGACTATCGCTTCAAACCCTGATCGCAAGGACCGCCAGGTCATTGCCACGATGGCTCGATGCCCATACGGCTGTAGCCGTGTCGGCCTCGATCAGTCACGACGACATTCTTGATAAAAACAAATACGAGGATTGAGCACATGTTAGACAGAATCGTAGGGCCGATTTTGCCCGTCGCCTTTGTGATCGCGCTCGGCTATATCGCCGGCAAGCGCGGGCGGCTTACCCATTCGGACAGCCTGCTGATCAGCCGGCTGGTGCTGGGCTGGATATTCCCGGCGCTGCTGTTTGTCGGGATGGCGAGCACGCCTCGTGAACAGCTGTTCGACTTCAAATTTGTCGTGGCGACGTTTATCGGCATCATGGGCATGTACACCATAGCGCTGGCGATCGGCTGGTTCACCACGCGCAACCTCAAGGTTGCAACGCTCAAGGGCTTCGTCAACGGTTATCCGGATGCAGCGTTCATGGGCATTCCCATCCTCGCGACGATGTACGGCGCCGGGAGCATTTATTCAGTGCTCGTGCTGAACCTGGTTGCGAGCCTGGTAATGATCCCGCTGACCACCATGCTGCTCACCATCGCCGATGGAAAAGGCAGCGGCACCCAGGCGTTCGTATCGAGCCTTTCGGGAGCGGTGCGCCGTCCGCTGATGTGGGCGCCAGCCCTTGGCATCCTGATCTCGCTGCTGCAGTTCAAACTGCCGCCAATTGCTGCGGAGTCACTCAATCTGCTCGGCAAGGCGACGCCTGGGGTGTCACTGTTGTGCCTGGGACTGATCATGTCCTCCGAAAAACTGAAGATGTCGGGTGAAGTCTGGGGCAATCTTGGACTCAAGCTGCTCATTCACCCGGTGTTGATGTTCGCTGCCACTGTGATGCTGGGCACCCATGGGCTCTACGCCCAACAAATGATCCTGCTCTGCGCGCTTCCGTCGGCGACGATCCCGGCGATGTTCGCCAACCAGACCGGCGCCTATCAGAGTGAAGCCGCGACTTCCATCCTGGTCAGTACGGTGCTGTCGATCGTGACGTTTTCTTTCGCCATCTACCTGATTGATGGTGGGCTGGCCGCAACCTGATTTGGGTGTTGGGCCGATACACCGACTCGCGAGAACACCAGCCAGACAAAAAGCAGCACGCTGCAGCCAATCAGCACCGAGGCGATGGCAATCAACGGCTCCACTGCGGCGAAGCCCTTGAGGCGCAGGGTCAATGCGCCGAGCATGACCGGCACGCCGACGTTGTAGGTCCACAATTGCGCTGCAGCAATGCGTCCTTCAGTCATTGAGGGGTGCATCGCACCGATGAGCCCGAACAGGGCCATTGACACCCATCCCAACAAATTGACATGGGCATGTACCGCGAAGAGCGAGTGGTCGCCGGTTGCGCCCATTGTCACACCCATCAACACGCCAAAGGCAAAATAGAGAGCAGCCAGCCGAAACCAGGTCCGCGAACGGGGATTGAAATTCATGACACTCACCTCATGCGCGCCTGAGGCGCGCTCAGTTGCCGGATATCGATGTGAAGTCGTTCTGCCCGGCGCAGCGGTCGTGCCGTGCTCGGGGTTGTTGGCATATCCCGTGCCTTCTGCCTATTATGAGACTCTAGTCTCATGAATAGACGGAGTATCATTTATTCCATGCCGAAACCGAAGTCAAGCCCGTCCGTCAGCGACATCGATTCCCAAGGCCGCGCCAACCAGAAACACCGCACGCGCCAAGCGCTGATCGATGCCGCCATTGCCATGCGCGACGAGGGCCATAACCCGACAGTCGCACAGGTGGCCGAGCGCGCAATGGTCTCGCGCGCCACGGCCTATCGCTATTTTCCTTCCATGGAGGCCCTGATCAGTGAGACCGCGGCCGATCGTGAGATGAAGCCGCTGGAGCATTTCTGGCAGCCGGGAGACGATCCGGTGAAGGCCGTCGGGCTTGCGGCGATCGCGTTGAACAAACTGTTGATCGAGGACGAAATCGGCCTGCACGTGATGGAGCGTTCTTTCATGACCGTGTGGCTGGAAAGTGAGACGCACGAGCCGTTAAGGCCGGGCCGGCGGATGAGCTACATCGAGCCGATCGTCGACTCACTCAAGGACACGCTTTCACCCCGGGCACGCAAACGACTGAAGCAGGCGCTGTCGATCGTCATGGGCACCGAGGCGATGATTGCCGTGCGTGATATCAGCGGTGCAAGCATCGAGGAATCACTCGACTGCGCCGCTTGGGCGGCGAGGGCGCTGGTGCGTCAGGCGCTGGTGGAGGGCGAGCAAGCGCGACAAAAGCGCAGGGCCAATCCTGCGATCAGGTCTGAATCCTCAATCGTCAAAGGCCGTGGGTAGTCTTGAAGGCGCCAATGCGCTGATTGTTGCCAGTTCGCCTATGCTCATATTCCGCCTGGCAAAACCATTGACCTTGAAGTTGACTTCAAACCTGAAGTGATTGGGCGGCGAAGCAGTGCAGATGCAACAGGACACGATGCCGATCGTGACCTCCATTTCATACAGGAGATGCGAGCATGGGTTATGTGACGACGCAGGACGGTGTTGAGATCTTTTACAAAGACTGGGGGCCACGTGATGCCCAGGTGCTGTTCTTTCACCACGGATGGCCACTCAGTGCGGATGACTGGGATGCGCAGATGCTGTTTTTCCTGGCAAACGGCTACCGGGTCATTGCACACGACCGGCGCGGCCACGGACGATCCACACAGGTCTGGGACGGGCACGATATGGATCACTATGCCGACGATGTCGCGGCCGTGGTCGACCATCTTGGGGTGCAAGGCGCTGTCCATGTAGGACACTCCACCGGCGGTGGCGAAGTCATCCACTACATCGCGCGCCATGGCGAAGACCGTGTGTCGAAGGCCGCAATCATCGGCGCCGTACCACCGTTGATGGTTCAGACCCCAGGCAATCCTGGAGGCTTGCCGAAGTCGGTTTTCGATGACTTGCAGGCGCAACTGACCGCCAATCGCGCGCAGTTCTACCATGACGTTCCAGCAGGACCTTTCTACGGTTACAACCGCCCGGGTGCAACACCGTCCGAGGGCATCATTCGCAACTGGTGGCGCCAAGGCATGATGGGCTGTGCGAAGGCGCATTACGACGGAATCGTAGCCTTCTCCCAGACCGACTTTACCGACGATCTCAAGAGCATCACGATACCGGTGCTGGTGATGCACGGTGATGACGACCAGATCGTGCCCTACGAAAACTCCGGGCTCCTGTCGGCCAAACTATTGCAGAACAGCACCCTGAAAATTTACTCGGGCTACCCGCACGGAATGCCTACCACCCACGCCGATGCAATCAATGCTGATTTGCTGGCGTTCGTAAAAGGCTAGGCGAAGGGCGGGGCGGGTGGAAAACCTGCCCCGGCCTCTTGTGGAGTTGAAATCGAAGGCGTTCGGATTTTGATTGAATGTCCGGGGCTCAAGGGCAATCAACGCCTTGGCAGCATACGGGTCAATGTGTTGTCGCCCACGTAGTAATGATGAAACAACCCCGCCGCCGCATGCAGGCCGATCAGCCAATAACCGGCGCTGCCGAGCAGCTCGTGCCATTGCTTCAATTGCTTGGCCAGGTCAGGATCGACCGCCACCGGTGCTGGCAGGAAAAAACCGAAATACGGCATCGGTTTGCCGCCTGCTGCCAGCATCAGCCAGGCTAGCAATGGCGTGGCGATCATCAGGACATACAGCGCCAGATGCATCAGGTGAGAAATAGCGGTTTGCCAGGCGGGCAACGCTGGCGTGATGGGTGGGCGTGGTGTCAGTCGCCCGAGCAGACGGACCCAGACCAGGGCAAAGATGGCAAGACCGAACAGCCCGTGCAACCCGAGAAACAAACTCTTTAAAGGGTTGCCCCGTGGCAACAATCCCTTGGTTTCGATGCAAACGTATACGCCGACGAAGAGCGCCAGCATCAGCCAGTGCAAAGTGATCGACAGCCTTGTGTAGCGTTGTGTTGTTTTATCGCCAGTCATTTTTGGCCTCATGCAGGTAATAAACTGTCAACTCGATTGAACAGCGTGGGTTCGGCTATCGAGCCGACGGCTGTCACACTGCCCGCCAAGCCTTAAGGCAATCTGAAGACGATTTTGGTCAAACTTTTTTCACCTTCAGACTTCGTTAAGAAATGCGTTTGATACTTCTCCCAAATTGATCCGGGGGAGGTGTCTTTCAATGTCCGATTTCAACTGGAATGTTCAGTTGCCGCTGCATTTCGGCCAAGCCGAAACGCCGCAGATGCGTCTGGTCAGAGCACTGCCCGACGACCCGCAACGGTGCACCTTCGAAAGTTTCATCCAGCAACGTTTTCGCCAGGCCCATGGTGCCGACATTCGCCATTTCATGCCGCAATTGTTTGGCATGAGCGATGCGCTCGGCGCGCTGCATGCGGTGGTGGGTGTACGTCTGGCAAGCGACGGACCGCTGTTTCTCGAGGGTTATCTGGATGAAGCGATTGATCCGCTGATCAGTGCTGCCGCGGATCAGGCCATAGTCCGTTCGGGTATCGTCGAGGTGGGCAATCTGGCGGCCAGCAGCACAGGAAGTGCTCGGCTGAGCATTATCGCGATGACTTATCTGCTGGCCATGGGCGGTCTTGAGTGGGTGGCATTTACTGGAAACCTGGGGCTGGTAAACAGTTTTCATCGCTTGGGTTTGAAGCCAGTGACGCTGTGTGCCGCCGACCCTGCGCGGCTGGGCGAGGACCGCCACGCCTGGGGCAGTTACTACGAAAGCAAACCTTGGGTCCACGTTGGCAACATTCGGGCCGGGTTCGTTCATTTAAGCAACACAGGTCTGTTTAGCCGCTTGGGCTTGCCAACGTCCATGGAGGGGGCCTGTCATGTCGCCTGAAGTGGAACGTTTCAAACTGACCCTGCGCAACCATGCCGAGCGAAAATCCAATACCACCGCGCTATGGGACGATCAGCAAAAGCTGGACTATGCCACGCTGTATGCAGAGGTTGTTCATCGCCAGCAGCGCTTGCGCGATGAGCACGTCAAAGTGCTTGCATTGGCACTGGGCAATGGCATCGACGCCATGCTCTGGGACTTGGCCGCCTTGTTTGAAGGCTTGACCTGTGTGGCCTTGCCGCCGTTTTTCAGCCCGGCGCAACGGCAACATTGCCTGGAACAAAGCCAGGCCGAACGGGTGATCGCCGAGCCTTCATTGCAAGAGGAGCTGCAAGCAGCGGGCTACCAGAAGAGTGGCGAGTTCTGGTGTCGCGCTTTCAACAGCCCGAGCCGTTTGCCTGAGGGCACTGCCAAACTGACGTTCACATCGGGCACGACAGGTACCCCCAAAGGTGTGTGCTTGAGCGCCGAGAGTATTCTGCGGGTCACCCGCGAATTGGACCAAGCCAGCAAGCCTACCGATCCGCAACACCACCTGGCCCTGCTGCCGTTGGCCATTTTGCTGGAAAACATTGGTTGTTATGCCGCGTTGTACGCGGGTGCCACCTTGAGTCTGCCAAGCCAGGAGTCACTGGGTATTCAAGGCGCCAGCGGTGTGAATGTACCGCTGCTGCTGGGATGCCTGGCCAGTCGATGCCCTCACAGTCTGATTCTGGTGCCACAGCTGCTGCTAATGCTGGTCAGCGCTGCCGAGCAGAAAGCCTTTGATCCCCGGCATTTGCGTTTTGCCGCCGTGGGAGGGGCCCGGGTTTGCGAAGATTTGCTGCGGCATGCCGAGCGTGTGGGCATTGCGGTCTACGAAGGTTACGGGTTGTCGGAGTGTGCGTCGGTGGTGTGTCTCAATCGTCCGCAAGCACGGCGTCTCGGCAGTGTCGGGCGGCCATTGTCCCATGTGCAGATTAGCCTGGCCGACGACGGCGAAGTGTTGATCAAGGGGGCGACCCTGCTGGGCTATCTGGGGGACGCACCGAATACCGCCCAGTGGTGGCCCAGCGGTGATCTCGGTGAGTTCGACGCCGACGGGTTTCTATACATCAAGGGCCGCAAGAAGCATCAATTCGTCACCAGTTTCGGGCGCAATGTTAACCCCGAATGGGTCGAGGCCGAATTGACCCAGCGCCGCCATATCGCCCAGGCGTTCGTCTACGGCGAAGCCATGCCACGCAACCATGCGCTGCTCTGGCCCCATCATCCCGACTGCACTGACGAACAACTGGCCGCCGCCGTGGCCCAGGCCAACGAGGCTTTGCCCGATTACGCCCGGGTCCACCACTGGACTCGCCTTAACCAACCGTTCACCGCCACCAATGGCTTGCTGACAGCCAATGGTCGACCCCGCCGGGACGCCATCGTCGAGCGTTACCGGGCGCAACTGAGCGAATCTGCATTTTCCGAGGAATCCGCGCCATGAGTTTTTTTGAAACCCTGCAAGAAGCCACTCACCAAGAACGCTTGACGTTGTTCAACCTGCCGATCATTCGCAATGCGTTGCAGGGCAACGTCAGCCTCGAAAGCTACCGGGCCTTTCTGACGCAGGCCTATTACCACGTACGCCATACCGTGCCGTTGATGATGGCCTGCGGTGCACGCCTGCCATTGCGCCTGGAATGGCTGCGTGAAGCGGTATGCGAATACATCGAAGATGAGTACGGTCATGAAAAATGGATACTCGATGACATCGAGGCTTGTGGCGGTGACAGGGATGCCGTGCGCGACGGCCGCCCGTCCTTGCCTATCGAACTGATGGTCGGTTTCCTTTACGACCTGATTGCCCGAGACAACCCGGTAGGACTGTTCGGCATGGTCAATGTGCTTGAAGGCACCAGCATTGCGCTGGCCACCCACGCCGCCAGCAGCATTCGCGAACGCCTGGACCTGCCGGAAAGCGCCTTCAGCTACCTCAGTTCCCACGGCTCTCTGGATATCGAGCACATGCAGACCTACCGGCGACTGATGGACACCCTGGATGATCCGGATGACCAGGCCGCCGTCATTCATGCTTCGAAAGTGGTCTATAAGCTATACGCCGACATGTTCCGTGGCTTGCCGGGCGACGGGGAGAACCGCCATGCGCCTGTCTGAAGCTCGAGTCGTGTTGACCGGTGCCAGCGGTGGCATCGGCCTGGCCATCGCCACCGCCCTGTGTGCCAGTGGTGCCCATGTGCTGGCGGTGGCTCGACATAGGGAGCCGTTGGATGCGTTGCTTAAACGCTACCCGAATAATCTGTGCTGGGTAGGCGCCGATCTGACCGTCGCCGCCGAGCGCCGGGAGGTACAGGCAGAAGCCGAAAGCATGGGCGGCATCAACTTGTTGATCAATGCCGCCGGCGTCAATCATTTCGCCATGCTCGAACAACTCGATGACAACGAGATCAACGCGATGTTGGCGGTGAACATCAGCGCGCCGATCTGTCTGACCAAAATCCTGCTGCCGATGCTCAAGCAAGCTGACAGCGCCATGGTGGTAAACGTCGGTTCGACGTATGGCTCCATTGGCTACGCCGGATACGCCAATTATTGCGCCAGCAAGTTTGCCCTGCGCGGGTTTTCCGAAGCCCTGCGCCGGGAGCTGGCCGACACGCGGGTCAGCGTCCTCTACGTTGCCCCGCGAGCCACCCGCACCAGCATGAACAGTCCGGCAGCCCAGGCGCTGAACGATGCGCTCAAGGCCAATGTCGACGATCCGCGTACCGTGGCGACCGCGGTGATTCATGCCATTGCCGGTGACCGTCGCGACTTGTACCTGGGATGGCCGGAACGTTTTTTCGTGCACCTCAACAGTTTGCTACCGCACCTGGTGGACCGTGGCTTGCGCAAGCAATTGCCGCTGATCCGCCGCTTGAGCCAGAAAACAGACCAGGAGAATCTCAAACCATGAAATACATCATCGCATGCCTGCTGCTTGGCGCCTTCAGCCAGGGCGCCTGGGCGCTGGACGCTGCCGATCAGCAGCGCCTGAACGATATCCAGCAAAGCTGGGCACATATTCAGTACGAAGTGCCGGAAGGGCAGCGAACCGCCGCGTTCGAAAAGCTCGCTGCACAAGCCTCACGCTTCACTCAGGAGCGCCAATCGGTTGCTGAAGCGTGGATTTGGTCCGGCATCGTCACCAGCAGTTGGGCCGGTGCCCAGGGAGGGCTGGGGGCGCTGGGCAAGGTCAAGGAAGCCAAGGCCGATCTGGAAAAGGCACTGGCGATTGACCCCAAAGCGCTGCAGGGCTCAGCCTACACCAGCCTCGGCGCGCTGTATGATCGTGTACCGGGATGGCCCATCGGTTTTGGCGACTCGGACAAAGCCGGGGAGTTACTCGAACTGGCCCTGCGCATGAACCCAAATGGTATCGATAGCCTGTACTTCTGGGGTGATCACCTCTACCGTCAAAAGCGTTACGTTGAAGCCAAGGCTGCGCTACAAAAAGCACTGCTGGCGGCGCCTAGACCCGGACGCGAAACCGCCGATGCCGGGCGTCGCAAGGAAATCGAAGCACTGTTGGTGGACATAAACAAGAAACTTGGCTGACAGGAGTCCATGTGCGTTTATTACTGATAGAGGATGACGTGGCCCTCGGCGAGGGGATATCTCAATCCCTGGGTCGCGAGGGTTACACCGTCGACTGGTTGCAGGACGGCAGCAGCGCATTGCATTCGCTGCTCAGCGAAACCTTCGATCTGGTGGTGCTCGACCTCGGCCTGCCGCGCATGGACGGTCTGCAGGTATTGCGGCGTTTGCGTGACAGTGGCTCCAACCTGCCGGTGCTGATCCTTACCGCGCGCGATGCCACCGAAGACCGTATCGCCGGGCTGGATGCCGGGGCCGATGATTACCTGATCAAGCCTTTTGACCTGGCGGAATTGAAAGCCCGCCTGCGTGCGCTTTTGCGCAGAAGCGCCGGGCGCGCGCAATCGACGATCGAGCACGCGGGCATCAGCCTTAATCCCGGCACTCAGCAGGTCAGCTATAAGGGCGAGCCCGTGGCCCTGACGCCCAAGGAATACCAACTGCTGCACGAACTGCTTTCGCCGCCCGGGCGGGTGATGACTCGCGACCATTTGATGCAACTGCTGTACGGCTGGAGCGAGGAAGCCGAAAGCAACACGCTGGAAGTTCACATCCATCATTTGCGCAAGAAATTCTCCACCGACCTGATCCGCACCATCCGTGGTGTCGGTTATCTGGTGGAGGAGCGCGGATGACTTCGATCAGGCGGCGCACCTTGACGCTGATCATCGGCCTGATGCTGGCCGGCCTGGCCGTGATCAGCCTGCTCAACCTGCACGACAGCAACCACGAAATCGCCGAAGTCTATGACGCACAACTGGCCCAGAACGCCCGGCTGCTGCAAGGCGTGATGCGCATGCCCATGACCGGCAAAGAACATGCTGATTTGTACCAGGCTTTCAATCAGGCCCTGAGCGAAGCGGTGCCAAGGGTCGACGGCCATCCCTACGAGACGAAGATTGCCTTTCAAGTCTGGAACGCCAGTAACGAAGTACTGGTACACACCGCTAGCGCGCCGTCTTTCAACCCACCGCCAAGGACGCCAGGCTTCAGCGATGTCGTCGACTTGAGCAATCGCCGCTGGCGTGCCTTTCTGCTCGAAGACAAGCAAAACGGTTTGCGCATCTGGGTAGGGGAGAGAGACGACGTCCGCTCGGACCTGGTCGACCGAATTGTGCGCCATACGTTGTGGCCCAATATTCTGGGAAGCCTGATGCTGGCTGCCATGATCTGGTTGGCCATTGGCTGGGGCTTGCAGCCGCTGGTCAACATGGCCGCGACATTACGGGCCAGGCACCCTGGCTCGCTCGAGCCCTTGCAATTTACGCCGTTGCCCACGGAGCTTGAACCCATGCAGGCAGCGCTCAACCGAATGCTCGCGCAGATTCAGGAAGTGCTGGGGCGTGAGCGACGATTCGTCGCTGACGCCGCCCACGAAATGCGCACGCCACTGGCCGTGCTCAGGGTCCATGCGCAGAACCTTCTGGAGGCAGGGAGCGAAGCTGATCGTCGCACCTCACTTGAACACCTCATCGCTGGCGTGGACCGTACCAGTCGGCTGGTCAATCAATTGCTCACGATGGCCCGCATCGAACCCCAGGCAGGCACGCAAACACCCGCGCCGATCGATCTGGTTGCCACCGTTCGTGAGAGCCTGGTTCAGTTGACCCCCTGGTTGTTGAGCAAGGAGCTCGAACTGGTTTTCGATGTCACCGCCGACATCCAGCCTGTGAGAGTAGACCCCGCTGTCATTGATATTGCCTTGAACAACCTGGTCACCAATGCGGCGAATTTCTCCCCGCTGCATGGCGTGATCACGGTGAGGTTGAGCAAAAAGGACAATCACTACGAACTCAGCGTCGAAGACGAGGGGCCGGGAATCAACGAAGAAGATCGCGAGCGACTTTTCGAGCGTTTTTACAGTCGCGGAAACGACCAGGGTGCAGGTTTGGGACTGGCTATCGTTCAGACGATTGCGGAACGCTTGGGAGGGCAAATCAGATTAGAGAATCGTATCCCAGCAGGACTGCGCGCAACATTGGAGATTTGTCGTTTCTGACCCGGCCTTTCATGTTCCGATGGCCGATTTCTCTCCGGTGCGGTGCGAACCCTTGGGCTTGAGCGAACAATGCGGACGTCGTCTTCCGACACCCAAGCTTCCAGCGTGTCGGGAGAGACGGCGGTGCTGGAGCCAAAGCTGATCGACCCGCAGCACCTGCAACCAGGCTGGGATTACTTCATTTTCGCCAGCATGGCCACGGCGACTGCCTTGGCCGACTGTGGGTTCTGGCCGGAAATGACTTCGCGATCCTCGACCACGTTCTCGCTCCATGGCTTGGCTTCGGAGAAGTTCGCACCGGCTGCCGTCAGGCCATCCTGCGGGAACAGTTTCATATGACCGCCACCGAGGAAACCTTTGGCCTGCTCTTCTTCCGCGTCGGTGAAGGCGGTGACTTTGTAGCCCTTGTAAATCCAGTTGGCTGGCGCTGCCGGCTGCTTGCCCGATTCCAGCGCAGAGACAAAACCGCGCGCGTCCGGGATCGCCGACAACATGGCTATGGTGCCATGGCAGGTGAAGCCGGTGACTTTGCCTTTTTCATGGAAGTTGGTCAGCAGTTGGCCCAGTTGCTTGTCCTTGAGCAGATCCTGCATCGGGACATGGCCGCCAGGCACGAATACGGCATCGAACTTGTCGTAGCCGATTTTCTGAACCTGCGCGAAGCTGATTGCCGGCGAGTCGCTCTTCGAGGTCAGCTTCAGCGTGGCCAGCAGTGCGAGACTTTCCTGACGGGCCTTTTCATCGCCGCCCCAGAAGTTCACATCATTGGATTTCTCGTCTGCCGTTGGCGCCTTGCCGCTAGGGGTGGCAAATACAACGGTTTGACCCGCGGCAATGAAAGTCTGCACCGGTTGCATTAATTCGTTCAGGAAGAAACCGGTTTGCATGACCTTACCGTCTTTCAGGTCCAGTTGAGCCTGATCCGACAGGACAACCAATACCGTGCCGGCATTGGCATAGTTAGTGGCAGCGGCGAGCAGGGCGGCAATAATGGTTTTTTTCACGGGATGCTCCAGCAGGGATGGTTTGATGGAGTCATCTTATTGCTAGATCTGGCGATGGTAGAGACCAATAATTGAATTTCACTTATTACATTGAGTAATCAATTGTAGGAAACGTTGGCGCCGACAATCAGTGCTGGGTTGTGTTGGCCGTCGCAGTAATGGCAGCTTCAACCTATTCGCAAATGAAATGAACAGCAGGAGGGGGCGAAAAACATTGATATGCACGCGTAGACAATACATTTTTCAATTGTTTCGATCTCGAGCAGGCTCGCTCCTGCGGGCGCGTTGTTTGGCGTTTTAAACGTCGTTGTGGGTTTGTGTTTAAGCGTCCTCAGGCTTTCTTCCAGAAAGCCACAAAACCTTGCGCCGTTGCCTACGGTTACGCCAGAATCCGCCGGCTTGTGCGTCTTGGGGCTGCTCGGTAACTTGATTCGCGTCACTGCACATCAGTGATCGGGTTTCGCAGCCCGGTAATCTCTAGGCGCACATCGTCTACCGTCCCTGAGCAGATCGTCAGGTCTGCCTCTCATGTCATGGCGGCTGTGCGTGGGAGACCCTCGGGTCTGCCAGGTTCCTAGAGTCCTGGTCTGCGAACCCGCGTACAGTTGCCACCTAATTTTCGTTTCGCAGCGAATGGTGTCAGCTCCATTTCTCTAGGAGTTTCATCATGATCAAACCGACGCCCAATCCCCCGGAAAACGATCCAGTTTCCCCCTACGAATCCGACTCGAAAAAGCTCAACGACGCCGCCGAGCGGGACGAATTTATTATTCTAAAAATAGATCTGTCCCCTTTTTCATTTTTTTCATTCTGACCACCGATTGCCTCGGAATTCACCAGCACCATACTCGGCAGAGAACGGGTAAAAGTGGACGGTCGCCTACTCTGGCAACTGAGCAAATCACAGCCTTGATCAGCTCAGTCGCTCATACCGGAGGTAACCATGGGAATCGGTTCCCATGCATGAGAAGCCTGCTCTCTGGTACATGAGTGCGGCTGGATTATCGGGTCGCACGCTTAAACGCAGATAAGCAAATCCATTTTGCTTAGCGGTGGCCGCGTAAGCGTTGAGCAGCGATAGGCCAACGCCGTTCCGCCTGTAGACCTGGCTGACGTTGATGGTGCAGAGCTCCGCGTAATCTTGTTCGGGTGTCCACAACGAGTAACCGGCAAACTGCTCGTCAATGATCGCGACCGTCAATCGATCGAAGTTTTCAACCCATCGAGTGAGGTGACACTCCAACTGGAGCCGCCAGGTATCTTCGTGAGTGGGCTCCCAAGACCGAATGTAGTCCTGCTCTCCCCGGTATATCGAAGGAAGATCGGTAACGTGGGCTTGCCTCAAAATGAGGGTCATCTGAACGCCTCCTGCGTGTTGAGCATGGGGATTTACCGCGTGATATGACGCGGAAATCCGGCTTTGTGATGTTCGGGGTTATCGACCGCTTTCAAGTGGTAGTGACGGCAAAAATCACGTTCAACTTACGACCACCGCACAGAAAGGGAGCAGGCTTAACGTGCGTCCCTTTCTGTGCTGTTTGCAGCGCGGCGCATCCCGGCGCCTAGATAACTCAGAAGCTGTACTTGGCGGTCAGCATCAAATTGCGCGGGGCACCGTAGCTGTCGCCACCATAGCTAACAGAGTTGGAGATGGAGGAGTAGTACTTGCGGTCGAAAATATTGTTGGCATTGAGTTGCAGGTCTAGGTTCTGGTTGACCTGGTAACCGGTCATCAGATCGGTAACGGCGTAGGCACCCTGCTTGAGCCGGTAGCTGCTGCCATCGAGCAACTCGATGTCGTTGTACATACGGCTCTGCCAGGAGACGTTGCCGCCGACGCGCAGTTTCTCCAGCTGGCCTTGGAAGCGGTAGGTGGTGGCCAGCTTGAACAGGTGCTCAGGGGTATCGGTGTCAAAGCGCTGGTTCACGGTCTGCGGGTTGGCGTCATCCTTGATGGTGTGCACGCGGGCGTAGGTATAGCCACCGCCGATCTGCCAATTTTCGGTAAGAGCGCCTTGCAATTCAAAGTCGATGCCCTGGCTGCGAATCTCGCCTGAGGCCTCATAGCAGGAAGACTGTGGGCAGTTTTCCACGAACACCTGCACTGCGCGGTTTTCCTGGTCGACGCGGAACAAGGCCAGGCTTGCATTCAACGCACCGTCGAAGTATTCGCCTTTGATGCCGACCTCGTAGTTCTTGCCGACGATCGGCTTGACGGGGGTCGCGGAGGTGTCTTTAGAACTCTGTGGAGTGAATATATCGCTGTAGCTGACGTAGACCGAATGATGGTCGTCCAGGTCGTAAATCAAGCCTGCATAACGGGTGACGTTGCGGGTGACCTTGTAGTCTCCATCGCCGTCACGGTTGTCGTAATCATACCAATCCAGACGTCCGCCAAGGATCAGCTTCAGCGGGTCGGCCAGGCTTAGGCGAGTGGTCATGTACACGCCGTCTTGGGTGGTGACTTCGCGGCTATTGTCAGTGTGGACAAAGTTTGGCTTGCCGGCGTTGATCGGCCAGTTGGTGTCGTACGGGTCGTAGTTGTGGGTGGTCATGTCGTAGATGCGCTTGCTGGCACCCACCACCAGCTCGTGTGTCCGCCCGAACGCTTCGAATGGGCCACTGACAAAGGCGTCCACGCCGGCCTGGTTTTCATCGTGGGCCGACTGGTAGACGGTTCGGGCCAGCGTGTTGTTGACCCAGCGCGACTGGTAAGAACCGGTGAACAGCGCGTTCTGTTCAGAGTAGTTGGCGTTGACCTGAAGATTCCAGTCATTGGCCAGGCGCTGACGCACTTCGGCGAAAATGGTGTTGATCTCCTGATCCTTGTTCTCCCAGTCGGTACCCGGGTTGTACGAGCGCGGCAGGTTCAGGTGGTGGCCGTCGAGGCCGATCATCGAGGCGCCCCAGAAGTAGTTGGTCTTGTCTTTCTGGTGGGAGAAACCCAGGGTCAGGGTGGTGTCATCACTCAGGTCTGCTTCAGTGACCGCGTAGAACAGGCCGTGATCTTCCTCGACATCATCAATGAAGCTGTTGGCGTCGCGGTACGAAGTGACTACCCGCCCGCGCAAGGTGCCACTGTCGTTAAGCGGGCTGGAAGCGTCGATCTCGCCACGGTAGTCGTCCCAGCTGCCGGCGGCACCGGTCAAGGTGACCTTCTGCTCGGCGAGGGGCCGCTTGCGTATCAGGTTGATGGCCGCCGAAGGGTTTCCTGCACCGGTGACCAGCCCGGTCGCACCGCGCACAATTTCGACCCGGTCGAACATCGCCAGGTTCGGCTGGGCGCCGACCGTCCAACCTTGGTAGCCACTCGGGATACCGTCATACATGAGGTTATCGATGTCGAAACCACGCGCCGAGTAGGTCTGCCGGCCGGGGCCGCTGGAAAAGTCCAAAAACAGGCCTGGTGTGGCCTTCACCACATCGTTGATGCTGGTCATGGCCTGATCGTCCATGCGTTGCCGGGTGATGACGGTCACCGCCTGAGGGGTCTCACGCATGGTCAGCGGCAGCTTGGTCGCGGTTTGCATGGGGCCAGTGGTGTAGGAGCCGGTACCTTCCGTAGTGCTGCCCAGTTGAGTGGCACCGATTTCGGTGGCGCCGAGCTCTAGAGTGCTGGACGGGGCGGCATTTTCGGACGTTGTCTGAAGCGCTTCTTCCGCTGAGACGGTGGTGATACTGGCCATGCAGATAGCCAGTGCCAACAGGTTAGGAGAAAGGTTCGAACGGCGGTGAATGGTGTGAAACGACATCAATCTGCTTCCCCAAGTGATACAAAACGAATCTGATGCGAGTGCGTGTAAGAACTATTCGCATTAGCATGTCAGATCGAGTGTCTTGAAGAAAGCTTTACGAGTCAGTTAGTTAACAAAATTTTCACATTTGCTGATTTCTATGCGGGCATGAAAAATTCGGGAAGGCCTCCCAAAATGTGTGCAGAAAAGGGGACGAATTTATTATTCTCAAAATAGATCTGTCCCCTTTTTCCTCCCTTTTTCCTACAGCATCAGGTAGCGGATGCCCTCGGCTGGTTCGCCCCCGGGCCATTAGCGGCCCGGAATTTGGCGCGTCACGCTGCCGCACTGGGCAACCCCTTGCGAGACGGTGACCTGGTGGCCAGTGGTAGCTGGACCGGCATCTACTGGGGGTCGGCCGGGGTGCAAGTGGAAGTCGAGTTCGCCGGGGTAGGGCGGGTTGCCTTGTCGACTTGATGCGATTCAACGGCTCTCAACTCTTTACAATCGCTATGCGTCGAATTGCTTCGGGCCAATAGCTTCCTACAGACGTTTAGCAACTCGTCTTGCCTGCGCAATGCCACGGAACCTCATCTTCTAAAAACCAGGTTTCATACGCGAATAGGTCGAAACACCCATCACCAGCATGATGATCAAGACCACGAAGACTTCGCGCTGCAATACTCGCAAGAGTAACTGCCCGACCTTGTGTCTAATCGCTCGTAGCGCTGCAGTCCACATCGAGACCTTCCCGCCGCGCAGTGCCATATTCGTGAAATAAAGCGTGCCCAGGAACACTACCAGCGGACTGACCCAGCGTATCCACGGCACATGACTGGCCCACGCATATGCCAGGGCTGCGGGCACGGCAGTGGGGAGTACATGGCGCAGCAACAGCAGCCCGGCACCTCGCCTGTACCAACGGCGCGGGAGTAACCGGCGGCTGAGCAGCACATCCAGCGACCCCGCGGACACCGCCACCAGGGACCAGATCTGGTAAGCCTTCATCCCCAACCAAATCACGAGCGGTATGAACAGCGGGATGACAAGCAGACCGGCCAGCCCATCCCTTTTTGCAGTTTCGGCAAACACCGAAGGCATAACAATAACCGCCAACGCGAGCCACAGGAAAAGGTACACCCCTCGAAAGCTCTCGGGCGGCAACCAATCCCGCCAGTTGTCCAGTGTTTTTAGCCCGAGACGTTGAGGCAACTCTGGGTACTGGTATTCGATGGATTGCGCAATCTGAGTAAAACGTTGCCAGTCGAGGCTGGTGAGGTAGTCGGCCAATCCACGACGTCGGCTATCGCTCATGGGTTTGAATAGTAAGGCGGCGGCCTGCCCATGAATATTATCGGCGTCGAACCTGGCAAGGTCACGGCGCACGGATTCTTCCATGACCTGCATTTCGCATCGCCGGATCAGGCGATCCCAGCGCCAGTATTCACACGGCAAATTACCCTGGGCTTCGTCCCACCCCATGGCCTGGCAGACGTCGTCGAAAAAGGATGGCGACCATTGCGAGGCAGATTCGAGCCAATCCAATATGCTCTCCTCAAACTGCTGGCGGCGCTCGAAGGGAAGTAGCCAGTCGCTGGCAAGCCAGTGGCGCAAGGCGTCCATTACCTGGCGGTCTTTACCCTCGGCCAACCATTGCTGCATTTGCTCCAGGGACGGTTCTGGAGGACTGACGGTGATCAGGGTGTCGACGGACTCCAAGGGGCTGACCAGTGTGGAGTATTCTGCGGTAGGCGCGATGATGGCTAACGGGGCATCAACGACCTCCTCTTCAATCTGCGCGCGCCAGCGAGCCTCAGCCAGTGAGGTTTCATAGGCTTCACGCAGGCGCTGAAATTCATCGGGATTTTCGTCCGGGCGGTGATTTTTCAACAGCCGCGCATAAGCGCGCTTGATGCTGCGTTCGTCCGCGTCCGGGGTAAGATTGAGCAATTGCCAATGGCTCATGGTGGCTTAACCCTCTCGTTCGAAATGAGCAAGGCGCTGAGTGATATCGCTGCGCGCTGCGCGTATCCGGTGCTCGTCCTGGGTGTCGAGCATTTGCTGGAAATAGTTCGCCAGCCCGGCAATATGCTCCCGGCCATCACCGAGGCTTTCCTGATACAAACGGTCCAGTCGTGCCAGCAACAGGGTATTGATCTGCTGATCGCGTGGGTGCACCTTCAGCGATTCTAGGGCGACCAGCCGCCGGGCGATTTCTTCTGCAGGCAGGACGCCAGGGTTGTTCTCGATCACTAGCCGGCGAGTGTCGCCGTTGATCGGCAAATGCACCTGAGCTTCGAGCAAGCCGTTGTTGTCGTAGGTGAAGCGCACATCCAGGGTGACTTCACCGGCCTTGCGCGGCGGCACCGGAATTTCCAACTCCCCCAGGAAAATGTTGTTGTTCACCAGCCGGCTTTCGCCCTGATAGATACCCAGTTTGACCACGCTCTGGTTGTCACTGAGGGTGGACACGGTACGGGACCGGCTTACCGGCACCACCGTGTTGCGCTCGATGATCGGCAAGTAATGACCGCTTTGGAAACCGCCACCTTGCTGTACCGACGTCTCGATGCCCAAGGTGTAGGGGCAGACATCGGTGAGCACCACTTCTTCAAGGGAGGCATGGCGAGCCTGAAGCGCCGCCTGAATGGCCGCACCTTGCACGACCACTTCGTCCGGGTTGAGCTGCATCGCCGGGATTCGCCCGAACAAGGATGCGACCAGCTTGCGCACCAGCGGCATGCGTGTCGTGCCGCCCACCAACAATATTTCGTTCAGGTCCGCGACCTTGATGCGGGCATCACGCATTGCGCGTTCGATCGGCGCACGCAGGCGGTCCAGCAGGGGACGAACGATGTCAGCAAGCTCGCCTTGAGTCAGTTCAATGCTCCACTCACGCGTTTGCTCGCGAAGGGTAAAGCGTGCCGCCTGCGCCGGCCCCAAGGCATGGCGAACCCGTTGAGCTTCACGCCGCAACCGCTGTGCGATGGCAGGGAGGCTGGTGTCTGGCAGGTCAGCGGTGCCGATTTTTGCGATGAAATGCTCCACGAGCAGGTCATCGAAGTCTTCACCGCCAAGGAAGTTGTCTCCCGCGCTCGCGCGGACTTCCATCACGCCTTCGAATAGTTCCAGAATGGACACATCAAAGGTGCCACCGCCGAGGTCGAACACCAGAAAGGTCGCTTCGTTTCGCTGTTGAAGACCATAGGCCAAGGCTGCGGCGGTGGGCTCGTTGACCAGTTTTTCAATTTTCAACCCGGCCAGTTCGCCAGCAATGCGCGTCGCCTTGCGCTGAGCATCGCTGAAATACGCAGGCACGCTGATCACCGCTTCATTAACAGGCTCGCCCAAGGCACGTTCGGCGTCAGCCTTGAGACTGCGCAGCAGCATCGCCGAGAGCTCTTCCGCGCGGTAAGCGCGTGCGCCCAGTAGCGTTTCGCGGGAGCTACCCATGTAGCGCTTGAACAGAGACGTGGTGAGGTGCGGGTGGGTGTGCAACCGCTCGCGGGCAATATCCCCGACGACCAGTTGGCCGTGGTCGTCGAGGCCAACGACGCTAGGCGTGAGAAGGTTACCCAGGGCATTGGGGAGTATCCGGGCATGTTCGCCGTCCCAGGCAGCCACGAGGCTGTTGGTTGTGCCCAGATCGATACCTATGATCACAATCACTTTTCCTTAAATGACGCGGCCGATCAGCAGAGCACTTTGGTCGCAAGGTCAGTCGTCACAGTCGTACCAGCGGTACGAAAATCCATGGCTGGAGTTATCGGCAGTGCTGGCGGCAGCTTTAACCCGACTCGAGGAAAAATGGGGACCGTCAGCAATCGGAAATGGCGCCGAAGCGAACCCGCAGAAAAGGGGACTAATTTATTATTCTAAAAATAGATCTGTCCCCTTTTTTTGTTTTTTACAAAAAATAGATCTGTCCCCTTTTTTACAAAAAATAGATCTGTCCCCTTTTTCACGCTTTTTCACGAACAGTCCCAACTGCTGACACAGCACAACGAACTGGCGGCAGACGCCTCGGGTGGCCTTGCTGTTGTCTTTTCGGAAGTTGGCGATGGTCTTGAAATCCGGCATCAAACGCCCGGTCAGCCACATCAGCTCGACGTTGCGTTGGGCTTCCCGCTCCAGGCGTCGACTCGACTGAACCCGGTTCAGATAGCCGTAGATGTAAATCTTCAACAAGATCGCGGGGTGATAAGCTGGCCGGCCCGTCACTGCCGGTATGACACCGTCAAAACCAAGTTTGGCCAGGTCGAGTTCGTTGACGAAGACGTCGACTACGCGCACCGGGTTGGTATCGCTGACGTAGTCGTCAAGACTCTCGGGAAGTAAGGTGCTTTGACCGCGATGTTCGCCTTGGATGAAGCGCTTCATTGACGATTCCTGGAGTTAAACACCTCGGAAAATCATAGCAAAGGTGTATACCGGCATAGGCTCCCTGACAGAGGCGGACTTCAGTTACCCCTCTTACTGGCGAACAATTTTTGAGGTGCTGACGATGACCCGCTTACAGGTTGTAAAGTTTGACTTAAGTGAGGTGACGAATTCTGACGAACTCCATTCCATCTTGAAAGATGCACTCGAATTCCCTGGCTGGTACGGCTGTAATTGGGATGCTTTCTGGGATGCAATTACGGGACTTGTGGAAATGCCCATACACTTGAAAATCTCAGGGTGGAATACTTTATCCAGACGTTTACCGGAGGATGCGAAGCTGATGCAAAAAATCCTTGAAGACATGAAGATCGAGTATCCAGAACTCGCACCAGATGTGGAGTTCGACTAAACGATTTTTAGGTCGACATTTGGCCGGAGCCGCGTAAACCGCCAGCCTTCCTCAGGAAAATTTTCAGTAGATCCCGCACCGAGATTCTTGGCTCACTGCCGTTGGCTGCCGGCACCATCTGTTTTTACACACTCTGGGCCGATCGCTGCCTGTCTACAACACCCACTATCGGCCCCATACCTAACGAATGCCAACAAAAAGTAGAAGAGTGCACCTCACCGTCAACCGTTGGGCGCCTGTATCGGGGTGGGTCAAACGCGTTGACTAAGCTTTGATTTACCGAAAATTTTTTCGGCAAATACAAGGAAGGTGCGGCATGACTTTCTTAAAGTTCGGAATGATCGCCTCGTTGATTTTTCTCGCCGGATGCGCAAGCAGTAGCGCTTATCAACCGCCATCTGTGCCGGCAAACGCCGTCACGTTAAATGACGAGCAAATCCACGGCACGTTAATGAACAAGAAGCTGTATGGCACCACTCGGGAGGGCAGTCGTCCGTATTCGATTTTGTTTTCGCCCGATGGAACGGACATTTTTCAAATGGCACCTGACCCTCCCGAGAAGGAACGCTGGACACTTAACGAGGGTGTTGTTTGCGTCATACCCAAAGGCTACCCAACGGAATGCAGCCAGGTGAAAGTAGCTAATAATGAGTTCTGGTTTGTTGATCCAAAAAGCGGGCGGGTCAATGCGCATTTGAAACTCAATCCGTGACGCGAGGCAGGTCCACGGGGGCTCCGGCTGGAGCGGCACCGTCCGCTCTGGCTCTTTTCGCGAGCAGGCTCGCTCCTACAGGTGAGTGTTTGGCGTTTTTAAACGTCGATGTGGGGTTTGTGTTTAAGCGTCCTCAGGCTTTTTTCCTGAAAGCTACAAAACCTTGCGCCGTTGCCTACGATTACGCCAGAATCCGCCGGCTTGTGCGTCTTGGGGCTGGGTTCTATTGTTTGCCGGTCGCTGAAAAAACAGCGATCGGGTTTGGTAGCCCGGCCACCACAAGGCGCACAGCGTCACCTTTTGCAGGTGCTTTTCGACACCT
Source organism: Pseudomonas sp. Sample_22 (assembly GCF_004307635.1). Lineage (NCBI taxonomy): Bacteria > Pseudomonadati > Pseudomonadota > Gammaproteobacteria > Pseudomonadales > Pseudomonadaceae > Pseudomonas > Pseudomonas sp. Sample_22. Next base: position 41,801 of record NZ_RCNY01000049.1, read on the forward strand.
GTTTTATGGTGGCCATGCGCAGGGCGCCTTCGGGCGCGCCGGGTTTGCCTTGTGTGCCGGTCTACCAACCTTCGTATGGTCACCACCCTTCGTTTGGTAGCAAGGGTGATGACTCCTTTAAATACACAAGGAGTTTCATCATGATCAAACCCACGCCGAATCCGCCAGAAACCGATCCCACGTCACCCTACGAACCCAATTCCAAGACTCTCAACGATGCCGCCGAGCGCGCGCTCAACTCCCACTTCCCCTAGACGGCCGACATCAAAGCCACGCCGCGCACAGTCAGCACGCTGTTTACGGTAGACCCCGAAGTCAAGACTGAAACCCTGATGGTGTATCTGGTGGAGACGCTGGCCTCGGTGGATGTGATGGTGCATCAATTGGTCGATCATCTGGAGGGTGGCGACCGCAATGCGCTGCTGGGCATTTCCAACAGCATCATGCTGGCGGAGATCACGGCGAACCGTGTACTGGATCAGATTGACCCGCCGCAATGATCCGCTAATTGACGAAGGACCAAAAAAAAACCACCCCGACACCTTCAATGCCGGGGTGGCTCATAAGTGCTTCGCTATTTCACTTCAAATCGAACCGATCCAGGTTCATCACCTTGGTCCACGCTGCCACGAAGTCCTTGACCAGTTTCTCCTGGCCGCCGGCGCTGGCATAAACTTCGGCCAGCGCCCGCAGTTGAGAGTTGGAGCCAAAGACCAGATCGACCCGCGTCGCGGTCCATTTCTGTTGCCCGGTCTTGCGGTCTGTTCCGGTGAATTCCTCATTGGCCTCCGACACCGGTTTCCATTCCACGCCCATGTCCAGCAGGTTGATGAAGAAATCATTGGTCAGCGCTTGCGGGCGGCTGGTGAAAACGCCGTGGGCGGTTTTGCCGACGTTGGTGTTGAGCACACGCATGCCGCCAATGAGCGCAGTCATTTCCGGTGCGGTGAGCGTCAACAATTGCGCCTTGTCGATCAGCAACTTTTCCGCCGGGATGGTGTAACGGCCCTTGAGGTAGTTGCGGAAGCCATCGGCGATGGGTTCAAGGAAGCCGAAAGACTCGACATCGGTCTGCTCCTGGCTCGCGTCCATCCGCCCGGGTGTGAAAGGCACCGTGACGGTGTGTCCGGCATTTTTCGCTGCCTGCTCGACCCCGGCACAACCGGCCAGCACGATCAGGTCAGCCAGCGAGACTTTCTTGCCGCCGGCGTTGAACTCCTTTTGGATACCTTCGAGTTTTTCCAGCACACCCGAGAGTTGTTCCGGCTGATTGGCCTGCCAGAATTTCTGTGGCGCCAGACGCAGGCGCCCGCCGTTGGCACCGCCGCGTTTGTCGGAGCCGCGGAAGGTCGACGCCGCCGCCCAGGCTGTGGAAACAAGCTGCGACACCGACAGTCCCGAGGCCAGCAGTTTGCTCTTCAGCGCAGCGACATCACTGTCGTTGACCAGCTCATGATCGACTGCTGGAATCGGGTCTTGCCACAGCAGTTCTTCGTTGGGCATTTCCGGGCCGAGGTAGCGCGAAAGCGGCCCCATGTCACGGTGGATCAGTTTGTACCAGGCGCGGGCAAAGGCGTCGGCCAGTTGGTCGGGGTTCTCCAGGAAGCGCCGCGAAATCGGCTCGTAGATCGGGTCGAAGCGTAGCGCCAGGTCGGTGGTCAGCATGGTGGGATCACGCCGTTTGGACGGATCGTGGGCATCCGGGATGATGCCAGCGCCTGCACCATTTTTTGGCTTCCACTGATGCGCGCCAGCAGGGCTCTTGGTCAGTTCCCACTCGAAGCCGAACACGTTCTCCAGGAAGTTGTTGCTCCATTGGGTCGGGGTCGTTGTCCAGGTGACTTCCAGGCCGCTGGTAATGGTGTCGGGGCCTTTACCGGTACCGAACTTGTTCCGCCAGCCCAGCCCTTGCTCTTCCAGGCCGGCCGCTTCGGGCTCGGCCCCGACATTGTCCGCGGGACCCGCGCCGTGGGTTTTGCCGAAGGCGTGACCACCGGCGATCAGGGCCACGGTTTCTTCATCGTTCATCGCCATGCGACCGAAGGTTTCGCGAATGTCCAGGCCGGCGGCGACCGGATCCGGATTGGCTTCGGGGCCTTCCGGGTTCACATAGATCAGGCCCATTTGCACAGCGGCCAGCGGGTTTTCCAGATTGCGGCCAGGCTCGACACGGCTGTCTTCGTTTTCCCCAGGCTCGGCAACGAGCGGGCCTTCACCGGGTTTCTGCATCGGTTGATCGTTTTTGCCGTAACGGGTATCACCGGCCAGCCATTTGCTTTCCGAACCCCAATACACATCTTCGTCCGGTTCCCAGACGTCCGGGCGGCCACCGGAAAAACCAAACGTCTTGAAGCCCATCGACTCCAGCGCCACGTTGCCGGTGAGCACGATCAGGTCGGCCCAGGAAATGTTGCGGCCGTATTTTTGCTTGATCGGCCAGAGTAGGCGGCGAGCCTTGTCGAGGCTGACGTTATCCGGCCAGCTGTTGAGCGGTGCAAAGCGTTGCTGGCCCGAGCCGGCACCACCGCGCCCGTCACCGGTGCGATAGGTGCCGGCGGAGTGCCAGGCCATGCGCACAAAGAGCGGGCCATAGTGGCCGAAGTCGGCGGGCCACCAATCTTGCGAGTCGGTCATCAGCGCCGTCAGGTCTCTTTTGACGGCTGCAAAGTCCAGCTGCTTGAAGGCTTCGGCATAGTTGAAGTCTTCGTCCATGGGATCGGAGAGGGACGAGTGCTGGTGCAGGATCTTCAGATTCAGTTGATTCGGCCACCAGTCGCGGTTGGTTGTGCCACCGCCGGCGGCCTGATGAAACGGGCATTTCGATTCAGTTGCCATGTGTGAGCTACCCTCGGTCGTGTCATTCAGCTGACCGCCCCGGTTGTGGTCGGACAGCAGTGATTGAAATCAATGACTCAGGCTTGCGGCCGTGCAATGCGATCTTCTGATCGATCTGGCCATGCGGGTATTCTGAACACAGGCAACGCAATTGCCGACAGGATGACCCACGGTACGCCCAGTCAGTTGCAGACTCGTTCTTATCTCGTTATCAGGTCTTGGCCGGCCAGATGGCACCGGCGTTAGATAATGCTAGTCGCCCCTTGGGAAGTCAGCTAATAGCCGCAGTATTGGCAGCCGATAGGCGAAATCTTTCAGGGGCGAGGCGTTTTGCAAAAGCCGTCAGGCCTTGACCCAGCGTTGACGGCTCCAGCTGCTCAACGTATCGACAGCGAATACCAGTAATAGCATGGCCAGGATGACTGTGCTGGCCTGAGCCTCTTGAAACAGGCTGAGACTGACGTACAGCATCTGTCCCAGACCACCGGCACCGACGAACCCGAGCACGCTGGCCATGCGGATGTTGTTTTCCCAGCGATACAGAATGTAGGCCACCATTTGCGGCCACAGGTTGGGCAGCGTGCCGTAACAGAACGCCCATATCGCGTTGCCACCTTGCAGGCGGATCGCTTCGGCGGGTTGCGCCGGGGTGTTTTCCAGCGCTTCGGCGAACAGCCGGCCGAGTACCCCAGTGGTGTGCAGGGCCAGCGCCAGGGTGCCGGCATTGGGACCGAGCCCGGCGGCCAGCACCATCAACGCCGCCCACACCAGTTCCGGTACTGCGCGCAGGGCGTTGAGCACCAGGCGTGACGCGCTCTGCAACGGCCAGCCGAACCGTCCCGCCGCCGGCAATGCCAACATCAGGCCGAATACCGCCGCGAGCAAGGTGCCCAAAGCCGACATGGCGATGGTTTCCACTGCGCCATGACCGATGGCTTGCAGGTGAGTTGGGCTCAAGTCCGGGCTGAGGAAACGCCGGGCATAATCGGCCATGCGCCCGAAATTGCCGGTGGCGCCGAGTTCGCCGAGGTCGATGCCCAGGTAGACGAAAGAGGCGATGGCCGCGGCGACGATGCCCAGCAACAGCGCCAGGTTGATCAAGCGATTCATGCCAGCCTCCAGCGCAGCAAACGGCTGAGTTGATCGGCGAACAGCACCAGCACCAGGAACGTCAGTAACAGACTGGCGACTTCACCGCCGGCGAACATGCGCAACGACAGGTCCATTTGCTGGCCGAGGCCCCCGGCACCGACAAACCCCATCACCACCGAGGCGCGGATCGCGCATTCCCAGCGGTACACCGTGTACGACAACAGCTCCGCCGCGACATTGGGCACAATCCCGTAGACGAAGGCCGCGAGGCGACCACTGCCGGCTTGCAGCAACGCATGGGCGGGGCGCTGGTCCACCGACTCGTAGATCTCCGCGTAGACCTTGCCCAACATGCCGCTGTAGGTAATGGCAATGGCCAGGACCCCGGCCGTCGGCCCGAGGCCCACGGCACGCACGAACAACAGCGCCCAGACGATCTCCGGCACGCTGCGCAGGAAGATCAGCAAGCCGCGCACCGGCCAGCGCAGCCATTGGCCCGAGGAATCGGGACGCCCTGCGCGGGACGCCGCCGACAACGACAACGCCCGGCTGGCCAACAGGCTGGCGGGCACGGCCAGCATTAGCGCCAGGGCCATGCCTGCGGTGGCGATGGCCAGGGTTTGCAGGGTGGCTTGCAGGAGCAACTGGAAGAATTCTTCGCCATGGGCCGGTGGCCAGAACGCCGAGACAAAACGGCCCATCTCGCTTTGGCTGTCGCTGGCCACCAGCACGCTCAAATCCAGTTCACTGAAGTGAATGCCTGGCCACAGCAAGGCAATGACCGATAGCGTCAGCAGCAGACGCGGTCGGGCGGCCGGGTCTCGGGTATCGCGTTTCAGCATCGAGGAATCTGCACAACCAGAGGGACCGGTGGGACCGGAGGCGAAAGCAACTGTTCGTTGGCGTAGAGCCTGTCGAGCAGTTCGCGGTCGACGGCGCTGGCCGGCAGGTCGAACATAATCTGTCCGTCGCGCAAGCCGATGATCCGTGAAAAATGCGCCAGGGCCAGTTCCACTGCATGCAGGCTGGCGACCAGCGTGACGTTGTGTTCCCGTGCATGACGGCACAGCACTGACAGGGTGTGTTCGGCCAGTACCGGGTCCATCGCCGACACCGGCTCATCGGCCAGCAACACCTCGGGCGCCTGATACAGCACGCGCGCAATGCCCACGCGCTGAAGCTGGCCGCCGGACAGTTGCTGGCATTGGGCGAACAACTTGTCGCCCAGGTCCAGCCTGGCCAACGCCGCCCGTGCGCCGGCGACATCCAGCGGATGCAGCAGGTTCATCAGGCTTTTGCCCAGGCCCCACTGGCCAATCTTGCCGGCCAGCACCGCCGTGACCACCCGTTGGCGCGGCGGCAGCGGCGGCGACTGGTGGACCAGGCCGATTCGCGCGCGCAAGCGTTGGCGTTGGCGGGCAGACAGTTGCCACGCACGTTCGCCGAGCAGTTGAAGCTCGCCGCTGCTCGGTTGCAGGGCGGTGCCCAGCAGATTGAGCAGGCTCGATTTACCCGCACCGGACGGGCCGATGATGGCGACCTGTTCGCTCGCCGCGATGTGCAAGTCCACGTTATGCAGCGCGTGGATGCCATTGGTATGGGTCAGGTTGACCCGGGTCAGCTGCAGGGTCATTTGAGCAGGTCGGCAGCGCGCGCGGCTTCCTCGATGCCCTTGTAGTTATCCGGGCTGGTTTCGATGAAACGGCTGGCGGCCTGCAGGTCGAGAATGGCCTTGTCCGCCGGTTTTGCCGGATCGAGGGCCAGGAACGCTGCCTTGATTTTCGCGGCCAGCGCCGGGTCGAGGGTGCCGCGCACGGTCCAGTTGTAATCGAAATAGGTGGGCGTGGTGGCAAACACTTTGACTTTGTTGGTATCGACTTTGCCGGCAGCAACCAGTTTTTCCCAGACGCTGGCGTTGAGCACGCCGGCATCGACTTTGCCGGCCTGGACCCAGGCAACCGTGGCGTCATGGGCGCCGGAATAGCCGACGCGGCTGAACCAGGTTTCCGGCTTGATGCCGTCCTTGAGCATGAAGTAGCGCGGCATCAGACTGCCGGACGTGGACGACACCGATCCGAAGGCGAAGGTCTTGCCCTTGAGGTCGGCGAGGGATTTGACGGCCGGGTCCGCGGTGATGAATTTGCTGGTGAACTGCGCGTCCTGTTCACGCTGGACCAGGGGAATGGCGTTGCCGGTTTTCAAACGGGCCTGGACGAATGTGAACCCGCCAAGCCAGGCCAGGTCGATGCGGTCCGTGGCCAGCGCTTCGACCACCGCCGGGTAGTCACTGACGGGCACGAACTCGACTTTCATACCCAACTGTTGTTCCAGATAAGCGCCCAGTGGCTTGAACTTGCGCAGCAATTCGGTGGGGGCTTCGTCAGGAATGGCGCTGACTTTAAGGGTGTCGGCGGCCTGCGCCAGCAAGCTGCTGATGGACAGGGTCAAGCCGACGGCCAGTGCCAGGGTACGCATGAGCATGAAAGTTCTCCGTTTCATTCACTACAAAAAAAGGCGCTGCGTCCCGCATGGGCGGTGAGTGGCATGGCGCAGTGTGAGGGTAGCCGAAACGGAGGGTGAGCATGAACTCCTGCTTTGCATTCAGTGTGTTTGATCAGGCCGTCCGGCGAGCTGAAAGGACCGCCAGACGCCAGCGATCAAACGTCAATAAACATCCCGCAGGTAGCGTTTTTGCTCGCTCATATGCCGCCAGTAATCGGCGGCGCAGTCCGCGCCAAGTCCGCCATGCTGTTGCGCAACCTGGCGCAAGGCCCGGTCGACGTCCTTGGCCATCTGGCTGGCATCGCCGCAGACGTACACCTGCGCGCCTTCCTGCAACCAGCGCCACAGTTCGGCGCCTTGTTCGCGAATGCGGTCCTGCACGTAGATTTTTTGCGCCTGATCGCGGGAAAACGCCAGGCTCAATCGGGTTAACAAACCATCGCGCTGCATGCCCTGCAATTCGTCGCGGTAGTAGAAATCGCTGGCGGCATGTTGCTCGCCAAAAAAAAGCCAGTTATGGCCCTGATCACCTCGTGCCCGACGCTCCTGCAGAAAGGCGCGAAAGGGCGCCACGCCGGTGCCGGGGCCGATCATGATCATCGGTACATCACCATCGACCGGCGTGCGGAAGTGCTTGGACGGCTGGACGAAAACCGGCACATGGCCGTTTTGCGCGCGGTCGGCAAGAAACGTCGAGGACACGCCTTTGCGTTTGCCATAGCGCACGGCGGCGACGGTGAGGTGCACTTCCTGCGGGTGCGCCTTGGGGCTGGACGCGATGGAATACAGGCGCGGTTGCAGGCGCTTGAAGGTGCTGAGCAGTTCGCTGGCCGAGCAATCGACCGGAAACGCTTGCAGCACGTCCGCCAGTTGCCGGCCCCACAGCCAGTCTTTGAGCTCAGCCTTGCGCTCGCTGCCCAGCAGTTGTTTCAGTGCGGAATTGGCACTGCGTTCGGCAATCAATGCCAGCGTTTCCTGGCTGGGGCGAGCGATTTCCAGATGCTCGGTCAGGGCCTGGTGCAACGGCACCTCACCGAGCTTGTCGAGGGTGACGGTGGCGTCGGCGCTCATGCCCGTCAGTTCGAGCAATTCGTCGACCAGTTCAGGGCAGTTGCGCGGGTAGACCCCCAGTGCGTCGCCCGCCTCGTAGCTGAGGCCAGAGTCCGCCAGGTCCAGGGAAAACATGCGGGTTTCCTTGTTGTTGCTCTGGCGGTTGAGGTGAAGATTGGTCAGCAGTCGCGAGGCATGCGGTCGGGTCTTGCAGGGTGCCTCGACCGTGCTGGGCGCTACGATAATGGCCGGCTCGTCGATCACCGAAGGCGCAGGCTTGAGGACTTTGTGCAATTGAGCGAGCCAGTTGTCGGCACGCTCTTCGAACTCAGTGTCGCAATCGACCCGTTCGATCAGGCGGGTAGCGCCCAGCTCCTGCAGGCGTTGATCGAGTTGCTTGCCGTGCTGGCAGAACTGGTCGTAGTTCGGGTCACCCAAAGCCAAAACCGCAAAACGCAGGGATTCAAGGCGCAGTTGGGCATTATTGAGGGTGTGCCAGAAACCTTCGCCATTGTCCGGTGGGTCGCCATCGCCGAAGGTGCTGCTGATCAGCGCCAGGTTGGCGGTAGTCGCCAGTTTGCTGGCTGGAAAGTCAGCCATCGGGCTCAGCTCCACGGCTATCCCGTCGTCACGCAGGCGCTTGGCAAAGCGCTCGGCCAGTGCCTCGGCATTGCCGGTTTGCGAGGCCCACAACAGGGTCAGCGCGGGTGTGCGGTCTGCCGCAACCGGGGTCGCTGGCGCCGGGCTGTCGGCCAGTTCGACGCGACTGAACAACCCACCCAGCACACCGTCAAGCCATAGCCGGGTAGTCGCAGCCAGTGGCGCGTTGGCCGGCATGACCGGTACGCCAGCGATCTGGCGGCCCGCGGTGGATTGCAGGCCACTGACAAAACCGGCGAGGTAGGTGCGTTCGTTATCGCTGAGTGACGGGGAGGGCAGGCTGCGAATGCCCGCGAGATCGGCGAAGGTCTCGATGCTCGACATGACGAGTTCCTCGGAGAGTGTGCAAGCGGGGAGTGGGGCGGTGGCCGGTGCAGGCGAATCGAGAAATTGATGGTTGATCAGTTCGACTCGTTGCAGGGCAACGGCACAAAACTTGAATTCCGGTTGCAGGGAGATCGGGTCGACGGCATCGCTGGTGACTGCGTTGATGGCCAGGTTGTCGCCAAACACATCGTTCCAGTGGAAAGGCGCGAAGCAATTGCCCTCGCGCACCCGTTCGGTCACCACCGCCGGCAATACTGCGCGGCCGCGCAGCGAGCGCACTTCGACCGGGTCCTTGTCCTTGATGCCCAGGCGAGCGGCATCTTCAGGATGAATCTCGATGAACGGCCCAGGGTTGAGTTTGTTCAGGGTGTCGACTTTGCCGGTCTTTGTGAGGGTGTGCCACTGATGCTGCAAGCGACCGGTATTGAGCACGAAGGGAAAGGTTTCATCGGGCATCTCTGCCGGTGACAGGTGCGGGCGGGCGAAGAACTTGCCCTTGCCGTTCGCGCTCGGGAACACGATGGCGGGTCGGCTGCCGTCGGCGTCCAGCTTGAGTGCCTGGCTTACGCCGTCATTCACATAGCGGATCGGGTTGCGTATATCGGCGCTGGCGTCGGCACACGGCCATTGCAACGACTGTTCGCGCAGACGGGCATGACTGGCGCCACGCATGTCGTAACCGGTCTGCGGATTCCAGGCGCGTTTGATCTCTTCGAACACCTCATTGGCATCGGTGTAGCTGAAGGCCTCGGCGAAGCCCATTTCGCACGCCACCCTGGCAATGATTTGCCAGTCGGGCAGGGTTTCGCCGGGCGCCTGCACGGCTTGTTGCATCAGCGTCAGGTTGCGTTCGGAGTTGATCATCACGCCCTCCGCCTCGGCCCATAACGCACCCGGCAGAAGGATATCGGCGTAGCGATTGGTCTCGGTGTCGAGAAAGGCGTCCTGGGTGATTACCAGTTCAGCGGCCTGCAAGCCTTCGATCACTTTCTGGCGATTGGGCACGGACGCTACCGGGTTAGTGCAGATGATCCAGCAGGCCTTGATCTGCCCGGCGCTCATCTGTTCGAACATCGCCACGGTGCCGGCACCGGCTGCGCGCGGCAGGCTGTCGTGGGGGATGTTCCACAAATCCTCGATGAATGCGCGATCCGCCTCCACCAGCAGAGAGCGCTGGCCGGGCAGGCCTGGTCCCATGTAGCCCATCTCGCGGCCGCCCATGGCATTTGGTTGACCGGTCAGGGAAAACGGCCCGCTGCCCGGGCGGCAGATCGCGCCGGTGGCCAGGTGCAGGTTGCACAGGGCATTGGTGTTCCAGGTACCGTGGGTGCTTTGGTTCAGGCCCATGGTCCAGCAGCTCATCCACTCGGCGGCTTCGCCGATCCATTGCGCAGCCTGACGGATGTCCGCTTCGGGCAGGCCGGTGATTTCTGCGACGGCATCCGGCGAATAGTCCTCTAGGAAACCGGGCATCGCCTCCCAGCCTTCGGTGAAGGTGGCGATGAAGGCCGGGTCGGTGTGGCCGTTTTTCACCAGCAGGTGCAGCAGGCCATTGAGCAAGGCCAGGTCGGTGCCGGGTTTGATCGGCAGATACAGATCGGCCTTGTCCGCCGTGGCGCTGCGCCGTGGATCGACCACGATCAGTCGGGCGCCGGCCTTGACTCGATCCATCATGCGCAGGAACAGGATCGGATGACAGTCGGCCATGTTGGCGCCGATCACGAAAAACAGATTCGAACGGTCAAAATCCTGATAGGAACCCGGCGGCCCGTCGGCGCCGAGCGACAGCTTGTAGCCGCTGCTGGCGCTGGCCATGCACAAGCGCGAGTTGGACTCGATATTGGCGGTGCGGACAAAACCCTTGGCCAGTTTGGTAATCAGGTACTGGGCTTCAAGCGACATTTGCCCCGACACATAGAACGACAGCGCATCGGGACCGTGGTTATCCAGAATGGTGCGCAGACTTGTCGCTGTCTCAGTGATGGCCGAATCCATTGCCATACGCACCGGATCTCGACTGCGTTCCTGGCGCAGGTAGGCATTTTCCATGCGCCCCGATTCGGCAATGGCCTTGCCGCATGTCGTGCCTTTGGTGCACAGCCGGCCGAAGTTGGCCGGATGGCTTTTGTCACCCGTGACTTTGACCACTCGGTTGTCTTCGACGTGCATGACGATGCCGCAGCCCACGCCACAATAGGGACACACACTGCGCACGGTTTTATTTGCCATCCTCGCCCCTCGAATCTCTACCGGCACCTGAGCGGTGCGCAAACGCAAAAGGCGCCATGCGGCCCTCCGTAAAAAACGGGGGCTACACGGCGCCTTTGTCGTATAGGTGCAATCAGCGTTGACTGCGTTTGAGGTACTTAGCAAACAGCGCGCCAGAATGTCCGGGGCCGCGCCGAATCAGGGGTTCAAGGCAGGAAAGGGTAAATCGGCATGGGTGCTGCGTGCACTTTTATATGGCGATGCACTTAATGGTGCACCAGCCCAAGGCGGGCCTTCGCAGTCCTTACCGGAATGACAGGCGCAAACGGTCAATGATTTGCTCGACGCTCGGGCCCGGGATGTTTGGCGGTTCCGGGCTCTCGCCAAATTCGCGCCAGATGAACAGCGTCAGCTCGGCGCCATCGGTCAGTGTATGAGCGTGGGCACCCGCACCGAAGTTCTTCAGTAATCTGTAGCGATCATCCTGCCAGAACAATTCTTCGACCCAGTGATAGACCGGGATGCAATGGAAATGAATGGGGAATGCCGGGTCATGGCCAAAGCGGCTGATATAGAGCCATTTGGGTTGCAGTTGCGTCTGCAGGATCTTCTGCACTTTGCCGAGCAGGCTGCCGAGTTCAATCAACGCGGCTTCGGGAAGTTCAGCCAGTGAACTGGTGTTGTATCGCGTCCCCAGCACCAGATAGCCAGGGAGCTTTGACGACATGTGATGGTTGAGTATCCAGTGTGCCGTTTCATGGATGATGAATTGTGGAGCTATGTCCATGGATGAGTGTCCGTTGTCGAAGCAGGCAGTAAAGGCATGGTCGTAGAGCGCATTGAACTGCAGCGCAAGGCGTGACTATGCAATCCCTTGGCCGTTGTCGTATACCTCCACTTCAGCAAGACTCTGCGTCACATGAACTCGCATCCGCTACTTCAGATTTTAGTTCCGGCTGTACAAAGTGCGACACGTTTTTCTGGAAAAAAAACGCCTCATTGTCATGCCGGGGATGGTGCAGGTTTCGGGCGGCAGGAATTTATGGATAAAACCGGGTGCTGACCACCAGACAACGGTGTGTTGATTTAACACCAAGGTATAAAGATCGGCCTGACGTGCCGATATACAATGACACCCGCCGAGGTGCCCGCACTTGAGCCTCACTAACAGGGAAGAATCATGAACGTCACTGCGTCCTCGTCCTCGTCCAGCGCCTTGATCGCTGCCTATACCTCTGCCGCCAACACCAGCACGACGAGTGCCCGGGGCAAAGTGGCGGACAGCAGCGCAGCGCCGGATCAAACGCAGAATGATGACGCGGTGAGCTTTTCCAGCGCGGCCACTGATTACAGCGATGCGATTGCCAGCAACGCGCGGTACTTTCCGGTGCGCGCGGGGATGAACGCCGATGCGTTGATTCTTGGTGTGGCCCAGCCCGGTGCGATTTCCAGCTCCAGGGACAAAACCTTCGCCGACGTCGCCCTCGATGCCCGCAAGCGCATGGATGAAAAATATGCGCAGATGTCGGGCAGCGGCAAGCCCTACGACAACAGCATGGCCGACCGTAATGCGCTGATGGGCGACCTTGACCGGCGCTCGTTGTATGCGGTCGCCACCAATGAAGGCGGGAAGTTCACCAAGCAAGAGCAAGCCGCAGCGCAGGACGTGATGCGCCAGCAGGCCCAGCTCGCCACTGGCTACTACGTCGGGCCGGAAGATCAGCAGAAGAACTGGCGGGATCCTTTCGCCAATGACCCGGTCGGACGAGCCAAGGCTGCCTTGAGTTTCATGGACAACATGAGCCCCGAAGAGAAGGCCACACCGCAATGGCTGTCCCAGCGCAACACGCTGCAAACCGCGCTGGATCAAGCGACGGCGGCCGATCCCGTGGAGCTGGCGAAGAAAAAACAACTGTATTTCCCGATCCTCGCCGAGATTCTGCAGAACGGCACCAGCTGGTTCGACAAGAAAGACTCGGATGAAAAGAACGCCAGTGACGCGCTGGACAAGCTCAAAGCGATTGTTCAGTCCACTCGGTGAAAAATCAGTCCGGTATTCGCGAGTTAGCCTTTTCGACCGACTGATTTGTCCTTTAGGCGATATGTACTGGCTTATTAGCGTTAGTCGGTAATTCGCCGCAGGGGTAGAGTCGAGATCACGTTCCTGGCCAACCCGGATGATCCCGATGACCCGCCCGCGCTTTTTACCCGACAACTTCACCCTGACCCTGGTCGGTGTGGTCATTCTCGCCAGTTTGCTACCGGCCAGCGGTCAGGTCGCGGTCGGCTTCGGCTGGTTGACCAACATTGCCATTGCCCTGCTGTTTTTCCTGCACGGCGCCAAGCTGTCGCGGGAATCGATCATCGCCGGCGCCGGCCACTGGCGCCTGCATTTGCTGGTGTTCGGCCTGACGTTTGTGCTGTTCCCGTTGCTCGGCCTGGCACTCAAGCCATTCCTATCGCCGTTGATCGGCGACAACCTGTACATGGGCATGCTTTACCTCTGTGCGCTGCCTGCCACGGTGCAGTCGGCGATTGCCTTTACCTCGTTGGCCCGCGGCAATATCCCTGCGGCGATTTGCAGCGCGGCGGCGTCGAGTCTGTTCGGGATCTTCCTCACACCGTTGCTGGTGACGTTGCTGATGGACGTGCACGGCGATGGCGGTTCGACAGTCGATGCCATCCTGAAAATCAGCGTGCAACTGTTGCTGCCGTTCGTTGCCGGACAAATCGCCCGCCGCTGGATCGGCGCCTGGGTGGCACGCAACAAGGGTTGGCTGAAATTTATCGACCAAGGTTCGATCTTGCTGGTGGTCTATGGCGCGTTCAGCGAAGCGGTGATCGAAGGCATCTGGCACCAGATCCCGTTGCGTGATCTGGCCGGACTGGTGGTTGCCTGCTGTGTGTTGCTGGGGCTGGTGCTGGTGGCTTCTACCGTGCTGGGCAAAGTCTGCGGCTTCAGTCAGGAAGACCGCATCACCATCCTCTTCTGCGGCTCGAAGAAAAGCCTGGCCACCGGTGTGCCGATGGCGCAGGTGCTGTTCGCCGGCAGCACCATCGGTGTGCTGATCCTGCCATTGATGTTGTTCCATCAGATTCAATTGATGGTCTGCGCGGTCCTCGCGCAGCGTTTCGCCAATCGCCCGGAATCGGTGCCCGAGTTGATGGGGCAGGTCGATCCTTGATTGCATCCGGCTAACCCGCTGTTGGCGAGGTTAGCCGGTCACGCGTCGGCCGGTCAGTGTGAATGCCGGGGCTCGCCACCGCTGCGGGCGATCACCCGCATGTGCAGGGTGGCCGGTTCCAGGCAGCCGCCGGTGGACAGTTGCCCGACCAATTGCCTGTAGAGCTCCTGCCACGGGGTTTGCGAGGCCGGGATGTTCGGTGTCCATTCGGCGCGGCGGCGGGCCATTTCGGCTTCATCGACCAACAGGTTGACCGAGCGGGCATTGAGGTCCACCCGCAGGCGGTCGTTGGTTTTGAGCAACGCCAGGCCACCGCCCACCGCGGCTTCCGGGGACATGTTGAGAATCGACGGGCTGGCCGAAGTGCCGCTCTGGCGACCGTCGCCCAGGCAGGGCAGGGAGTCGATGCCTTGCTTGATCAGCGCCGCTGGCGGGGCCATGTTCACCACCTCGGCACTGCCGGGATAGCCCACGGTGCCGGCCCCACGAATCACCAGGATGCAGCGCTCGTCGATGTCCAGCGCCGGGTCGTCGATCCGTGCGTGATAGTCCTCCGGGCCTTCGAACACGATGGCTCGCGCTTCGAAGCTGTTTTCTGCGCCGGGTTCGGACAGGTAAGTCTTGCGAAACGCTTCGCCCACCACCGACATCTTCATGATCGCGCTATCGAAGAAATTACCGCTGAGTACGATGAAACCGGCGCGGTGCTTGAGTGGGGTTTCGAACGGATAGATCACATCGGCGTTGCTGGTCAGGCTGCTGCTGACGATCTCGCCGATGGTCTTGCCGCTGACGGTGGCGCAGTCTTCATGCAGGCGCCCGGCTTTTTGCAGTTCATGCATCACCGATGGCACGCCGCCTGCGCGGTGGAAGCCTTCGCCCAGGTACTTGCCTGCCGGCATGCAGTTGACCAGCAGCGGCACGTCTTCGCCGATGCGTTGCCAGTCGTCGAGACTCAACTCGACGCCCATGTGCCGGGCGATGGCGATCAGGTGCGGCGGGCAGTTGCTCGAGGCGCCCAGCGCCGAAGCCACGGCAATCGCGTTCTCGAAGGCTTTGCGGGTCATGATCTGCGACGGACGCACGTCCTGCAGCACCAGTTCACAGATGCGCTTGCCGGTGGCGTAGGCCATTTGTCCGCGTTCGCGGTACGGTGCCGGAATGCTCGCGCAACCGGGCAACGACATGCCCAGGGCTTCGGCCAGGGCGTTCATCGACAAGGCCGTGCCCATGGTGTTGCAGTGGCCGACCGACGGCGACGCCGCAGTGGTCATTTCCATGAAGCCTTCGTAGTCGATCTCCCCGGCAGCCATCAGATTGCGCGCGTGCCACAGCACGGTGCCAGAGCCGATCAGTTCACCCTTGTGGTGACCGTCGAGCATCGGGCCGCCGGACAGAACGATGGCGGGCAAGTCGGTCGTCGCGGCGGCCATCAGGCAAGCTGGAGTGGTTTTGTCACAACCGGTCGTCAGCACCACGCCGTCCAGCGGGTAGCCGTGCAGAATCTCGACCAGCCCCAGATACGCCAGATTGCGGTCGAGCGCCGCGGTCGGACGGCGCGACTGTTCGGCAATGGGATGCACCGGGAATTCCATGGGAATGCCACCGGCATCGCGGATGCCTGCCTTGACCCGTTGCGCCAGTTCCAGGTGATGACGGTTGCACGGGGTCAGATCGCTGCCGGTCTGGGCAATGCCGATGATCGGACGGCCCGATTGCAATTCCTCGCGGGTCATCCCGTAGTTCATGTAGCGTTCGACGTACAGGGCAGTCATGTCCGCGTGGGCAGGGTCGTTGAACCATTGCTCGCTGCGCAGGCGACGTTTCGGGGTGTCACTCATGATTCATGTCTCTCTTGTAATTGGATGAATCGACAATCTGTTGCGGTTTCAGCGTGCGAGCAGACCCCGGGACGCGAGGTTGCGCAGCAGGGCGCTGACGCCAAAGGTCCACGGCGCGGCCTCGCTACTGTGGGTTACCAGGTTGTGCAGGCTGCCGAGCAACGGGCTGCTGATGCTGACCCGGTCGCCCAGTTTGTGGGTGAATCCGCTGCCGACATGATCGCGATCTTCAGTGGGGGCGAACAGGGTACCGAGAAACAGTAGAAAACCATCGGGGTATTGATGATTGGCATTCAACGTCTGGCCGGCCAGGTCCTGCGGGTCACGGCTGATCTGGCTCATGGAGCTGGATCCCTGCATGCGGTAACCGTCCTCGCCCTGCACCTGAAGGTCGACCACGCAGGCACGCACATCATCGAGGCTGAAGTGCTCGTCGAACAGGCGAATGAATGGCCCGATGGAGCAGGATGCGTTGTTGTCCTTGGCCTTGCTCAGCAGCAGGGCACTGCGGCCTTCGAAGTCCCGCAGATTGACGTCGTTGCCCAGGGTCGCGCCATGGATCTGTCCACGGCTGTTCACCGCCAGCACCACTTCCGGTTCCGGATTGTTCCATTGCGAGCCGGGGTGAATGCCGATCCGGTTGCCGCTGCCGACGGCGGCCAGCACCGGAGCCTTGGTGAAAATTTCTGCGTCCGGCCCAATGCCGACCTCCAGGTATTGCGACCACATGCCTTGTTCGATCAGCAGGGCTTTCAAACGCATCGCTTGCTCGGAACCCGGCACGATCGAGCGCAGGTTGTCGCCGATCACTGCATGCACGGTGGCTCGCACGGCTTCGGCTTTCGCCGCGTCACCGCCGGCCTGCTCTTCGATCACGCGTTCGATCATGCTGGCGGCGAAGGTCACCCCGGCGGCCTTGATCACCTGTAAATCCAGCGGTGGCAACAGGTGCGGTTGTGCCGGATCGGCGTCTGGCCCGGTGTTGGCCAGCAGCGCTTCAATGCTGCAGATAAAAGCGCCTGGCGTTTGCCGCACGGCCGACAGCGCAGAGTCCGATTCCAGCAAGTCACTGAGTGTCGCGAAACGTTCTGACAGGTCAAACACGCCATCGGCGCGCAGGACGATCGGCGAAGGCCCGGCGATCTTGCCCGGAACCCAGGCGCGACCGATCAGTGTGCCGGACACACCATCGGCCGGCAGGGTGTTTTCGGGGGTAAGCATTAGCGACATGGCGAAACTTCCTGGTTCGTAAAGCCTTCACGCTAGGGTGGGCAGTCGATAAACTCCAATGAGATATATTCAGTATTCGATAACGTCCGGTTATTACTTCGCCGAGGATCGCCCATGTCAGAACTGTCCTTCTCCAGCGTCTGCGGCTGGCTCAAATTCAGGCATTTGCTGCTGATCGACACCCTGGGGCGCACGCGCAATATGCACCTGGCGGCCCAGCAAATGAACCTGAGCCAACCGGCGATCAGCAAGATGCTCAAGGAAATCGAAAGCTTGCTGGGTTTTGCCTTGTTCGAGCGCCAGCCGCGGAGCATGCCGCCCACGGCGCTGGGCGAACATGTGCTGCGTTATGCGCAGATCGCCTTGAACGATGCGCGTTCGTTCGTCCAGCAAATCAGCAGCCTGCGCGAAGGCGGACACGGCCACCTCAAGGTCGGCGGGATTTTCGCGGCGACGGCGGTCGCTTTGCCCGAAGCCATTTTGCAGATCAAGCAGCGCTCGCCGTTGCTGTCCATCGAAGTGGTCGAGCAAACCAGTAATCACCTGATGGAAATGCTTGAAGAGAAGAAGCTCGACCTGGCCGTTGCCCGTTTCACCGACCAAAGCCAACAGCAGCGTTATGACTTCCAGCCGCTGGCGCCCGAACCGTTCTGCATCGTCGTCAACAACCGCCATCCATTGGCCGATGCCGGTCCGACGTCATTGCAGCAACTGGTGGACTTGCCGTGGATTCTCTACCCGGTGGGCACGCCGATTCGCGCTCGCATGGAACTGGCCTTCGCCGAGGCCGGGGTGGGAATGCCGCGCAACACGGTCGACACCATTTCAATGCAGACCTTCCTCCAGGTTTTGCAGCGCGGGCCCATGATCGGCATGTTGCCCAATGCGATGGTCAATCCGTTGCTCGACAGCGGTCAGCTGAAGACCCTCGACACGCCTTTGCACCTGGTCCCGCAGGATTACGGCATCCTCACGCGCAAGGGCGAGCAACTGGTGGGAGCGGCCCTGGAATTTGCGGAAATCCTCAAGGAGAACGCGCGGTTGACCAGGGATTTGGTCAGTTGAATGGGGCAAAACCTTTGCCTGAATTCGATAACGATCCGTTATCGGTTAATCCAAAAATGCCATTGGGAAAGAATCGGTTTGCGACAGTAGAGTATCGACCAGCTTCCAATCAGGGTCAGGAGACTGTCATGCCCGAACTGTCCGGACACAATTTCATCGCCGGCGGCCGCAGTGCCGCCGGGTCAGTGATGCTGCACAGCGTTGATGCGACTACCCGTCAAGCACTGCCCACCGCGTTCAAACAAGCCACCCTCGAAGAAGTCGGAGCTGCCGCCATGGCGGCCCACCAGGCCTACCCGATCTACCGCCATGTGCCGTCCGAGCGTCGTGCGCAATTTCTCGAGGCCATCGCTGCCGAACTGGATGCACTGGGTGAAGACTTCATCAACCTGGTCTGCCAGGAAACCGCTCTGCCTGCAGCGCGCATTCAGGGTGAGAGAGCCCGCACCAGCGGCCAGATGCGCCTGTTTGCCCAGGCCCTGCGTCGCGGTGATTTCCACGGCGCACGTATCGATTTGCCCATGCCTGAGCGCAAACCGTTGCCCCGTGGTGATCTGCGCCAGTGTCAACTGGGTGTCGGGCCTGTGGCGGTATTCGGTGCCAGCAACTTTCCGCTGGCATTCTCCACCGCCGGCGGTGACACCGCTGCTGCGCTGGCGGCCGGTTGCCCGGTGGTGTTCAAGGCACACAGCGGCCACATGGCGACGGCGGAACGGGTGGCTGAAGCGATTATCCGTGCCGCTGAAACAACCGCCATGCCCGCGGGTGTGTTCAACATGATCTTCGGTGCCGGCGTCGGTGAAGCACTGGTCAAGCACCCGTTGATTCAGGCGGTCGGCTTCACCGGTTCGCTCAAAGGGGGCAGGGCGCTGTGCGACATGGCTGCCGCCCGGCCACAACCGATCCCGGTGTTCGCCGAAATGAGCAGCATCAATCCAGTCCTGGTTTTGCCCCAGGCCTTGCAGGTTCGTGGCCCACGTATTGCCGAGGAACTGGCCGCCTCGGTGGTCATGGGCGCAGGACAATTCTGCACCAACCCCGGTCTGGTCATTGGCATCCGCTCATCGGCGTTCACCGAATTTGTGCAGGCACTCGGTGCCTTGATGGCCGATCAACCCGCTCAAACCATGCTCAATGCCGGCGGCCTGCGCAGTTATGTGCAGGGTTGTGAAACCTTGCTGGCGCACCCGCAAATCACCCATCTGGCCGGGCAGGCGCAGCAGGGCAATCAGGCGCGGGCGCAACTGTTCCAGGCTGATGTCAGCCTGTTGTTGACCGGTAATGAGCTGTTGCAGGAAGAGATCTTCGGCCCGGCCACGGTGGTGGTCGAGGTCGCTGACCGAGCCGAGTTGCTGGCGGCGCTGCAGGGTTTGCGTGGGCAACTGACCGCCACGCTGTTGGGGGAAGCGGCCGAGCTGGAACAGGCCACGGATCTGGTGGCGGTGCTGGAACAGAAGGTGGGTCGTGTGCTGGTCAACGGCTACCCCACCGGTGTGGAAGTCTGCGATGCGATGGTCCACGGCGGTCCCTGGCCGGCAACGTCCGATGCCCGTGGCACCTCGGTGGGCACCTTGGCCATCGAGCGCTTCCTGCGTCCGGTGTGCTACCAGAATTTTCCTGATGCCTTGCTCCCCGAGGCATTGAAGAACAGCAATCCATTGAGGCTGACGCGCCTGGTCAACGGAGAAGAAACCGCCCAGGCACTCTAGCCATCGCTTTACCGCCGGGTGAATTGCTCGCCCGGCGTGACCCATTCGATAAAAACAATCAGGCATGTCCACATGCCCAGGGGTTACCTCATGCAAACGATATCCGAGCATTTGCCCGCGCAGGCACAAGCCAGCGAACTCGACTTTGAAGACCGCACCTACCGCAAGGTCATCTGGCGCATCCTCCCCGTTTTGCTGCTGTGCTACATGGCGGCGTATCTGGACCGCGTCAACATCGGCTTTGCCAAGCTCGACATGCTCAACGAGCTGCAGTTCAGCAACACCATCTATGCCTTGGGCGCCAGCATGTTTTTCTGGGGGTATTTCCTGTTCGAAGTCCCGAGCAACCTGTTGCTGCATCGCTTCGGTGCGCGGTTCTGGATCGCCCGGATCATGCTGAGCTGGGCGGTGATTTCCATGGCCGTGGCCTACACTGTGCCGCTGGCGGGCTTCTTCCACATTGAATCGAGCACGATGTTCTACGTGTTGCGTTTCTTGCTGGGTATCTGTGAAGCCGGCTTCTTCCCGGGCGTGATCCTTTACCTCAACTACTGGTTTCCGACCCACCGTCAAAGCCGGGTGATGTCCGGGTTTCTGATGGCCATGCCGATCAGCCTGACCCTGGGCGGCATCTTGTCCGGTTGGCTGATGAACAGCATGCAGGGCGTGCACGGCATGTCCGGCTGGCAGTGGATGCTGATCATCGAAGGCATCCCTTCGATCATCATGGCCTTTGTGGTAATCGTCTGCCTGGCCGATAACATCGACAAGGCGAAGTGGCTGTCGGCAGCGGAAAAAACCATGCTCAAGGCCAACCTGCAAACCGACAACCAAGGCAAGGCTTCCCGCCTGAGCGAAGTATTTTTCAATCCTCGTGTATGGCTGCTGGTGCTGATCCTGCTGACCTTCAACACCGGTTTTTACGGTCTGGCGTTCTGGATGCCTTCAATCATCAAAAGCACCGGCATCACCAACAGCCTGCACATCGGCTTCCTCACGGCGATTCCCTACGCGGTGGCCGTGGTGGCGATGCTGCTCAATGCCCGGCACTCCAACCGCACCGGCGAGCGCCGCATGCACGCGGCGATTCCGGCCTTCATCGGCGGGGTGGGGCTGATCCTCAGTGCATTCTTCGCTGACAACCTGGTGCTCTCGGTGCTGTTTCTCAGCGTTTCCGCCTCGGGGATTCTCAGCCTGATGCCAATTTTCTGGACCTTGCCAGGGACCGTACTGTCGGGTGTCGCGGCGGCTGCCGGGATCGGCATGATCAACGCTTTCGGCAACCTGTCCGGCTTCACCGGTTCGATGATCACCGCCGTGGCGGAAAACCTCACCGGCAATATCAATAACGGCACCTACGTGCTGGCGGCATGCCTGTTCATCAGCGGCGGACTGATCCTGATGATCCCGGCGGCGATGCTTGGCAAGACCCCGAAAACCGCAGCTACCACCGCTAAGCTGGAGACCGCATGAACCTGCAAAACAAACGGGTACTGATCACGGCGGCCGGCCAGGGTATAGGCCTGGCCAGCGCCCTGGCCTTTGCCGAGGCGGGTGCCGAAGTGTTTGCCAGTGATATCGACACTCAAGCACTGGCGGGCATTGATGGCATCCATCCGCTGAGCCTCGACGTGACGTCGACCAGCGCGATCAGCGACGCGTGTGAGCGCATCGGTGGGCTGGACGTGTTGTTCAACTGCGCCGGCTACGTGCACAGCGGCACTATTCTGGAATGTGACGAAGCGGCCTGGGCGCGTTCGATGGACATCAATGTCAGTGCCATGTACCGCATGATCCGCGCGTTTCTGCCGGGCATGCTGGAGCGGGGCGGTGGTTCGATCGTCAACATGTCGTCGGTGGTTTCCAGCGTCAAAGGCGTGCCCAACCGGTTCGCCTATGCTGCCAGCAAGGCGGCGGTGGTCGGCCTGACCAAGGCGGTTGCGGCCGACTTCATCGGCCAGGGCATCCGCTGCAACGCAATTTGCCCCGGTACCGTGGAATCGCCGTCCCTGCGCCAACGCATTGCAGCGCAAGCCGCACAACAGGGGGTTGACGAGGCGCAGGTCTACCAGCAATTCCTCGACCGCCAGCCCATGGGCCGAATCGGTACCGCACAGGAAATCGCCCGTTTGGCCGTCTACTTGGGCAGCGATGCATCGGCCTATACCACTGGCGGTGTGCACATCATCGACGGCGGCATGAGCATTTGAATCCGCGTTTGCATTTTTGATTTGAGCAGGAGAACCCCATGAAACTGTTGCGTTATGGCGAAAAAGGCTCGGAGAAACCTGGCCTGCTGGATGCCGACGAGCAAATCCGAGATCTTTCGGGCCACGTCACCGATATCGCCGGGCAGGTCTTGAGCCCGGCCGGTCTGGCGGCACTGGCGGCGATTGATCCCACCCGTTTGCCGATCGTAGCGGGCCATCCTCGCATCGGTCCCTGCGTCGGACAGGTCGGCAAGTTCATCTGTATCGGTTTGAACTACGCCGACCATGCCGCCGAGTCAGGAATGGAAGTGCCGAAGGAGCCGATCATCTTCAGTAAATGGACCAGCGCCATTTGCGGCCCGAACGACAACATCGAAATCCCGCGCGGGTCGCGCAAGACGGATTGGGAAGTAGAACTCGGGGTGGTCATCGGCAAAGGCGGGCGCAACATCGATGAAGCCAATGCCATGGACCACGTCGCCGGCTATTGCGTTATCAATGATGTGTCAGAGCGCGAGTGGCAACTCGAACGCGGTGGCACCTGGGACAAGGGCAAGGGCTTTGACACCTTCGGCCCCCTCGGCCCATGGCTGGTGACCCGTGATGAAGTGCCCGACCCGCATGCGCTGGACCTGTGGCTGGATGTCGACGGGCACCGCTACCAGCAGGGCAACACGCGCACGCTGATCTTCAATGTGCCGCAGCTGATCGCCTACCTCAGCCGTTGCATGAGCCTGCAACCGGGCGATGTGATTTCCACCGGCACACCGCCTGGTGTCGGGCTCGGTATCAAACCCGATCCGGTGTTCCTGCGCCCGGGGCAAACCATTCGTTTGGGGATCACCGGATTGGGCGAGCAGCATCAAACGACAGTGCAAGCGGATTGATGACGCCACCTTTGCCCCGGCAATATCCGGGGCAATGGCTCACCGACATGGCGGATGGGATAAAGAAAAACTTGGGTTAAACTGCCTGCGCAAAAGGCGCCGCTGCGTTGAATCGCGGCGGTGCCCCTTTACCTCGCAAGCAAGAGAGCCCCATGGCCAACCAAGACATCACTTTCACCCCCGATCCCGACGCAGACTCCATTTCCTCCGACGTTGCCGGTTTCGGCGGCATGCTGGTCTCCACGCAGATTCCCACCCGCGCCGACGGGAGCCTGGAGCTGGGTGACATTACCCTGCAAAGCGAATGCACCCTGCAAGCGCTCAAGGTTGCGCTGGAGCGTGCCGGCAGTTCCATGGACCGCGTGTTGCACCTGACCATTTACCTCACCGACATGGCCGACCGCGCCGCGTTCAACGAGGTGTACAAGCGCTTCTTCGCCAAGCCATGGCCGGTTCGCGCCGCCGTAGGCGTTGCTTCACTGGCAGTCGAAGGCATGCGTGTGGAAGTCACGGCAATGGCGGCCAAGACCTGATCCCGGCAGGACACACACAAACCTGATCGAACATTTGCATCCTGTGGCGAGGGAGCTTGCTCCCGCTGGACTGCGCAGCAGTCCTTGTTTCAGAGGCGCTTTACGCCCCAGCGGGAGCAAGCTCCCTCGCCACAGCTACAGCGCTTCCACAGGGTTTGAGGCATTCCAGGCCTGCCCGAGGCAGCCACCGGGCAGCCTACGGGTGCCGGTCAGGCGTTTCACCGGTACAATGCGCGCCTCGACCGTGACAGCCTGACTAAAAAAAAATATTATGTCCCTGCCCAAACATCACCTGGAATTGCTCAGCCCCGCCCGCGACGTAGCCATCGCCCGCGAGGCAATTTTGCATGGCGCCGATGCGATCTACATCGGTGGCCCGAGCTTCGGCGCCCGCCACAATGCCTGCAATGAAGTGAGCGAGATCGCCGAACTGGTGGAATTCGCCCGTCGTTATCACGCCCGGGTGTTCACCACCATCAACACCATCCTGCACGACAACGAACTGGAGCCGGCCCGCAAGCTGATCCACCAGTTATACGATGCCGGTGTCGACGCGCTGATTGTCCAGGACCTGGGCGTGATGGAACTGGACATCCCGCCGATCGAGCTGCACGCCAGTACCCAGACCGACATCCGCACGCTGGCACGGGCGAAGTTCCTTGACCAGGCTGGCTTCTCGCAACTGGTGTTGGCCCGTGAGTTGAACCTGCAGGAAATCCGCGCCATCGCCGACGAGACTGAAGCGGCGATCGAGTTTTTCATCCACGGCGCTTTGTGCGTCGCGTTCTCCGGGCAGTGCAACATTTCCCACGCGCAGACTGGCCGCAGTGCCAACCGTGGCGACTGTTCCCAGGCCTGCCGTTTGCCGTACACCCTCAAGGATGAGAAGGGTGGCGTGATCGCTTACGAAAAACACTTGTTGTCGATGAAGGACAACAACCAGAGCGCCAACATCCGCGCCCTGGTCGAGGCAGGCGTGCGATCGTTCAAGATCGAAGGCCGCTACAAGGACATGGGTTATGTGAAGAACATCACCGCCTATTACCGCCAGCGCCTCGACGCCGTGCTCGAAGAGCGTCCGGACCTGGCCCGCGCCTCCAGCGGCCGCACCGCGCACTTCTTCCTGCCCGACCCGGAAAAAACCTTCCACCGTGGCAGCACTGATTACTTCGTCACTGACCGCAAGATCGACATCGGTGCCTTTGACTCGCCGACGTTCACCGGTTTGCCAGTCGGCGTTGTCGAGAAAGTTGCCAAGCGCGACATGCTGGTCGTGACGCACGAGCCACTGTCCAACGGCGATGGCCTCAATGTGCTGGTCAAGCGTGAAGTGGTGGGTTTTCGCGCGAACATCGCCGAGCCCAAAGGCGAGTTCGAAGAGGACGGCGAGAAGCGCTATCGCTATCGCGTCGAGCCCAACGAGATGCCGGAGGGCATGTACAAGCTGCGTCCCAACCACCCGCTCAATCGCAACCTCGATCACAACTGGCAACAGGCGCTGCAAAAGACCTCTGCCGAGCGTCGTGTGGCCTTGCGCTGGGTCGCTCGTCTGCGTGAAGAACAGCTTGAATTGACGGCCACCAGTGAAGAGGGCGTCAGCGCCAGCGTCACCTTGAATGGCCCGTTCGGTGCCGCCAACAAGCCGGAACAGGCGCTGGAGCAATTGCAGGATCTGCTCGGCCAGCTGGGGACCACTCAGTATCACGCCATCGACATCAAGCTCGACGCCCCACAGGCATACTTCGTCCCGAATTCGCAGCTCAAGGCCTTGCGCCGCGAGGTGATTGAAGCCTTGACCGATGCACGGATCGCCGCCCACCCGCGTGGCAGCCGTAAAGCCGAAACCACACCGCCACCGGTGTACCCGGAGTCGCACCTGTCGTTCCTGGCCAACGTCTACAACCAGAAGGCCCGCGATTTTTATCACCGCCATGGGGTCAAGCTGATCGACGCGGCGTACGAGGCGCATGAGGAAACCGGCGAGGTGCCGGTGATGATCACCAAGCACTGCCTGCGGTTCTCCTTCAACCTGTGCCCCAAGCAGGCGAAGGGCGTGACTGGTGTGCGCACCAAGGTCGCGCCGATGCAACTGATCCACGGCGATGAAGTGCTGACCCTGAAGTTCGACTGCAAGCCGTGTGAAATGCACATCATCGGCAAGATGAAAGGCCACATCCTTGGCTTGCCACAGCCGGGCAGCGTTCAACCGGTTGTCGGCCACATCAGCCCCGAAGACCTGCTCAAGACCATTCCCCGCGCTCCGCACTGAGTAGCAGCTGAAAAGATCGCAGCCTGCGGCAGCGCCTACAGGAATCCACTGTAGGAACTGCCGCAGGTTGCAATCTGTTGATCGGGTCGTCGCGCTTTGCTTGTTCTCGACTGGCGGGCTTCGCGAGCTGTGCTAGCGTCTTGAGGTCAACCCTCATTTGCGAGCCTCTGCCATGGACGAGACCATCGTTAATGTAACCACCGAGAAGTTCAACGCACTGATCGCCGTGGTGCAGGCGTACGGCGTCGCCTTTGCGGTCAAGATGCTGACCGCCATCGCCTTCTGGATCGTCGGGCGCTGGCTGATCGGTTTTGCGGTCGGCATGGTGCAGAAGGCCCTCGGCAAGCAGAAGGTCGACCCCACCGTGCTGCGATATGTCGGGTCGGCCATCACCGTGACGCTGAACATCATCCTGGTGATTGCCATCCTCGGTTACCTCGGCATGCAGACCACCACGTTCGCCGCGCTGCTCGCTGCGGTCGGCCTGGCCATCGGCATGGCCTGGTCGGGGTTGCTGGCCAATCTGGCGGCGGGTGCATTCATTATTGTCTTGCGGCCGTTCAAGGTCGGCGATTTCATTTGCGCTGGCGGGGTCACCGGTACGGTCACCGAGATCGGTCTGTTCGCCACTGCAATCAACACCCCGGACAACGTGCTGACCCTGGTGGGCAACAACAAAATCTTCAGCGACAACATCCAGAACTTCACCCACAACCCGTTCCGCCGCGTCGATCTCCAGGCGCAGCTGTCGGGCGCGAGCGACTGGAAAGCGGCGGCGGCTTTGCTCAAGGAAAAAATCGCGGCGATTCCCAATGTGCTCGCGACCCCTGCGGTCGATGTGGAAATCATCGAGTTCAATCTGGTAGGGCCGGTGTTGGCGGTGCGTCCTTACTGCCATAACGAACACTACTGGCAGGTCTATTTCGACACCAATCGCGTGATCAAGGATGCCCTCGGCGAAGCCGGTTTCCCGGCGCCGATGCCGGCGCAAACCGTGATCTTCCAGCAAGGCGCCGCACTGCCTGGCGCACCGGCGAAGGAGTGATCGCAGCAAGCGCCGGTGATCATTGAGCCGCTTGGCTTGCAGCGGTTTCTGCAAGCCTGGCGATAACCTTGATTTCGAACGCGAATCCATAGAGCCAGGTGACGCCGACGGCGGTCAACGTCGGATGCGGTGCCTGGCCCCAGAACTCTGGCACTACCTTCCAGATCCTCTCGAATGTCGATTGGGGATCGACCATGAAGACGGTGACGTCCACTACATCGTCGAAGGTGCAACCGGCCGCATTCAAAATCCCGTTCAGGTTGTTGAACGCTTGCCGCACTTGCTCCTCCAGGTCTGCCTTGGGCGAGCCATCCTCGTTACTGCCCACTTGCCCTGACACAAACAAAAAACCGTTGGAACGGATCGCCGGCGAGTAGCGATTGCGCTCGTAAAGTGCCTGGCGTGCGGGTGGGAAAACGACATCACGTTGGGTCATGACAACCTCCTTCGATTAACGATGGGGAGACTCTAAGGCCAGGCACTTGCCCGATAAACGCGCAACTGCAACTATCACTGTTTGCGAATCCCAAACAATCGAATAGCAATTCGGGGCAGGTATGGACCGTTTCGATGCAATGCAGGCGTTCGCCCGGGTAGTGGAATCGGGCAGCTTCACCAAAGCCGCCGAGACGCTGCACTTGAGCAAGACCAGCGTCACGCAACTGGTGCAACAGTTGGAGGCGCGCTTGCGGGTCAAATTGCTCAACCGTACGACACGCAAGGTCAACGTCACCGCCGATGGTGCCGTCTATTACGAGCGCGTAGTGCGACTGCTGGCCGATCTGGACGATGCCGAAACCAGCCTGTCGAGTGCCTCGACGGTGCCCAGGGGCAGGCTTCGGGTGGATGTGCCCAGCCCATTGGCCAGTCTGATCCTGGTCCCGGCATTGCCGGAATTTCATGCCCGTTATCCGGATATCCAGGTCGACATGGGCGTCAGTGATCGCATCGTCGATCTGATTGATGAGAACGTCGATTGCGTTGTGCGCGGAGGCGAGTTGACCGATCAATCGCTGATGGCCCGAAGGGTGGGAGACCTGCAATTGGGGGTGTTCGCTTCGCCGGGATATCTGGCGCGTGTCGGCAGGCCATCGCATCCAAAGGATCTGGAAGATTCCGAGCATCGCATCGTCGGTTTCCTGTGGGCGCGAACCGGCAAGGCTTTGCCCTATGCCATGCGCAATCAAAGTGAAAGCCTGGAGATCAAGGGGCGCTACGTGTTGGCGGTCGACGATGGCAACGCTTACATGGCAGCGGGCCTGGCCGGCATGGGCATCCTCTGGTTGCCCGATTACATGTCCAGGCCCTGGCTGGCGAGTGGCCAATTGGTTGCGCTGTTCGAGGATTGGCAGCTCGATCCGATGCCGCTCTACGTGGCGTTCCCCCCGAACCGGCATATCAGCCGCAAGGTACGCGTATTCATCGATTGGGTCGCTGAGCTGATGGCGCAGCACGCGCCGATTGCGGACCGACGTTCTGCGGCGCAATCCGTGACCTGAACGGAAAAAGATCCGCACCAGCGATCGCGGGCTCTGCGGATCAAAGCGCAATGTAGCCGAAGTACATGAAAGCCATGCCCGCCGCGAGGGCGAACGCGCCCAACGCTTTCGTCGTCGATCGGTTGGTGCGCAGCGCGCCGCTGGAGCGTGGCAAGTGCATGCCTGAATCCAGGGGACGCTCAAAGAGGCCTTCCAGGGTGGCCCGGTAGGTGTAGCGCAAGCCCAGCAGGATAAACAGGGCGATCAGGCCAAGGGATGATGCATTCAGGAAAACCGGGTCAATCCGCGGCTTGGGCAGCTCGTCTTCGCAGGCGGCACTGTCGATTTCGGCGATGCTTATTCTTCCATTGTTGATTGAAGCCAGCGCAGAACCCTTGAGGTACGACGCTTGTTGCTCCAGGTCCAGCGCCTGATACTGCCACAGCGTTGCCGAACCTTCCCGGCAATAGGTAAAACCGCTCGGGTTGGCAGCGACGATGATACAGGCGTCGTGGATACCACTTTTTTTCAGGGTTTCAGTGGCTGAGCGGGTGAAATCCAGTTCGAGGACAGGAATGACGCCATTGGCAAAAGCCCCGGCCGAGACAAACAAGTTCCCCAAAAGGCAGATGGTAGAAATGTTCAAGGTTGAGTGTCCTTGTTTTTATCGGCTTCTGCAGGAGTCGGCGAGGTTTTGACCCTCACAGATGGAGTCTAGATCGCGAATGACGATGTGATGGCAGAACGTGTGAAAGACAATGCTTCCGTTTATCGAGCGACCGGTGACATGGCACCGCCTTCGATCCTGTGCCTTACTCGAAAACCATACCGGGGAGGGCTGGGGATGCGACACAGAGGCGCAAAGTTCTGGTTATGGCTCAACAATCGGTTACCGGTCAAAATTTATGAAGATGCGCTGAACGACGGTCGGCAGATCGAAGTGCATTCACGCATTACGCAAGAAGGAATGACGCAGGTCTTCATCGGCATCTACGACAATCGTGGTGGCGTGATGTTTGAAGACTTTCAGGATCGCGGTTTCCGCGAACCGCTGGCTTCAGCATTGAAGTGGGGGGCGTCCTGGGCTCGGGAAGTTATTCTGGACATGCAACCTTTCACGGCGCCCCATCGGCCGCAGTTGACGTTGAGCACGGTGATCGCCGACGAATCGATCCTGGCATTGCGGCGGATGGAACTGACTGAAAGTCAGCGACGCAAAATCAGATTCGATGATGCTCGGGCTGAGTATCAAGCCGCTCAGGCGGCCATGCTCGAGTTGATGCGCTCGACCAACACGGTTGACCCAAAAGTATGGGCTGAGCATCAGAATCGATTGCGAGAGGCGATTGACCGCAGGATCTGGGTGCAACGCAGCTACCTGTGCTGAATTTGATCACCCACTGCATTTCGTCGAGGTATTGCGTCTGACGCGGGAGCTGCCGAAGGCTGGATCTTTGAATCTTGCTTTCAAAAACAAAATCAAAAGATCGCAGCCTCGATTCGCTCGACAGCTCCGACAGGCCATGCGTTCGCGGCATCAACCACGTTTGGGCAGTGTCCAGTTCGGCCGGATGAAATGGCAGGTGTAACCTTCAGGAAGCCGTTCCAGATAATCCTGGTGTTCGGGTTCTGCCTCCCAGAAGGGGCCAGCGGGCTCGATTTCGGTGACCACCTTGCCGGGCCAGAGCCCCGAAGCGTCAACGTCGGCTACGGTGTCCAACGCGACGCGTTTCTGCTCTTCGCTGAGGTAGTAAATCGCCGAGCGATAGCTGGTGCCCAGATCGTTGCCCTGGCGGTTTTTGGTGCTCGGATCGTGGATCTGGAAGAAAAACTCGAGGATCTGACGATAGCTGATCTGCGTCGGGTCGAAGACGATTTCGATCGCTTCGGCGTGGGTGCCATGGTTGCGGTAAGTCGCATTGGGCACATCGCCGCCCGAGTAGCCGACCCGCGTGGTGATCACGCCCGGTTGGCGTCGCAGCAGATCCTGCATGCCCCAGAAGCAGCCGCCGGCAAGAATGGCGGTTTCGGTGTTCGTCGTCATGGTATGCACCTCCCATCAGATAACGGCCTTGTGGGGGAGGCCGTCAGACCCTCATTGCATCTTGCTGTGATCCATCTTGCTGTGATCCATGTTGCCGTGGTCCATCGTGCCAAGCGCACGAGCCGGGGCATCGACCTTGATCGTTTCTTTCTCGCCCTTGGCGTTTTCCACGGTCAGGGTCAGGGGAACGCTGTCGCCCTCCTTGATCTGCGCCGTCAGGTTCATGAGCATGATGTGATAGCCATGGGGGTCAAAGCTCACGGCCTTGCCGGCGGGCAGGGCAACCGAGTCGACCTGCTGCATGCTCATCACATCGTCCTTCATGCTGGACTGGTGAATCTGCACCAGCTTCGCCACCGGCGACTGCACGCTCAACAATTTGCTGTCGGTGTCTGCCTTGAGGGTCATGAAGGCGCCGCTCGAAGGCTGACCGGCCACCGTTGCCCGGACCCAGGCGTCGTTGACCTCGGTTTGCGCTGACACCTGCCACGCCATGCCGAGCAGGGAAAGGCCCAGGGCCAGTTGTTTGATGCGTGGCGCGCAGAACGAAATCATCAGCAAACCTCCATGACGGTGAGCAGGTCTTCTGCGCACTCTTGAGCGGTAAGGGACGCGGACAGTCCAAGGCGCAGGTTGCCCCGGGAGTCGAACACGAAACTGGTGGCGGTGTGGGACAGGGTATAGGTGTCGCCGCTCGGGACCTTCTCGAAGAATACGCCGAACTCCTTGGCGGTGGCCGCGGTTTCTTCCAGCGTGCCGTACAACGCCTCGAAACTCGGGTCGAAGGCTTTGACGTATTGGTCGAGCAATTCTGGGGTATCGCGCTCCGGGTCCAGGGTGATGAAGATCACTTGCAGGCGCTCGCCATCGCGGCCCATCAGTTTTTTCGCCTGGGCGGCGCGGGCCAGGGTGGTCGGGCAAACCGCCGGGCACTGGGTGAAGCCGAAGAAGATCATCGGCATCAGGCCCTGATAGCTGCCGAGCATCCGGGTTTCGCCCTGGGTGTCCTTGAGCTTGAAGGAACGCCCCATGATCTTGTCGCTCAGGTCCTTGCCGTACTTGAACGACAGCTTGCTGCTGCCATCGCAGCCGGCGAGCAGGCCGAGGCTCAGCAGGCTCATGCCTTGCAGGACCGTGCGACGGGAATACAACGTACTCATGGAAAAAAGCATCCTGTGTAGCGACTGGATATCTACAGTGGCTGATCAATCAGACGAGAAAAAGCGCAGGGATGTTAACAAACTGTTGCCCGTTGGCGCTCAATCGATGGCCGGCCGGTCATGCGCCAAAAGGTCGCGGGCCCGTCAAATACAAGAGAATACAAAGCGCTCGGCTGTCGACACATTGCAGATACAAACATCAGGTTTGATAGGGTCGTCCAATACCTCAAAGAGAGCATCGCCATGTTTCGTAAACTGCAGCAAGCCGCGCGTTTCCTGAGCCAGAGCGGACGTTTGATGGTGGGCATGCCCGGCTACGACAATTACGTCGCGCAAATGGCGATCAACCAGCCGGGCGAGCCGGTGATGAGCTATGAGGCGTTTTTCCGCGAGCGTCAGGAAGCGCGGTTTGGCCGTGGGAAATGTAATACGCGGTGTTGCTGAGACAAAGATCCCGTCCACAAGGTCATCCAGAGCCCCTGTAGGAGCTGAGCTTGCTCGCGATTGCGGTATGTCTGTGACATCAAGGCTGACTGATGCACCGCTATCGCGAGCAAGCTCGGCTCCTACAGGGATTTGCGCACTTTTAAAGCGCGATGTCCGGCAACTTGCACCAGTGCGAAGCGGTTTCCTGAACCATTCCCCCCTGTAACATCAACCGCTGACAATCCTGCTCACTTCGCCAGAAGCGTTGCGGACACGGCTCTGCAGGTCTGTTTCCAGTTTCTGTACGCGCTTGGCACAAACACTGCATCCACCCCATCAGCGCCATCTGGAAAAGATGGACCGCCCACTCGGTCAACGACGATCGATCAACCGCACAGGTCGTGGGCAATATCGGTGGATCAGGCATGGCCGTCTGGTTTCAACACCGCAAAAGAACAGGCAAAGACGCCTGGAACCGCAAGGTTTCAGGCGTTTTTTTTTGCTTTTTTTCACCGTGATGGGCTTTGGGCAGGTGTCGTTTATGAATTCCAATGTGGCCACTTTGAACAAGCAGCAAACGCTGATCGTCATCGGCAATGGCATGGTCGGACATCACTGTGTCGAGCAGTTGATCGAGCGCGGTGCCCTTGAACATTATCGCTTGCACGTATTCAGCGAAGAGCCGATGCGCGCCTACGACCGTGTGCATCTGTCCGAATACTTTTCCGGTCGCGATGCCGAGTCGCTGGCACTGAGTGACGCGGCGTTGTACCAGACGCCAGGCGTGACCCTGCACCTGGGAGTGCCGGTGCTGGAAATCGACCGTGCCCGTCGACAGGTGATCACCGCCCAAGGCTCTGTTGCCTACGACAAACTGGTCCTGGCCACCGGTTCCTATCCGTTCGTACCGCCGATCGAAGGCGCCGAAGGCGATTCGCGGCTGGTCTACCGCACCCTTGAAGACCTTGATGCCATTCGCGCTGCTGCAGCCAACGCCAGGCGCGGTGTAGTGGTCGGCGGTGGTTTGCTCGGCCTGGAAGCGGCCAATGCCCTGAAAAGCCTGGGGCTGGAAGCACACGTCGTGGAGTTCGCACCGCGCCTGATGCCGGTGCAACTGGACGATTTGGGTGGGCTGGCGCTCAAGGCGCAGATCGAACGATTGGGCGTCGGTGTTCACCTGTCCCGCGCCACGCAATCGATCAGTGCTGGCGAGCAGTTCCGCTATCGGATGAATTTTGCCAATGACGAATTCCTTGAAACCGACCTGATCGTGTTTTCCGCTGGTATTCGGGCGCAAGATGCCCTGGCTCGCCAATGCGCGCTGGAGATCGGCCCGCGCGGCGGCGTAGTGATCGACGACACGTGCCTGAGCTGCGATCCGAACATTTACGCCATCGGCGAATGCGCATCGTGGAACGGCAGCCTGTTCGGTCTGGTCGCTCCTGGCTACCAGATGGCTCGCAGTGTCGCGGCGCGGTTGTGCGACGACGTCGCCGAACCGTTCCAGGGCGCCGACATGTCGACCAAGCTCAAACTGCTGGGCGTCGATGTCGGCTCCATCGGTGACGCCCATGCCAATACCCCGGGCGCCCGTAGTTACCAGTTCATCGACGAAACCACCGCCAGCTATCGGCGCCTGGTGGTCGATGCCAGCGGCAAACGGGTACTCGGCGCAGTGTTGATCGGCGACAACAGCTATTACGACACGCTGCTGCAATACATGCAAAACGCGATTGTCTTGCCGTCGGAGCCGGCCGCGCTGATCCTGCCGTCGTCCGAAGGTGCGCCGACCCTCGGCCCGGGTGCCTTGCCGCAAGCTGCCACCATCTGTTCCTGCCACAACGTGACCAAGGGCGCCATCTGCTCGGCCATCGACGGCGGCTGCACCGACCTCGGCCTGCTCAAGTCGCAGACCAAGGCCTGCACTGGTTGCGGTGGTTGCGCCGGGTTGCTCAAGCAAGTCTTCGAACATGAGCTGATTGCCCGTGGGGTGAGCGTCGACAAGAGTCTGTGTGAGCACTTCGCCTACACCCGTCAGGAGTTGTATGCACTCGTGCGGGTAGAAGGGGTGATCACCTTCGAAGAACTGTTGGCCAAGCATGGCCGTGGCCACACCGGTTGCGACGTGTGTAAACCGGCGGTGGGCTCGATCCTGGCGTCGTGCTGGAACCAGCCGATCATGGATCCGTCGCTGGTGCCGTTGCAGGACACCAACGATACGTTCATGGCCAACATGCAGAAAAACGGCACCTACTCAGTGGTACCGCGCATTCCCGGGGGCGAGATCACGGCCGACAAACTGATTGCCATCGGCGTGGTGGCGAAGAAATACGACCTCTACACCAAGATCACCGGCGGCCAGCGCATCGACCTGTTCGGCGCGCAGTTGCATGAATTGCCGGACATCTGGGCGGAGCTGATCGAAGCCGGTTTCGAAACCGGCCACGCCTACGGCAAATCGACCCGCACAGTGAAGTCCTGCGTCGGCAGCACCTGGTGTCGCTATGGCGTGCAAGACAGCGTGCAAATGGCGCTGACCATCGAAGACCGCTACAAAGGCCTGCGTTCGCCGCACAAGCTCAAGTTCGCGGTGTCCGGTTGCACCCGTGAATGCGCAGAGGCCCAAAGCAAGGACGTGGGGGTGATCGCTACCGAGAAAGGCTGGAACCTCTACATCGCCGGCAACGGCGGCATGCGTCCACGGCACGCCGAACTGTTCGCCACCGATCTGGATGACGCGACGCTGATCCGTTACATCGATCGCTTCCTGATGTTCTACATCCGCACCGCCGACAAATTGCAGCGTACGTCGGTCTGGCGCGAAAGCCTGGAAGGCGGCCTGGATTACCTCAAGGACGTGATCATCCACGACAGCCTTGGCCTGGGCGCCGAACTCGAGTCGCAGATGCAATTGGTGGTCAATCGCTATGAATGCGAGTGGGCCAACGCCCTCAAGGACCCGGAAAAACTCAAGCGCTTCCGCACCTTCGTCAACGACAAACGCCCGGACCCGGACATTCACTTTGTCCAGGAGCGCGGCCAACGCCGGCCGATCATGGCCGCCGAACTCAACCTGATCCCTGTCACCGAGGAGACTGTCTGATGAGCCTGTCCAATACTCAGCGCGCTGCACGTGTAGAGAATATCGATGCCTGGCAATCGGTGTGCAGCCAGCAGGATCTGGTGAGCGATTCCGGTGTCGTGGTGTGGCTCGACGGTGCGCAAGTGGCGCTGTTTTACCTGCCGGGCGCGGAGGGCAAAAAACTCTACGCCATCGACAACCATGACCCGCAATCCGGGGCCAACGTGATTGGCCGCGGCCTGGTCGGCAGTATCAAGGGGGATCTGGTGGTGGCGTCGCCGATCTACAAACAGCATTTTCGCCTGGAAGACGGCAGCTGCCTGGAGTATCCACAACAGCGTTTGCGGGTCTGGCCGGTGCGGTTGAAGGAAGGGCGGGTGGAAGTCGGGCTGGCCTGACGTTGTACGCGATTCGCATCAGGAGACGCACATGAAGACAGCCGCACAGTTGCTCAAGCTCAAAGTCGTGGAAAACCAGCAGGTGCACAGCATCGCACCGGATGCCATGGTGCTCGAGGCCGTGAAGAAAATGGCCGAGAAGAACGTGGGCGCGTTGCCGGTGATCGAAAAGGGCGAAGTCGTTGGTGTGATCAGCGAGCGTGACTACGCGCGCAAGGTGGTGCTGCTGGGGCGTTCATCAGTCGGCACCCCGGTCAGGGCCATCATGAGTTCTCCGGTGGTTACCGCTGATAGCCAACAAAGCATCGAGCATTGCATGGCGGTCATGACTGACAGCCATTTGCGGCATCTACCGGTTGTTGAGAATGGCGAGCTGATCGGTTTGCTGTCGATCGGCGATCTGGTCAAGCAAGCCATTGTCGAGCAGGCCGACCTGATTCGTCAGTTTGAACATTACATCCGCGGGCACTGAGACACGTTTTTCATTAGCCACACAAAAGGGGAGGGATCGGAGGGTAGCCGCCGATTCGTCCCCTTTTTTTGCGGGATTATCCAAGCATCAGAATTTGAACGCCTGCCGTCCTACCAACAGCCATTTCCCGTGCTGTTTTTGCCAGATCTGGAAGTTCTCGATTTCAGTCGGGACCACCTCGGTGCCCTTGAGGGCCTGGGCCGAGAAGTGGTGGCGAACCAATGCAACATCGCCGGACAAGGTGATGGTCTGATTCTGCATCTCAAGGGTCTTGAAGGCACTTTTGCCGGTTTCGATGTCGGCGATGAAAGCTTTCTTGTCCTGGATCTTGCCGCTGGAATGACCATAAGTCAGGTTCTCGGCGGTCAATGCCTGCAGTTCGGCGATGTCCTTGTGCAACATGGCCTGGGTCAGGTGATCGACGGCTTGTGCTACTTCCTTGTCCGCGGCAGCAGGAGCGGCTGCAACGTAGCCGCTGAACAGGCAGAAAAATCCGATCAGCAATGTGGTTTTTTTCATGAAGGTTTCCTTGTTGTTGTTTAGGGTGACTGAGCTTGAAAATAGATTTGTCAGTCATCGTACAACCTAGCATGCGCTTGCGGAAAAAAGCGAACTTGCGCCGCAGGTTTTTCTCGAAGTTAAACGTTCGTCACGGTTTTTTATTTCAAGTGTCGGATTTCGAGGAATCAATGCCATGCAGCCCAAAGAACATCCGCGATACGAACTGACGTTGCTGGTGACACTGCTGGTCATCGTCGCGGTTTCCGGTTTTGCCCCGCGCAGCCGGATCGATTGGGCGTTGGAAAATCTGTTGGTGTTGTTGTTGGTGGGTACATTGCTGGCGGTTTATCGGCGGTTTCGTTTGTCTGCGACGTCCATCACCCTGGTATTCGTATTCCTGTGTATTCACGAGTTGGGTTCGCACTACACCTATTCCATGGTGCCTTACGACCGATGGTGTTCCGCCCTTACCGGGTTCAGTTTCGATAAAACCTTTGGCTGGCACCGCAACCATTTCGATCGACTGGTGCATCTGAGTTACGGCCTGTTGATGGTCTTTCCCATTCGTGAAGTGCTGGCGCGGCTGACGCCATTGCGTGGGTTCTGGCTGTTTTTTGTCACCGTGAACATCATGCTTTCCACCTCGGCGGTTTATGAACTGGTGGAGTGGGTGGGCGGCGCTTACCTCGGCGACGACACTGCCAAAGCCTTCGTTGGTGCACAAAACGATCCGTGGGATTCGCAAAAGGACATGGCGCTCGCCATTCTTGGGGCCTTCATCAGCCTGTCGCTGGTTTCGCTACGCAGCAGCCTGTTCCAACCCGCGTTGCCTACCGCGTGTCGCAAAAACTGCAATCAGTGAAGTCAGCCCTTCAATTCCCTTTTGGTGCAGTCGATAACCTCTTCAGCAATGCAAATTGTGCTGGCGCAAGCCACCCGATAAACGTACGAAGAGGAACCACAGAGTGTCCATTAAACTGCGTTTACTGTTGCTGATCGGCACAGGCGTGATCACTGCCTTGATCATGGGGCTGGTCAGTTACCTGGGCAATGGCCAAATGGCGCAAGCGGTGAAGGACAACGACGTCGGCATGACTGCACTGCGTAACCACCTTGAAGCCGACATGATGCACGACGCCTTGCGCGCCGATGTGCTGTCGGCGATGTTGGTGGGATTGGGCAAAAGCACCAGCAGCCAGGCCGAGGTACAGAGTTCCATCGAGGAGCACTCCACGCGTTTTCGCGAAGTATTGGGCGAAAATTTCAAGCTGCCGGTCAACGACACCTTGAAAACCGCGTTGAACCAAATCAAGCCGAGCCTGGACACCTACATCGGCACCGCCGAACGCATCGTCGCGCTGGCGCTGGAGAATCCGCAAGCCGCGCAAGCGCAACTGGGCACGTTCAACCAGGCTTTCGGCCAACTGGAAGACCAGATGGCGGCGCTCAGCGAGTTGATCGAGAGCAACACGCAACAGACCAGCCAAGGCACAGCGCAAGCCATCAGCAACGCTAACTTCGCACTTGCCTGCGTTCTGGTTGCCAGCCTGTTGCTGCTGTTGGCGCAGGGCCGCTGGGTGATTCTCAGCATCATGGCGCCTTTGCAGACGGCCATCCGCATTGCCGAGCGCATCGCCCACGGCAACCTCAGCGAAACCATCGTCGAGCCGACCCGCAAGGACGAAGCCAGCACGCTGATTCGCAGCCTCGCCACCATGCAGCGCGATTTACGCGGCATGATCGAAGTGGTGCGCAGCAATGCCCATGGTGTCAGCGGCATGAGCGAGCAATTGAGCAGCGGTTGCCACGAAGTCGCCGGCAGCAGCCAGCAGCAAAGCGCCGCCGCCAGTACCATGGCCGCGGCGGCCAGTGAAATGACGGCAAGCATCGAAGAAATCACCCGGCACGCCGAGCGCGCGCTGGATATGGCCAATCAGGCTGAAGCCTTGGCCAAGGATGGTGGGCGGGTGATCCATCAGGTGGTCAACGACATGGACGGCATCGCCCGCTCGGCGCAGCAGTCAGCGCAGGTGATTCGCACGCTGGACAAGGAATCCGAAGGGATTTTCAGCATTATCCAGGTCATCAAGGGCATCGCCGATCAAACCAACCTGCTGGCACTCAACGCCGCCATCGAGGCTGCCCGTGCCGGCGAACAGGGCCGTGGTTTCGCGGTAGTCGCCGACGAAGTGCGCAGCCTGGCCGGGCGTACCAGCGCCTCGACCCAGGAAATCGCCGCCATGGTCTCGCGCATCCAGCAAAGCACCCGCGAAGCGGTGATCAGCATGGAGGAGGGCGTGGCCCAGGTCGACAAAGGCATGGCCGTGACTGCCGACGTCGAACGCGCCATCCGCGAGATCCTCGAAGCTACGCTCAACACCACGCAACTGGTCAACGATATCAGCCGCACCATCGGCGAGCAGAGCCTGGCCAGCAACGAAATCGCCCATCAGGTCGAGATGATCGCCGGCATGTCCGAAGGCAACAGCAAAGTAATCGGGCAAACGGCTACGACGACGGACGAGTTATCGAACCTGGCCGGGCAATTGTCGCAGTCGGTGGATCGGTTTCGGCTTTGACATTCAAATCATCCGTTGCCTGATAAGTCCTCATCGCGAGCAAACTCGCTCCCATACCGGATTTAGGGCGATCACAAGTTTTGTGTTCGCTGAAGATTATCCGTAGACGCGTGCTTGCTCGCGGATACGCTCCCCTGCCTCCCAATCTATTGGTGTGCCAATGCGGGGAGATTCGGTGTGCCCTAAAAATGACATGCAATGTTTTTTGCAAGTTAAAAAAACATTGCAAAGCGATCATCATGCTGTGAATATGTCTCTGCGAATTTAAAAAAACAAAATCGCATGCGGCACTGATCGAGATCAGGCCATTACAAAAACGACATAAACACAGGCTTGAAGCCGGCACTGCCCCTGGCCGGACTTTGCAGCGAAGGAGAACCTCTCCCGTGAATCGCTTATTGAACAGATCTCTTTGCGTCACCCTGCAAGCGCTCGGCGTCATCGCGCTCGGTGCCGCCATTGCGCAGGCTCACGCTGAAAGCACATTGCGTGTTGGCTTGAACGCCGACATCCGTAGCACCGAGCCTGGCGTCAACCGCGACGAGAACACCGATACCGTCATGCTGCATATTGTCGAAGGCCTGGTAGCCCATCGCGAGGACGCCACTGTCGGCCCGCTGTTGGCCAAGGAAGTTCAGGTTTCCGAGGATGGTTTGACCTATACCTTCAAGCTGCGCGAGGGGGTGCGCTTTCACAACGGCGCAATAATGAGCGCCGCCGACGTCAAGTGGACCTGGTCGCATTACCTCAACCCTCAGACGCAGTGGCGGTGCCTGGCGGAATTCGATGGTCGCGGTGGGGCGAAGATCACCGGTATCACCACGCCGGATCCACTTACCGTAGTGTTCCAGCTCGATCAGCCCAGCGGTTTGTTCCTGGCGTCCATGGCCCGTCCGGATTGTGGCGGTGGGGGCATTCTGCATCCGGATTCGGTCGCGGCGGACGGACGCTGGAAGGCACCGATCGGCACCGGCCCGTTCACGCTGGCCGACTGGAAGCCCGGCCAGTCCGTAGAGCTGGCGCGCTTCAAGGATTACAGCGCCCGTGACGATGCCGGACCGGATGGATTTACTGGCAAGAAGCAGGCCTTGGTCGACACCGTGCGTTTCATGATCATTCCCGATGCGGCTTCGGCCAAAGCGGCGTTGCTGTCAAACAACATCGACCTGCTGCCAGACGTTACCGCCAGCGACGCTCAGGAGCTTAAGGCATTGCCGGGAATTGAGGTGTCGGTCAGCCCGATCATGGCGATCTGCGGCCTGTTGTTCCAGACCAACGATCCACTGCTCAAGGATGTGCGCATCCGCCAGGCCATTGCCCATTCGCTGGATTACGGCCAGATGGTCACCGCGCTGTCCAACGGTTTGTCCGAGCCGAACAACTCGGCAATCCCGCAAACCAGCGCGTTCTACGATGCCACCGCCAAGCAGGGCTACAAGTACGACCCGCAAGAGGCGCAACGCTTGCTGAAAGAGGCGGGGTACCGCGGCCAGCCGATCAAGATGATCGTCAACAAGCGCTACCAACAGATGTTCGACATGGGCGTGCTGAGTCAAGCCATGGCCCAGGCCAGCGGACTGAACATCGAGATGGAAACCCTGGAGTGGGGGACGCAACTGGAGCGCTACCAAAGCGGCAACTACCAGATGATGTCGTTCTCCTACTCATCACGGCTGGACCCTGCGCTGGGCTTCGATTCGTTGATGGGCGACAAAACCAAGGAACCGCGCAAAGTCTGGGATAACCCGCAAGCCCAAACGTTGCTGCGAGATGCGGTGCGCCAGAGTGACACCGGCAAACGCCAAGCGTTGTTCGACCAGTTGCACCGGATGATGATCCAGGACACGCCAATGGTGATCATCTACAACGGCACCATTATCGGTGGTCTGCGTGACAGCGTACGTGGTTACCACTCCTGGCCTGTGGCCAAGCCGCGACTGTGGGGCGTCAGCCTCGCGGCCCAGTAACGCGGAGGCTGATCATGTTGCGTTTTATCCTGCAAAAACTCGGGATGGCGATACCGACCCTGTTGCTGATTTCGGTGATGGTGTTCGCGATGATTCGCCTGATCCCCGGTGACCCGGCGCTGCTGATGCTCGGCGATATGGCCGACCCACAGAGTCTGGCCGACATGCGCCGTGACCTGGGGCTCGATCACTCGGTGGTGACGCAGTTCCTGATTTGGTTCAAGGCTGTCCTGAGCGGCGACCTGGGCTTTTCCATCAGCACCAAACAGGCGGTGTTGCCGCTGATACTGGAGCGCTTCAGTGTCAGTGCAATCATCGTGCTGGTGGCTGTGTTCCTGGCCACGCTGATTGCGGTACCGGTCGGTCTGGTCGCTGCGTGGAAACAAAACAGTGCCCTGGACCTGGGGTTGGTGACCACCGCTACCTTGCTGTTGTCGATCCCCAGCTTCTGGCTCGGCCTGCTGTTGCTGCATGCCTTCGGCATCAAGCTCGGCTGGCTGCCGGTGGTGGGCTACGTGAGTTTCGCCCAGGCCCCGTGGCAGGCCATGAGTTTTCTGGTACTGCCGGTGATCACCCTGACCCTGGTGGAACTGGGTGCGATTACCCGAATGGCCCGAGCCAGCACCATTGAAGTATTGCGCCTGGAATACATCGCCCATGCCCGCGCCAAAGGCTTGTCGGAGCGGACTGTGTTGTGGCGGCACGCATTGCCCAACGCCTTTGCGCCGACCTGGACCCTGGTCGGACTGATCCTCGGCAACCTGCTGGGCGGCATCGCGGTACTGGAAACCGTGTTCACGCTGCCGGGCATCGGCCGACTGATGGTGGATGCGATTTTTGCCCGCGACTATCCGGTACTGCAGGGCTGCCTCCTGCTGATCACCTTCATCTATGTGCTGGTCAACCTTTGCGTGGATCTGCTCTACCCACTGTTCGATCCAAGGGTGAAGTTATGAGTTCGAATATTCCTTTGGCGCCATTGGTGGGGGCCGCGAGCCCACCCGTCAAGCGCCCGCGTGGCTGGCCAGCGGCCAATGCACTGATAGGTGGCGGGTTGTTGCTGGTGCTGATCGCTCTGGCATTGCTGGGGCTGGTGTGGACACCGTTCGACCCGTTGCGAATCGATCTGTTGTCGCGCCTGCAAGGCCCGTCCGTGCTGCATTGGCTGGGCACTGATGAGTTCGGTCGCGATGTGTTCAGCCGGCTGTTGATCGGCGCCCGCACCAGCCTGTGGATCAGTTTGCTGACGGTCAGTGTGGCGGTGGTCGCTGGTACGTTGATCGGCATGCTTGCCGGGTACCTGCGCGGCTGGACCGATCGTTTGCTGATGATGTTCAACGATGCGCTGCTGGCGTTCCCCGGGATTCTCATGGCCCTGGGCATCATGGCGATCATCGGTGCAAGCAAGTACGGCATCGTCCTGGCACTGGGGATCGCCTACACGCCCTCGGTGGTGCGGGTGGTGCGTGGCACGGTGTTGTCATTGCGCGAGCTGGAGTACATCGAAGCGTCGCGGGTGATCGGCAATTCGGAGCTGTACACCATGCTGCGGCATATCGCCCCAAACTGCCTGGCGCCACTGTGTGTGCTGGCGACCAGCATGTTCGGTTGGGCGTTGCTCTCGGAAAGTGCCCTGAGCTTCCTTGGCCTGGGTGTGCCACCGCCCGCGGCGACCTGGGGCAACATGCTTGCCAGTAGCCGACCCTACATCGCATCGGCCCCTTGGCTGGGGATCTTTCCGGGGCTGTTCATCTGCCTGGCGTTGT
Organism: Pseudomonas sp. Sample_22; assembly: GCF_004307635.1. Classification (NCBI taxonomy): domain Bacteria; kingdom Pseudomonadati; phylum Pseudomonadota; class Gammaproteobacteria; order Pseudomonadales; family Pseudomonadaceae; genus Pseudomonas; species Pseudomonas sp. Sample_22. Next base: position 84,322 of record NZ_RCNY01000049.1, read on the forward strand.
TGGCGATCAATCTGTTCGGCGATGCACTTCGTGATCGTCTCGACCCGCGGATGAGGAAATGAGCATGTCGTCCACCAATGTTTTGTTGAGCGTGGAAAACCTGAAGATCCGCGTGGGTGAGCATGGGCCGCTGGCTGTCGATGACCTGAGCTTCAGCGTCGCACCCGGTGAGATCGTGGCCCTGGTCGGTGAGTCCGGCAGCGGCAAGACCATGGCCGCTCGGGCGGCGATCGGGTTGTTGCCGTTACCGATGCAAGTCTGCGGCGGCCGCCTGGATTTCCAGGGGCGTGATCTGGTGACTGCAGGCACCGCCGGGCTGCGCGCCATTCGCGGCGCGAGTATCGGCATGGTGTTCCAGGAGCCAATGGTGTCGCTTAATCCGGCCTTGAAGATCGGCCAGCAGATGAGCGAAGCACTGGAACTGCACACTGACTTGAATGCCGGGCAGATCCGCGAGCGTTGTCTCACCATGTTGCGACGCATCGGCATCAAGGACGCCGAACGCTGCCTGGAAGCTTTCCCGCACCAGTTTTCCGGTGGCATGCGTCAGCGGATCATGCTGGCCTCGGTGATGTTGCTGCGCCCGGCGCTATTGATTGCCGATGAGCCGACGACCGCGCTCGATTGCCTGGCACAACTGGACGTCATCGAGTTGATGCTTGAACTGACCCGGGAGCAGGGCACGGCGATCCTGTTCATTAGTCATGACCTGTCTTTGGTGGCACGTTATGCGCACAAAGTGGTGGTGATGCGTCACGGCAAATCGGTGGAGCAGGGCACGATCAACGAGATTCTGTTGGCACCCAAGGCCGAGTACACCCGCCAGCTGCTCGAGGCTTTGCCACGACGTGGCGAACTGGCCGCGCTGCCGGCGAGCAACGGCCCGTTGGTGGAAGTTGATCAGGTGTGCATTGAGCATCCCGGGCCGCCATCCTTCTGGGGCAAACGCCAGTACAAACGGGTGGTGCATTGCGCCAGCCTGGCCATTGCACCAGGGGAAACGCTGGCGCTGGTCGGCGGCAGTGGCTCGGGCAAGACGACTCTTGGCCGCTCGCTGGTGGGCTTGATCAAACCCTGTGCCGGGGCGATTCGGTTCAAGGGTGTCGACATTCTCAAGGCCGCCAACCGGACCCATCGCCTGCAATGCCAGATGATTTTTCAGGACCCGTATTCTTCGCTCAATCCGCGGATGAGAATCGGCGAGATTCTCGCTGAGCCGCTGCGGCATGAACCTGGCCTGAATGCTGCCCAGCGTCGCGAGCGAGTCGCGCAGACATTGCGTGATGTGGGCCTTGGCGAGCAGTTTGTCGAACGCTTCCCACATCAACTGTCCGGTGGCCAGCGCCAGCGCGTCGCCATTGGTCGCGCCTTGGTGCGACATCCGCAACTGGTGATTGCCGACGAGCCGATCTCCGCGTTGGACATGACCATCCAGAAGCAGATTCTGGAATTGTTCGAGCGTTTGCAGGCGCAGTACGGCTTTGCCTGCCTGTTCATCTCCCATGACCTGGCAGCCGTGGAGCGAATTGCGCACCGGGTGGCGGTCATGCACCAGGGCGAAGTGGTCGAAATCGGCGCTCGCGAGCAGGTCTTCGACTATCCGCAGCATCCGTACACACGCCAGTTGTTGGCGGCGGCCAGTCCTCTGGAAAAACTCGCCGACGGCGGCTACCGATTACGCCCGGCCAGTTTTTGATTTAACACCCTGATTGCACCTCGCGCGCCAGTCCCGAAACCGGCGCGAAGGGGGAAGTCATGTCCGAAAAACAATAAGACCCACTCACTCACGATGACTGCCAGGAGCCACGCAATGAGCAACAACAGCAACCTCAACCTGATCATGACCGGTGTCAGCCTGATGGGCGGGGGCCTGTTGAGCGCCCCGGCCCAGGCCGATTTCATCAAGGACAGCAAGGCCGATCTGGAGCTGAAGAACTACTACTTCAACCGCGATTATCGTGAGGACGCCGGGCAATCCAAACGCGAAGAATGGGCGCAGGGTTTCATCCTCAATGTGAAGTCAGGGTTCACCGAGGGCACGGTGGGATTTGGCGTGGATGCGATCGGCATGCTCGGTTTGAAACTCGACTCCAGCCCCGACCGTTCCGGCTCGGGCCTGCTGTCGCGGAACAACGAAGCAGAGCCTGGAAAGCCGAGCTATGCCAAGCGTGCCCACGACGAATACTCCAAGTTGGGTGTGACCGGGAAAATGCGTATCGCCAAAAGCGAATTGCGCAGCGGTTATCTGCTGCCCGACCTGCCGACCTTGCAACCGAATACCAGCCGGTTGTTTGCGCAATCCTTCCGAGGCACGCAAGTGACATCCGCGGACATCAAGAACCTGACTCTCACGGGTGGCCAGATCAATCGGACCAAACAACGTGAGTCGACCGACTACGAAGAGATGGGTCTGACCGGTCAAAGCGGCGCCTATAAAAGTTCGGCCAAAAGTGACGAGTTCAATTTTGTCGGCGGCGATTACAAGCTCAGTCCCAACCTGACCCTGACCTACCACTTTGCGCAATTGGAAGACATCTACCAGCAACACTACGTCGGCCTGAAAAACAGCTTCGCGCTGGGTGGCGGCACGCTGAAAACCGACATCCGCTACTTCGACGCGGACAAGGCGGGTGCTGGGCTGGCAGGCAAGGTCGACAACCGCGCATTGAGTACGCGGGTTGCCTACAGCTTTAAAGGCCACAGCCTGGGCGGCGGTTATCAGGAGCAATATGGCGACACGCCCTTTACCTATGTGGATGGCACCAACACTTACCTGTTTTCCGAGTATCAGTTGAGCAATTTCTCCCAGACCAACGAGCGGGTCTGGCATGCGCGCTACGACTTTGATTTCGCGGTGTTGGGAGTTCCGGGGCTGACGTTTTCCACTCGCTGGGCCAAGGGCGATCAAGCTGAAGTCCTTGGGTTTGCTGGTGAGGGCCGCGAGTGGGAGCGGGATATCGATCTGGGCTATGTGTTTCAGTCCGGGGCGCTCAAGGGTGTTTCGCTGCGCTGGCGTAATGGGTTGAGCAAAGCCAATTACCTGCGCGACATGAACGAAAACCGGGTGATCCTCGGTTACACCGTGGCGCTTTGGTGATGCGCTGGCTGTGCACGCTGATCTCCTGCAGGAGCGAGCTTGCTCGCGATGGCGGCTTGCCAGCCCACCGGAATTTGGCCGATGTACTCGATCCCTGTGGGAGCTGGCTTGCCCGCGATGGCGGCGTATCAATCAACGGATATTTTTCAGTGGTGACGCCATCGCGAGCAAGCTCTGCGCCTACAGGGCAAATGAGTTCCGGCTCAGGCCTTATTGCGTGCAACCCCCATCTTGCTGGCCACTTCCAAATGCCGATGCAGCAGGGTCGAGGCCCATTCGTTATCACCTTGCTCCAGTGCATCAAGAATCGCCAGGTGCTCGCGGCAAGAAACTTTCACACGCTCGAGATTGCTCGCCGAATGAAACTCGGTCAGCCGACGCAAGCGGTTCTGCTGCTGGATCGCCTGAAGAATGTAGGTGTTGCCGGATGCCGCAGCGAGCAGTTCATGGAACTCGGCGTTGCATTCGAAAAACCGCTGGCCGTCGACCTGACCTTCGAGCAGTTCGAGCTGGCGTTCCCGGCAGCGCCGGAACTGCTCGGCATTGATCTTGAACGTCGGTTCCAGCAGGCCGGCGGGTTCGACCAGCATGCGGAAGCGATAACTCTCGAAGCGCGTCTGGGGACTGCTCAGGGTAGGCAGGAACATCCAGCCATGGCCGTGTTTGCGCTGCATGACGCCCTCATCGGAGAGCCGCAGCAGACAGCGGCGCAACACACTTTTACCGGCACCGTAGCGCCGCAGCAGATCGCTTTCGGAGATCTGGTCGGGCAAGACCTGATTCAGCCGGTCGTCGATCAGCCGGGTGTAAAGCTCATCTTCCTCGTTGTGCAGTTCATCGAACTGCTCCGCCAGACCGGCAGAAGTTTGCAGAGGAACGCGAAAGCCCTGTTGAGGCAAGGGCTCGATCAATTGCTGCTCGGCCAGGTAGGAAAGGGCGCTGCGGATAGGCGAGCGGGATACGCCCAATCGCTGGCTCAGTTCCACTTCCTTGAGATGGCTACCGGGTTGCAGGTCGCCGGACTGAATGGCGGAAAGGATCTGGCCGGCGACCTTGGTCTGCAGCGAGGTGAGTTGAGCCATGGCGCGTTGTCGTTCCTGTGACAGGGGAGGCAAGGATACCCGAAAAGTACAAAACGCTTCGAAGCAGCGGAAGCTGAATTATAGAGGCTTTAAATACAGGCATGCAGTGGTAGATAAATTAAAAAACGTATTATTTGATATATAAAAACATTGATTCGCAGAGAAACGGCAATTTTGAGGAAGTTAGTCATGACCTATGAACCCCTGCCCAGAGCCTTGCCTCATGAACGAGGTGTCGACCCTCAAGGGGTCGTTGACTTTATCTCGGCGGTGCAGAACGCCGGGCTTGAGCTGCACAGTTTCATGCTTTATCGCCAGGGCGCGGTGGTGGCAGAAGCCTTTTGGCGCCCGTACTCGGCGCGGCGCATGCATGTACAGCACTCGGCGACGAAGAGCTGGACCGCCACGGCCGTGGGCCTGCTGATCGACGATGGACGCTTGAAGCTAGACGACAAAGTGGTCAGCTTTTTCCCCAAGCTGTGCCCGGTCGAGATCAGTGAAAACCTCGCCGCCATGACCGTGGAAGATTTGCTGACCATGCGCACCGGCCACAAGCGGGGCATTTCCGGCGGTGACTGGCGCAACCTGAAAACCAGTTGGGTCGAAGCTTTTCTGCATGAGCCGGTAGCAGTGCCACCGGGTAAGGACTTCATCTACAGCAGTGCTTCAAGTTTCATGCTGTCGGCGATTGTTACGCAGGTCAGCGGCAAAACCATGCATGAGCTGTTGCAGGAGCGGGTTTTGGATTATCTGGGGCTGGACCGTCTGGAGTGGGATCTGGCTCCCGGCGGTTTCAATTCTGGCGGCAATGGCCTGAGCTGCACCACCGAAGATTCGTTGAAATTCGGCGTGTTGCACCTCAATCGGGGCCAGTGGCAGGGACGACAGTTGCTGTCCCCACAGTGGATCGCCGACGCCACTCGCAATCAGGTCGAAGAGGTGTGGATGGGGGAATTCGACGGCAAGCAGTATCTGCCGCGCAGTCATGACCGCAACACTGAGGCGCGACAGGACGGCTATGGCTATCAATGGTGGATGACCGAGCAAGGCGGATATTACGCCTCGGGTGTATTCGGCCAGTACTGCATGGTGCTGCCGGACCAGGACACGGTGATCGTCTTAACCTGCGGTTTGCGCCTGGGCGAACGACGCTTGAAAGCAGCGATCTGGGACCATTTGTTCCCGGCGTTGGGCCGTGCGGCCACCGATCCGCATTCCACCCAAACGCAACTCGACGAGCTGATCGACACCTTGTGCCTGCCAACCCTGCAAGGCTTGAGTGAATCGCCCTGCGCCACCCACCTGCAAGGTCGCTTCGCCGTGGCGCCAAATGAGGACGGAGTGCTGGAGCTGGGCTTCGACTTTCGCGATGACTATTGCGATTTCACCCTCGTTGATCATCGCGGACAGCACCGCTTGCGAGTCGGCCTGCGCCAGCCGGTAGAGTCGCAAACCAGCATCACCGGCAATTATCTGCATCATCAATACCAACCGGAACAGACCCCGGTCATCGCCCACGGACGCTGGAACGAGCAAGGCGAATTGCGGATGGACTGGCGCTTTGTCGAAACCGCTTTCGGCGACCACGTCTGCTGTCGCCTGGAGCACGGCCACTTGCTGTTCGATCGCGGCGTTAACACCAATGCCGGATCGATGCAGCGCTCGACACTGACCGGCACCCGGATCTGACCCCCTGATTAATTGGATGGAGCACAGTAGATGAACCCGATTTCGACTTCCGCGCTGTGGGCGCCCTTTACCCCGATGCGTCAGTTCAATCGCCAGCCGACGCTGTTCGAGAGCGCCGAGGGTATGCATTACACCACCACCGACGGCCACCGCGTACTCGACGCCATGGCCGGACTCTGGTGCGTCAACGCCGGTCACGGACAGGCACGAATCGTCGACGCGATCCGCGAGGTGGCGGGGCGTCTGGATTTCGTATCCTCGTTCAAGATGAGCCACCCGGCAGCCCTCGCCATGGCTGACAAATTGGTGGCGATTGCTCCGGCGGGACTCGACAAGGTGTTCTTCACCAACTCAGGTTCCGAAGCCGTCGACACTGCCTTGAAAATTGCCCGCGCCTATCATCAGGCCCGTGGCGACAGTCGCCGGACCAAACTGATCGGCCGAGCCAAGGGCTATCACGGCATGGGCTTTGGTGGGTTATCGGTGTCCGGTATCGGTCGGCAGAAACGTGATTTCGGACCATTGCTTGGCGACGTTGCACACCTGCCGCTGCCGTATGACGCCGGCCTGCGCTTCAGCGCCGGCCAGCCAGAACAGGGCGCGCATTATGCCGATGCATTGCTGCAACTGCTGGAGGTGCACGACCCTTCGACGGTGGCGGCGGTCATCGTAGAACCGGTGACCGGTTCTGGTGGCGTCTATGCGCCGCCCCTGGGTTACTTGCAGAAGCTGCGCGAGATTTGCGATCGCCACGGCGTGTTGCTGATTTTCGATGAAGTGATTACCGGTTTCGGTCGGTTGGGGCACTCGTTCGCCGCCCAGACATTCGCAGTGACGCCGGACCTGATGACCCTCGCCAAGGGCTTGACCAACGGCGCCGTGCCCATGGGGGCCGTGCTGGTCAGCGGTTCGGTGTATGACGCGTTCATGACCGGCCCCGAGCAAGCCATCGAATTCATGCATGGCTACACCTATTCGGCCCATCCGCTGGCGTGCGCAGCGGGACTGGCGACCCTCGCTGTGCATGAGGAATTGGGCATCAACGCTCACGTCCGACAAGTTGCTCCCGTCTGGCAGAAAACAGCGCTGGCGTTGCGTGAGCAACCGTCGGTGCAGGACATTCGGGCCATCGGTCTGCTGTGCGCCGTCGAGCTGAGATCCCGCGAGGGCGCGCCAGGTGCCCGGGCTGCGGAAGTCGCGCAGCGCTGCTTCGACGCCGGGCTGCTGGTGCGCGCCTCGGGCGAGAACATCGTGCTGTCGCCACCGCTGATCATCAGCGAAGAACAGATTGCGCTGATCTTCGACACCTTGCAGCGGGTACTCGATCAAGTCGCCTGAGGAGGCCCGATGAATTACCTCGATTTCTACATTGATGGCGAGTGGGTCAAGCCCCTGGCGGGCGAATCCATGGTGGTGATCGACCCGACCACCGAGCGTTCCATCGGCGCGATCACGCTCGGCACTCGTTCCGACCTCGACCGGGCTGTGGCGGCGGCAAGACGCGCATTTGCGCAGTACGCACAATGGTCGCGGGAGGAACGCCTGGACCTGCTGGGTGCGATCATCGAAGGTTATCGACAACATAGCGAAGCGCTGGTCGAACTGGTGCACCGGGAGATGGGCGCGCCATTGTCACTGGCGCGCAATGCACACGTGCCTGCGGGGCTTGGTCACTTGCAGCGGGCCTTCGAAGTGCTGCGTAGCTATGAGTTCGACCGCCATCACGGCACGACACTGATCAGCCGTGAGCCGATTGGCGTCTGCGGATTGATCACCCCCTGGAACTGGCCGCTCAATCAACTGACCTGCAAGCTCGCACCGGCTCTTGCCGCCGGTTGCACCATGGTGCTCAAACCAAGCGAAAAAGCTCCGCTGTCTGCCATGTTGCTGGCCGACATTCTTCACCGTGCCGGCGTGCCCAAGGGCGTGTTCAACCTGGTCAATGGCGATGGCCCGACGATCGGCGATGGGATCGCCCGGCATCCGCAAATCGATATGGTTTCGTTCACCGGTTCTACAGCTGCGGGCATTGCCGTGGCCAAGTCCGCTGCCGATACGGTAAAGCGTGTATCCCAGGAGTTGGGCGGCAAGTCGGCCAACCTGATCCTCGCCGATGCCGATATCGAGACGGCGGTGCGCCACGCTGTGAGCAGTTGTTTTCGCAACAGCGGTCAGTCCTGCAATGCGCCGACCCGTCTGTTGATACCTCGGTCAATGCAGGCGCAGGCCATCGAGATCGCCCGGTCCGTTGCCGCGCAGATCTGTTTCGATGACAGTCAGCCGGCCAGCGCCATGGGGCCACTGGCGAATGTCGCGCAATTCGAACGGGTCCAGGCTCTGATCGGTGCCGCCATCGATCAAGGAGCACACTTGGTATGCGGTGGCACAGGGCGTCCCGACGGTGTGTCGTTGGGGTATTACGTCCGGCCGACGGTGTTTGCCGACGTCCACCCGGATATGCCGATTGCCCGGGAGGAAGTGTTCGGACCCGTATTGGTGATCATCGCGTATGACACCGAAGACCAAGCCGTCGCGATCGCCAATGACAGCCCTTATGGACTTTCGGGATACGTCACGTCGGGTTCGCTTGAGCGCGCTCGTGCAGTGGCGCGACGCTTGCGCACGGGCATGGTCCACCTCAATGGCAGCAAGGCGGACAACGGCGCGCCGTTCGGCGGCTATAAACAGTCGGGCAATGGTCGTGAATGGGGCGTGTTCGGGTTGGAGGATTACCTGGAAGTGAAGTCGATGTTTGGGTATGGGTCGGGCGCCTGAATGTTTCGGTGGTTAACAGCGCCGTCATCGCGGGCGAGCCCGCTCCCACAAGGTCTTGTGGTTGCCGCATGATTTAGGCACGCCGCAAAACCCTGTGGGAGCTGGCTTGCCAGCGAAGAGGCCGGCACATTCAGCATTGATGGCACTTGAGCCGCCGCCATCGCGGGCAAGTTGAATGCGCCAGGTCAGGCAGCACACCTTTTCGGCTCACAGATACTTATCCGTCACCGCCCCCTCCGAAGCGCTGGACACGGTCTTCGCATATTTGGCCAACACCCCGCGCTTGTACTTCGATTCCGGCCGCACCCAGCGCGACTTGCGCTCGGCCAGCTCAGCCTCGGACACATCCAGCGTAAGCTGCCGTGTTTCGGCGTCGATGGTGATTTTGTCGCCATTCTCGATCAACGCAATCGGGCCGCCCTCAAAGGCCTCCGGCGTGATATGCCCGACCACGAAACCATGGGAACCCCCGGAAAAACGACCATCGGTGATCAACGCCACATCCTTGCCCAGACCCTTGCCCATCACCGCCGACGTTGGCGAGAGCATTTCGCGCATACCCGGCCCGCCCTTGGGCCCTTCGTAGCGGATCACGATCACTTCGCCGGGCTGAACTTCGCCGCTGAGAATGCCAGCCAGCGCACCTTCTTCACCGTGGTAGACCCGGGCCGTGCCTTCAAAGCGCAAGCCTTCCTTGCCGGTGATCTTGGCGACCGCGCCGGTCGGCGAGAGGTTGCCGTGCAACACCACCAGGTGCGAATCCTTTTTGATCGGCCGGTCGAAGGGCAGGATCACGTCCTGGCCTTCGGGATAGTCGGGCACGTTCTCCAGGTTTTCCGCGAGAGTCTTGCCAGTGACGGTCATGACATCGCCGTGCAGCATGCCGGCCGCGAGCATGCGTTTCATCAGGGGCTGAATGCCGCCGATGGCCACCAGCTCGCTCATCATGTATTTGCCGCTGGGGCGCAGGTCGGCGACCACCGGGGAAATCTTGCCCAGCTCGATGAAATCGTCCAGGGTCAACTCGACATCCACTGCATTGGCCATGGCCAGCAAATGCAGCACCGCATTGGTCGAGCCGGCGAGGGCGATCACCACGCGGATGGCGTTTTCAAAAGCCTTGCGCGTCATGATGTCCCGCGGTTTCAAATCGAGCTTGAGCAGTTCCATGACTTGCTGGCCGGCGCGGAAACTGTCCGAGGCCTTGTCGCCGCCGACGGCGTCCTGAGAGCTTGAGCCCGGCAGGCTCATGCCCAGCGCTTCGATAGCCGAGGCCATGGTGTTGGCGGTGTACATGCCGCCGCAGGAACCGGGGCCGGGGATCGCCACTTCTTCGATCTGCTTGACCTGGATTTCATTGATGTCGCCGCGGGCATGCTGACCGACGGCCTCGAACACGGAAATGATGTCGGTGTGGCCGGCACCGGGGCGGATGGTGCCGCCATAGACGAAGATCGACGGCCGATTGAGCCGCGCCATGCCGATCAGGCAGCCCGGCATGTTTTTGTCGCAGCCGCCCACGGTCACCAATCCGTCGAAGCCTTCGCAACCGACCACGACCTCGATGGAATCGGCAATGACCTCGCGGGACACCAGCGAGTACTTCATGCCTTCGGTGCCGTTGGCGATGCCGTCGGAGATAGTGATGGTGTTGAAAATCACGCCTTTGGCGCCGGCGGCGTTTGCGCCTTTTTCCACTTCCAGCGCCAGCTTGTCGATGTGCATGTTGCACGGCGTGACCATCGCCCAGGTCGAGGCAATGCCGACCTGCGGCTTGTTGAAGTCGTCATCGGTGAAACCCACCGCGCGCAACATGGCCCGGGCGGGTGCGGCTTCGACGCCATCGATCACTTGGGAGGAGTACTTGCGCAGATAGTCTGTATCGCTCATGACAATGCATCCTTTGAGGCAAACAGCATCAGTATAGAGGTCCCGCCGCGTCGAGCCGGACTCACGAGTCGGGAACAGACGCGCGGGTGAGCCTTGTCGTGATATTCTTGGCGCAACTTGGTTTGACCTATTCAGTTTTCCTGTCCATGAGACGGGCGAACAGAATCACTGTCGCTCAAGTAGCTGAAGCCAAAAAAGATAAGAAGTCAGTTCAGTAGGGACATATAACGGGGGTCGATGCACAGACATCGGCCTTGTGTGCCCACCCGGAATTCCTGCTGTGCCGCACCCATGATCTGCCGTGAAACATGGCTGTGCGCGCGAGGATGGAAGGGCGGATGGCGTTTTATCATAGGTGCTACAGATGTTTAAAAAAGTGAACACAGCCCTGCTGGGGTTGGCTCTGTCGTTGGGGATGACGACGGCTCAGGCCGAAGAAGCCAAGAAAGTCGATGTGCTGCTGATTGGCGGCGGCATCATGAGCGCGACCCTGGGTGTGTGGCTCAATGAGCTGGAACCTGGCATGTCGATGGAAATGGTCGAGCGCCTCGACGGTGTCGCCCAGGAAAGCTCCAACGGCTGGAACAACGCCGGTACCGGCCACTCCGCCCTGGCTGAGCTGAACTACACCCCGGAAGACGACAAGGGCAACGTGTCGATTCCCAAGGCCGTTGAAATCAACGAAGCCTTCCAGATTTCCCGTCAGTTCTGGGCCTGGCAGGTTCAGCAAGGCGTGTTGAAGAATCCGCGTTCGTTCATCAACTCCACGCCGCACATGAGTTTCGTGTGGGGCGATGACAACATCAAGTTCCTGAAAAAGCGCTACGAAGCCCTGCAAGCGAGCCCGCTGTTCGCCGGCATGCAGTACTCCGAAGACCCGGCTGTGATCAAGAAGTGGGTCCCGCTGATGATGGAAGGGCGTGACCCGAACCAGAAAGTCGCGGCCACCTGGAGCCCGATCGGCACCGACGTGAACTTCGGCGAAATCACCCGTCAGTTCGTTGCGCACCTGCAAACCACGCCAAAATTCGACTTGAAGCTGTCCAGCGAAGTGCAGGACATCACCAAGAACGACGACGGCACCTGGCGTGTCAGCTACAAAAACCTGAAAGACGGTACTAAAACCGAAACCGACGCCAAGTTCGTGTTCATCGGTGCCGGCGGCGGTGCCCTGCATCTGCTGCAAAAGTCCGGCATTCCTGAAGCCAAGGAATACGCAGGTTTCCCGGTGGGCGGCTCGTTCCTCGTGACCGAAAACCCGACCCTCGCCGAGCAACACCTGGCCAAGGCCTACGGTAAAGCTTCCGTTGGCGCACCGCCGATGTCGGTTCCGCACCTGGACACCCGTGTGCTGGACGGCAAGCGCGTGATCCTGTTTGGCCCATTCGCGACCTTCAGCACCAAGTTCCTCAAAGAAGGTTCCTACCTGGACCTGCTGACCACCACCACCACGCACAACGTGTGGCCGATGACCAAGGTCGGCATCAAGGAATACCCGCTGGTCGAGTACCTTGCAGGTCAACTGATGCTGTCGGACGAAGACCGCCTCAACGCCCTGAAAGAATACTTCCCGAATGCCAAGGCCGAAGATTGGCGCCTGTGGCAAGCGGGCCAGCGCGTGCAGATCATCAAGCGTGACGAAGCCGCCGGTGGTGTGCTGAAACTGGGCACCGAAATCGTCGCTTCGCAAGACGGCACCATCGCCGGCCTGCTGGGCGCTTCCCCAGGTGCTTCGACCGCCGCACCGATCATGCTGAGCGTGCTGCAGAAGGTCTTCAAGGACAAGGTCGCCACCCCGGCCTGGCAGGAAAAACTGCACCAGATCGTGCCGAGCTATGGCACACAACTGAACGCCAGCCCTGAAAAGGTTGCGCAGGAGTGGGCCTACACCGCCAAGGTGTTGGAACTGACCCCGCCGCCGGCGATTGGCCAGGTGGCTACTCCGGCTCCGGCAGAAGCACCGAAAGCACCGAAGGAAAATGCTGCGGCTGATATGGCTTTGTGATCCAGTTGTTCTGCCGTTGAGGTGGGATGCCTGATTTAGCTGATCCGCAGTAAAGAAAACCCGCTGAACCGGTAACGGTCAGCGGGTTTTTTGTGAGCTGTCGGTTGTAGGAGCGAGCCTGCTCGCAATGCACCTGAGAGCGCCCGTGTTTCTTCAGGAAGCACGCGTTATCGTTGACGCCCATCGCGAGCAGGCTCGCTCCTACAGGGAGTTGTATCTGATCCGTATTATTTTATGTTTTCTGCATCTGTAATGAGTGCAGTTTGCGCCTCACTATAGTGACCCGTTCCGCGACTCGGGCGCGGTGCACCGCAACTTCAATATGCAGGAGGCCTTTATGGGCAAAATGGCGATTTTCCTCGGTGGATTTTTGGTTGTGACGATTCTGATTGGCGTGCTCGCGACCATTTCGCCGGTGTGAACGACTGTTCAGTTCTTTTGCGCAATCTGGATCAGATTGCCGCACGTATCATCGAACACCGCGGTCGTCACCGGCCCCATCGCTGTTGGTGGCTGAGTGAAGTGCACGCCAGCAGCGAGCAGCCGTTGGTACTCGGCGTGAACGTCGTCGACGCCGAATGAGGTGTAGGGAATCCCGTCCTGTTTGATCGCCGATTTGAACGGTTTCGCTGCCGGATGGGCATCGGGCTCCAGCAGCAATTCGACGCCGTCTGGATCGCCGGTCGAGGTGAGCGTCAGCCAGCGGAACTGGCCCATCGGGATGTCATGCTTGAGTTCAAAACCGAGTACGTCCCGGTAGAAGGCCAGTGCCTTGTCCTGGTCGTCGACCATCACGCTGGTGACTACGATTTTCATGAGTTTTTCCTCCTGGATGAAGCGCAGTATTCTGAAAACAGCGTAGCGGGTGGCGGTGCCGGTGTTTACGATGGGCGACCACAGGGATCGAGGTTAAAACATGACATTGACGAACGAAGCATTGGTCAGGATCGCCATGACCAATCCCCTGAACGCTGAAATCAGCAGGCGCCTGCCCGCACTGGGTCTGAACCAGTGCATGCTGACTGCCGGATGTTTGTTCCAGGCGGTGTGGAATCGTCAATCGCAACAGTCGACGGCTTGGGGGGTGAAGGATTACGACGTGTTCTACTTCGATGATGATTTGTCATGGGAGGCTGAGAACGATGTCATCCAAGCCGCCCAACGCTTGTTCCACGACCTTGATGCCAACATCGAAATCAAGAATCAGGCCCGCGTTCATCTCTGGTACGGCCAGCGATTTGGTGGGGCCTATCCTCAGCTTGAATCAGCCAAGGACGGGATTGATCGGTACCTGATTACGGGTACCTGCATCGGTCTGGATGTCGTCACCGGCGAAGTCTACGCGCCCAATGGGCTGGCCGACACCGAGTCAGGACTGCTGCGTATCAATCCCAAGAATCCCAAAATCGAACTGTTCGAACAGAAGGCCAAAAGTTACCAGGCGCGCTGGCCCTGGCTGAGGATCATCGAGCCGCAGCCTTCATGAATGCTGGTGGTGGTTACTTCGATGCCGCTGCCTGCTTGATATCCCCACAAAAAATATCAACGTTGCCATCGGTCGCAGCCGTGCGCACGAGTATGTGATGCTCACTGGTCAGCAGTTCAGGTAATGCCACCGGTACGCTTCTGGAAAAGGTCCAGCCGCGTATGGGTTGGCGCTCGGTGTTGACCCGGTCGTTCATGGCGTAGGCGACCGGGCCGGGCTGCTGGCAGCTGCCTTTGTTGATAAAACTGTAGAGGCGCAAGGGCAGGGTGGATCCCATTGGAGCGCCGCTGATGAAGAAGCTCAGTCCGGTCTGTTTGCCCCAATCGGACAACGTGACATTGCCGATCTGACCGGCATTCTGTCGGGTCGCATCAAGGTTCACGAAGAAGCCATGGTTTGAGGATGAGGTGCAGCCGTAGACACCGAGGGTGATCGTCAGCGCCGCCAGTGAATGTCTGAGTTTCATTGCTGCACTCCTTTGTTGAACATGAGCGGATGTCGCTGATTGATCACTCTGCGGCTCACAGCGGCGCTGCGCTATCGGCCGTGCGCGGCGTCGGCGAGTTGCCCGGTGTCGACCCGGACGAAAACCGAGTCGCCCACCGCTGTCAGCACGTCCCCGGCGAATACCTCGCAGATGACTCGGGTTTTGCGTCCGACTTCGCCTTCAACGGTCGCCCGCAACGTCAGCGGCACGCCCATGGGTGTCGGCTTGATGAATTTGATGCCCAGGTTGCCGGTGACGCAATTGATCCGCGGCAGGCTCGCGACTTCGCGGTTTTCCTGACGGTAATGAAAGGCCATCGCCGTCCAGTTCGAGTGGCAGTCCACCAGCATCGCGATCAAGCCGCCGTAGACCAGGTCCGGCCAGCCGCAGTATTTGGTTTCGGGTACATGCTCGGCAACGACATGTTTGCCGTCCTCATGCCAGTAACTCTTGATGTGCAGTCCGTGTGGGTTGCTGCCACCGCAGCCGTAACAAACGCCGTCGGGTGCAGCGGTGTCTTGCAGGGAAGTCTCTGGGTTGGACATGTCTTGATTATCCGAAAAATGTGAATCCAGTGTTCAAGGGTGAATGTATCCGCTCCTAAGGCGGCGTTAAATGCGTGCCAACGCCTGTGCGAGATCCGCGCGCAAGTCTTCGACGTCCTCGACCCCCACCGACAGCCGCACCAGCGCATCACCGATGCCCAGTTGCGCGCGGGTTTCCACGGGGATGGTGGCGTGGGTCATGATCGCCGGGTGTTCGATCAGGCTTTCAACGCCGCCCAGGCTTTCAGCGAGGGCGAAGATCTGCACGTTTTCGAGGAAGCGTCTGGAGCCGGCGAGGTCAGTATTGAGGTCGACGGAAATCATCCCGCCGAAGCCGCGCATTTGCTGGCGCGCCAGTTCGTGCTGCGGGTGTGAGGGCAGGCCTGGGTAGTACACGCGCGCCACTTGCGGTTGTTGCTCCAGCCATTGCGCCAGTTCCAGCGCGTTGCTGCAGTGGCGCTCCATGCGCAGCGCCAGGGTCTTGACCCCGCGCAAGGTGAGAAAGGCATCGAACGGCCCGGCAATGGCGCCCACGGCGTTTTGCAGGAAACCCAGGCGCTCCGCCAGTTCGGCGTTCTGGCCGACCACAGCGATGCCGCCGATCACATCCGAGTGACCGTTCAAATACTTGGTGGTCGAGTGCAGCACGATATCGAAACCCAGCTCCAGTGGCCGTTGGATCCACGGACTGGCAAAGGTGTTGTCGGCCACGCAGATGATGTCGCGAGCGCGGCAGATGCGGGCGATGGCGGCCAGGTCCGAGAGGCGCAGCAGCGGATTGCTCGGCGTCTCGACCATGACCATGCGCGTGTCTTCCTGTAACGCCGCCTCGAACGCCGACAGGTCGGTCAGGTCGACAAAACTGAATCGATGCCCGGCGCTGCGTTGGCGCACTTTGTCGAACAGGCGGAAAGTCCCACCGTACAAGTCGTTGCCAGAAACGATGTGCGAGCCTGCATCGAGCAGTTCCAGCACCGTGGAAATGGTCGCCAGGCCGGAAGCGAAGGCGAACGCCCGGGAGCCGCCCTCCAGATCAGCCACGCAGCGTTCCAGTGCCCAGCGTGTCGGGTTGTGCGAGCGCCCGTAGTCGAGGCCCTTGTGTACGCCCGGACTTTGCTGCAGGTAAGTGGAGTTGGCATAGATTGGCGGCATCAACGCCCCGGTGGACGGGTCCGGCTCTTGCCCGGCGTGAATCACTCGGGTGGCAAAACCATGGGCGGCGCCCGTTTTATCGTGCTGACTCATGCAAGGGATCTCCGTAGATGATTGAGCAAGTCGACCCGGGTGATCAGGCCGTGGAAGCCTGAGGTATCGGCGATGATCGCCACCAGTCCGCGGTCGAGTTCTTCCTGCAGTTCAGCGAGGCTGGCGGCGGGTGGCAGGGTTTGCAGTTTGTCGGTCATGGCGTCGGCGACAGTCAGGCGGAAGTGCGAAGCGTCCTGATGTACCCGCAGCAAAATGTCGGATTCATCGATCACCCCAACCAGACGCTGACCATCGATCAGCACCGGCAGTTGCGAGACGTCCGCCAGGCGCATGCGCTGGAACGCGGTGAGCAATGTGTCGTCGGGACCGACGCTGATCACCCGGCCGTCCTCGAAGCGCCGCGCAATCAGGTCGCGCAGGTCGCCGTAGCGTTTGCTTTGCAGCAAGCCCTGGTCGCTCATCCATTGGTCGTTGTAGACCTTCGACAGATAGCGAGTGCCGGTGTCGCAGACAAAGCTGACCACGCGTTTCGGTACGGTCTGTTCGCGGCAATAGCGCAACGCCGCTGCCAACAGGGTGCCGGTCGAAGAGCCACCGAGGATGCCTTCGGCGCGCAATAACTGGCGAGCGTGATCGAAGCTTTCTTCATCGCTGATCGAGTAGGCGTGGCGCACGCTGGAGAGGTCGGCAATCGACGGGATAAAGTCCTCGCCGATGCCTTCCACTGCCCAGGAGCCCGGGGTGCCGATGGCACCGCTGCGGCTGTATTCGGCCATCACTGAGCCGACCGGGTCCGCCAGCACCATCTCCAGCTCCGGCTGTACGCGCTTGAAGAAACGGGTCAAGCCGGTCAGTGTGCCGGCCGAACCGACACCGACGACAATGGCATCGACATCGTGCTGGGTCTGCGCCCAGATCTCCGGCGCGGTGCTGCACTCGTGGGCCAGCGGGTTGGCCGGATTGTTGAATTGATCGGCAAAAAAGGCGTCGGGAATCTCACTCGCCAAGCGTCCGGCAACGTCCTGGTAATACTCCGGATGACCCTTGCCGACATCGGATCGGGTGATGTGCACTTCGGCGCCCATGGCCTTGAGGTGCAGGACTTTCTCGGTGGACATCTTGTCCGGCACCACCAGCACCACCCGGTAACCTTTGGCGCGGCCGACCAGCGCCAGGCCCAGGCCGGTATTGCCAGCGGTGGCTTCGACGATCGTGCCACCGGGTCGCAGGCGACCGTCGCGCTCGGCGGCGTCGATCATGGCCAGACCGATGCGGTCCTTGATGGAGCCGCCGGGGTTTTGTGATTCGAGCTTGAGAAACAGGGTGCAGGGGCCGGTATCGAAACGGCTGACACGCACCAGTGGCGTGTTGCCGATCAGTTCAAGTACCGCGGGGCGGGAGTTATCAGGCATGTGGTCACCTCACTGCGCATATGCGCACAGGATGAACAAAAGGGGCGGCCAGTCATGGCGCCGGTTGTCGATATTGTTGTGTCTGGACCATAGGCCGGGATCGGCTCATTCGCAACCGCTCCCGGTCAGTCGGTCGCGTTGCCGGGCGACACAATGGCGATGATTTCAGAGCGGATTTGGCAGAGCCTGCCAAGGCTGCCAGTGACCCCGACGTTGGGGAAATACCCTGAATCCGGTGACCTGTTTGGGGGGCTGCATTTGACTGGCTGTACGAGGGAGATAGATGCAGGAGAAAGTGGAAAAACAAAGATTCAGAGCGTGAGAATAATCATCACCAGATTAACTTCCTGCATCAGTTGCGTAATGCTCACAAGCCCCGTGGCTTGCATCGCCGCCATGAGCATTGCCGGTTGTGGTGTCAGTGAGAGTGTGGCCAGCAGTTGAATATCCGGCGCAACTTTCTCGATAAGGCCAATGGCCGCGAACGTTGCGCCGGTCACCCAGACGGCCACCGCGGCTGCGGCTACAGTGGCGATGATGATCACGGCAGCGACCAAGGCAGTGATGAGCACTGCCATCATTGCTTGTCCTGCCATGACCACCTCCGCCGATTGATGAGTGCTTGAAGCTGCCACAGCAAGGGGCGGGCCAAATCCCCGCCCTGGTTGCTGCGCTAACTGTCACTGGGTTATCGGTGCCGAGACAGTCACAGTCACCGTCGCCGGTGCCGACAGGGCGTTCCTGGTATCGCTGGCCTGATAAGTAAAGCTTGCCGTGAACGGCGCGGCGATTGTGGCCGGTGGCGTGTAGACCACACGTGCGCCATCAGTGCTGACCGTGCCCTTGCCGACACCCGGTTGCGTCAGGCCTGTCACTTTGAGCGGTACGTTACCGTCAGGGTCGTTGTCGTTGGCCAGGACATTTATCGTCAGCGGTCTGCCGTCGCTGCTGACAGCGCTGTCGGGATAGGCGAGCGGTTTTTTGTTTTCGACTTCGCCTGTGCGAAAGGTCGGCAGCGCCGCAGAGTTCACGTAGGTAACGCCGTCCCAGCCGGGCAGGGGTGTTGGCATCAACTGGAATTGGCCAGGCTTCTCGACGTCCCAGCGCAGCAGCATCGAAGTGTCCTCGTGCTGGGTGTTGTGGCAGTGCTCCATGTAGGTTCCGGCGAACTCGCGGAAGCGGACAGCTATTTCCACGTCCACTGAACTGTCGATGCCTTCGCCGATGCGATAGACGTCTTTGCGCGCGCCTTTTTCCCATTCAGGCGGGGCCTTGCCGTCGCGGTTGAGAACGATGCCTTCTTCGAAGTGCACGTGCACCGGGTGGGTCCAGCCGTTGCCGCCGTTCTTGATCTTCCACACTTCCAGCGTGCCGTCGCCGCTGTAGCCAGCGTCGGTTGGGCCGTTGGCCAGTTGCGGGGCGGCGTTGATGCGCCGTGAGTCATGCTGGTAGCCAAAACTACCGTCGGTCTTGATCGTCCAGGGTTCCTGGTCGGTGCCGTCGGAGCGGCCGAAGATGAACTCGCGATGCCGGGCCGCCTTGAGTTTGGTTTGGACGGTCGGGTCGTCGCGGTTAAGGGTCAGTGGGATCATGACCTTGCCAGCGGCTTTGCCGGGTTTGGCCGGTTCATAATCAGCCGGGTTCATACTCACGTCCGTGCCGCTGTAAGGCTGGACCACCAGTTGCAGAAACTTGCCCACCACCGGATCGCCGTTGTCCCATTCCAGCCCTTTGCTACCCAGCTTCAGCACCGCCTTGTACTTGCCGGACAGCACGTCGGCCAGGCTGAGCGGATCCATCTCCGGACCTTTGCCGGTCTGATGCGCCATCAGGTTGACGAAGTACAGTTTGTCGCCGGTCTTGATGCCGTTTTTCGCGAAGTTGACGATGATGTCGTAACGCTCAGCAATGCCTTGGGCGGGGAGGATGGCGTTGTGGTCCTGCAGGTCTCCGTCGGCATCCAGGTCCATGCTGCCGTCGAACGGCACGGCGTGTTCCATGATGTTACCGTCGTTGCCGATCAGGTGGAACGGCACCCGGGCGAAGGACACTCCGGAACCTGCCGGCCCCGGGAACTCACCGCCGGTGCCGGCGATTTCGCGGACCAGCGCGATGCGGAAATAGCGCGATACCGAGCCGTTGAGAATGCGGAAGCGGTAGCTGCGCGCGCGGACTTTCAGGCGCGGCTGATACTGCCAGTTGACCAGGATCTGATCGCCAAGAAAGCCGTCGGTGTTGAACGGGTTGAACCACAGCTGACCGTTCTTATCCCAGGCCTTGTCGGCCACCATCAGGTTGACGTCATAGTCGCGGTTGCCCCAGGGCAATGCCGAACCGCTGGGCAAGCGCAGGTTGACGCCGTCTTCGATCGCCTCATTGCCACGATCCAGGGCGCTGTAATAATTCATCATCACCGCGTTGCCCTTGTAGACGTTCTGCGCGGTGAAATCGAGCATGTGGTCGTGGAACCAGTGGGTGCTCATGGTTTCGCGCCAGTCGCCACGGATCTTGATGGTGCCGTTGTTGCAGGTCTTGAGGCCCGGGCTGGCATCGTTGACGAACAGGGTTTCGCCCGGCGCGCAGGGGAACGCCGCGCGTGGGTCTTCGGCCTTGGTGTTGATGGTATCGTAGCCGGCCAGTTGCAGTGGCCAGCGATAGTCGTAGTACTGCCCCGGAAAGAAAAACGCGTTGGTATAGCCGTCGCTTTCGGCCGGGGAGTGGCCGTTGTGTTCGTGGGTGCTGAGGGTGTGCAGGCCAAAACCCATGTTGGCCGCCGGATCAATGGGCAGGGCGTTGTAGTGACGCATCAGCACCGGTTGGCCATGCCGCGCCATCAGCAGTTTTACCGGGAAGGTGCCGTCGAAGGTCCACAGCGCTTTGTGGTTCTGGATCGGCATGTTGGGGTGAAAGCGGGTGTCGATGCCTTTGGTGGTGCCGACAATGTTGGGGTTGTCCGAGGTCTGGTAATAGAGCCCACCAGGTCCGAACTCACCGACGGCATAGTTGTGCATCTGCCTGCGGTCGCGCATGCCGCCGTTGACTCTGGCGCCCGCTTGCACGGTTTTGAAAGCGACCTGCGGGTAGAACTCGTTCCAACGCTGATGGGACCAGCCTTTTCCCGGCGGACGACCTTCAGCCGGCGAACCGATCGGATGGCGGTTGAGGAAAGCTTCAACCTGCGACTTCCACGGATTGCGATCCAGCACGTTGGAGTATTGCGACGGAAACGGATAGAGCCCGGGCTGGCGCATGAACGCTTCCAGTGCTGACCACGACGGGCCGCTGCGAGCGATGCTGTTCGGGTCCTGTTGTGGCGCTGGACCAGCGAGAGGCACGGGGAAGGTCAGCGGTGGCGCGGGCAGGGTCGGGTCGAGTTTTTCCGTGCCGAACTCCTCCAACAGCAGCAATTGCTGGGTGAAGGGTTGCGCCCCGAACAATGGGCTGGGTTTGCCGTTGGTGGGGATTTTGAACGAGGTTTGCAGGCTCGGCGGCAGCACGTTTTCAGTGCGCGGAGTGTTGCGGTCCCCGTACGCGCCGTTCGGCAGGGCCAGCGCGCCCTGATTGGTCTCGGGCATGGTTTTCAAGGCTTCCAGCGCTGCCGCAGGGTCGGCAGGCGGATTGGAATACGCCGAGGGGTCCGTCGGTGGCGGCTGACTGAAGTCGTCGAGCGGCACGGCATGGGCAGTGTTGAGGGTCAGAAGCACCGCACAGGACAGGCTTGACCTGCGCAGCAAGTGGATGGAATTGAATGGTGGTGTCAGGCTTTTCATTGTTCACCCCTCGCGTAATGCCCCGCCGTCTCCACGTTCGGGACGACAGCTGATGCGGGTACACAGGGTGGAGCAACAAATGAGCCATTACCGCAGGGCGAAAAGAAAGTTCAATTTTGTTGACTGTTGTGATGAGTGATGTAAGTGACAGGGTCAGAGGGTGGGTGATATTCCTCAAGTTTGGTGGTGATTCCCCAACTTATTGGGTGTAGATCCCCACTTGTGCGAATGGTAATTGTCTTGTTTTGGACAGTGTTTGGATCCAAGAAAGTCAGCGGTTGCGAGAGAATAATACCTATTTGCAGGGGGTTATATGCGGTTAAGGGAAAGTTTTTCAACAGAAGGGAATGTCAAAAATGACTGGTCAGCAAAGCCGGTCGGTTTTCAATTGGCTCGACCGGCTCTCAGCTGAACGTTAGTTGGTGACCAGCAGTTCCGGACCAAGGTAGTCGTTGATTTGATTGATGTCGTCGTCACCCAGACTGCCTACCGAAGAAGCCAGGCGCAGACGCGACATCAGGTAGCGCAACTTCGCTTCGAACAGATCGTGGCGTGCAACGTACAGCAACTCTTCGGCGTTGAGGACGTCCGAGTTGGTGTTGGTACCGCCTTCCTTGAAGCCTTTGCGTGTCGACATCAGTGAGCGTTCGTTGGACTCCACGGCCCGCTCCAGCGCTTGAATGCGCTTGGCGCCGCTGTGTATGCCGGCAAACTCGCGGGTGGTTCCGGAGATCACTTCCTGTCGCGTGGCGTCGAGTTCATCCAGGGCCTTGAAACTGTTTGCGCTGGCCTGGCGTGTCAGGGCGCTGGTGCCGCCGCCGTTGTACAGCGGGAAATTGACTTCCAGCCCGATGGAGCCGTAGCGGTTGCGTTGATTGAGCTCGGAGATTGATTGGCTGTCGCCTGCGGTGTAGCCGGCCACAAAATCCAGTGTCGGCCAGTGACCAGCCCGGGCACGCTTCACTTCTTCTTCGGCGAGGTTGCTGCTGTGCCTGCGCGCATGGATCAGCGGGCTATCGGTCTGGGCCTTGATCAACCAGTCTTGAAGGTTGCTCGGCAGCAGCGGTGGCGTTTCGAAGCCGGGACGCAACGTGGTCAGCGATTCAGGGGTTTCTCCGATGAACTCCTCAAGCTTGCGACGCGCATTGATCAGCTTGTCCTGCGCTTCGATCAGCTCGGCTTCGGCCAGGTCGCGGCGAGCGATCGACTCGTCGATGTCAGTGATGGTGCCGGCCCCCAGCTCCATACGCCGTTTCGCAGAGGCGAGTTGCTCATCGAAGGCGTTCAATTTGGACTTGGCGAGCACGATGGTTTCGCTGGCCAGGAGCACGTCGAAGTAGCTTTCGGCCAGGCGTACTGCCGCGTCCTGGCTCTTGGCATCGAACACCGCGACGCTGTAGTCGGCGCGTTGCTGACCCTGGCGGTACTCGGCCATTTTCTGTTTGTTGAACAGCGGTTGGCGCAACCGCACGTTGGCGCCCTTGGAGTCGTAGTCCAGATCCCGTTCGACACCGCTCTGGCGCTGGGTGCCGTTGACCTTGTTGTCGTAGGCCGAGGCACTGATCTGCGGTAGCAGGCCGGCCTGGCCGATGGCGCGGTTTTCCAGGCCGGCCTCTTTTTCATGCACCGCGGCGCGGTAGACGGGGCCTTGGTATTGCAGCAGATCCCAGGCTTGTTTGAGGTCCATGGCGCTGGCCGGGAGTGACAATCCCAGCAGGCAGAAAATCAGGCAATGACGGTCCATTTCATTGTTCCTTGAAGGCGCTGTCGACACGTTCGAGCATCGGTTTGAGAAGATAGCTCATCAAGTTGCGCTCGCCAGTCTTGATCGTGACGCTGGCGGGCATGCCCGGGCGAATGTGATTGCTGCCCAGCAGGCTCATGCCATCGGGCGTGACTTCTACCTGAGCCAGATAGAACGGTTGCTTGCTTTCCTCGTCGAGCAGGCGGTCGGCGGAAACGGTCTTTACTCGGCCAGGAATATTGGGCGTCTGGGCATGGTTGAAAGCCGGAAACGCGATGTCCACGTCCAGGCCGGGAACCATTTTGTCGATGGCCTGGACGGGAATCATCGCGTCGACTTGCAGGGGTTCGTTGCCCGGAACGATTTCCATGATCTTGAAGCCCGGCTGAATGATCCCGCCGATGGTTGCGATGCTCAGTGACTGCACCATGCCATCGATGGGCGAGCGAATGACCGTGTGACTCACCTCGTAGTCCAGCGCCCGCAAGCGGTCGGCCAGGGTGGTGTTTTCCTTGGCGGTGTCGGTGAGCTGCGATTCGACTTCCTTCTGGTAATCATGCTGGCGCTGCAAGATGCGCAGTTTGATTTCGGTGGTCTGACTGCGTATGCGAGCGATGTTGTTCAGGTTTTCCGCCTGGCCTGCGGAGAGGTCGGCGTTGCTGCGTTCCAGTTCGAGCAGGCGGTTGCGCGGCACATAGCCTTCGGCTGCCAGCACGCGGGTGCCTTGCAGTTCCTGGTTGAGGAAGTTGATCTGCGAGGCGCGGGCGCCATAGACCTGCTGCAGACCCTTGAGCTGCACTGCCGATGCCGCGAGGTTTTCCTGGAGGATGCTGATTTCGCCAGCGAGGCCGGCGCGCCGTGTATCCAGCAAGCGCTGTTGCAAATTCATGGCGGCGACCAGACGGGGGTCATTGCCGAATCGCTTGAGCAATTCGGGATCGAAGGTCACCACGTCGCGCCCGTCCCGTTCCGCTTCCAGGCGGTTTTCGACGGTCTTGCTGACGATGTACTGGGCGCTTACGGCACCCTGTTCGGCAACGGCGCGCAGTGAGTCGAGGCGGACGACTTCCTGGCCTTGTTTCACGGCATCGCCTTCGCGAACAAAAATGGCTTCCACCGTGCCACCGCTCAGATGTTGTACGGCTTTACGGTTGCTGGTGACTTTTACCGTGCCTGTCGCAACCACGCCGGCATCCAACGGCGCCAGCCAGGACCACAGGAGGAAACCGCCGAAGCCGGCCAGCACCAGCCACATGCCCCGGCGCAGGGGTTTGCCGACGTCCAGATCGACCTCGTTTCTGGGGTCGGCGTGAATCAGGTCCGTGTGTGGGCTCATCTGCATGATCGGGTCACTCCCGTGCTTTAACGGAGGCCAGCGGAGTCGATGCGCCTGCAGGCATCACACTGGCCTTGCGCAGCGCTGCGAATACTTCGTCCCGTGTGCCCAGCATCTGCACGCCGCCATCGCGCAGCATCAGCACCTTATCGACGGCGCAGAGTACGTTCGGGCGGTGGGAAATCAGAATGACGGTGGCACCGCGCTTCTTGAGCTGGCCCAGGGCATCGACCAGAGCCTTTTCGCCGACGTCGTCGAGGTTGGCGTTCGGCTCGTCCAGCACAATCAGATTGGGCTCTCCGTACAGCGCGCGGGCCAGGGCGATGCGCTGTTTCTGGCCGCCGGAAAGGGGGCTGCCATCGGTACCCAGGCGGGTCTCATAACCCTGCGCAAAACGCAGGATCATCTCGTGCACCCCTGTCGTCCTCGCGGCCTGGATGACCGCGTCGCTGTCCACTTCACCAAAGCGCGCAATGTTTTCGGCGATGGTGCCTTCGAACAGTTCCACGTCCTGTGGCAGGTAGCCGAGCCAGGGTCCGAGTTCGCCTTTGTTCCAGGTGAATATGTCCGCGCCGTCAAGGCGCACTTTGCCGGCCTGTGTCGGCCAGACGCCGACCAGCAAGCGGGCGAGGGTGGATTTTCCCGAGGCGGATGGGCCGATAACCCCGAGGCTTTCGCCCGGCGAAAGGTTAAAACTTACCCCGCGC
This sequence comes from Pseudomonas sp. Sample_22, assembly GCF_004307635.1. NCBI lineage: Bacteria > Pseudomonadati > Pseudomonadota > Gammaproteobacteria > Pseudomonadales > Pseudomonadaceae > Pseudomonas > Pseudomonas sp. Sample_22. Next base: position 109,553 of record NZ_RCNY01000049.1, read on the forward strand.
AAAATCGTGTTGCTGGTACCGGGTGAGCCTGCATACACATTCTCCACCCCGAGCATGCCCAGCGGACGCTGCAGCGGCATGCTGGGTGGTCGGCGCGGAAAGTCTTCCAGCATCTCGTTGAGCCGGCTCCAGGCCGAGCGGCAACCGAGCAGTTGTTTCCATGACGCGATGACTTGTTCCACCGGGGCCAGTGCGCGGCCGGTGAGGATCGAGCAGGCAATCATCATCCCGGGGGTAATCTTGCCTTCGATGGCCAGCAACGCACCTGCGCCGAGGATCAGTGACTGCAAGGTGATGCGCACGAAGCGCCCGATGCTGCTGATCAGCGCGGCGCGATCGGAGGCCAGGGTCTGCATTTCCAGGATGCGCAAATGGCTTTGGTACCAGCGTTTGCCAATCGACGGCAGCATGCCCATGGCCTCGATGACTTCAGCGTTACGCAGGTTGTTGTTGGCGTAGCAGGCGGAAGAGAGGGCGGCATGATTGGCTTCGGCCAGGGGTTTCTGCGTGGCCTTTTCGGTGAGATAGGCCAGGCCCACCAGAATCAGTGAACCGATCAGGGTGACCAGTCCAAGCAGTGGGTGGATCAGGTAGGCAACCAGCAAATAGATCGGCGTCCACGGTGCATCGAAGAAAGCGAACAGGGCATTGCCGGTGATGAACTGTCGAACCTGTGAGAGATCTTGCAGGGCCTGGGCTGGATTGCCTCCGGCGCGATTCAGATTACGCTCGAATGCGGCGGTGAAAACGCGTCGGTTGAGGTCCATGTCCAGGCAGTTGCCGACCCGGATCAGCACTCGGGTGCGGACCAGTTCCAGCGTGGACATCAGCAGGAACAGCCCGATCACCAGTAACGTCAACATCGTCAAAGTGGTGACGTTTCGACTGACCAGTGCCCGATCATAGACCTGGAGCATGTACACGGCTGGCGTCAACATCATGACGTTTATCACGCCACTGAACGCGGCCAGCGAATAAAAACTGCGGCGCAGGCGAAAAATCGCGGCGGCAAGTTCGGAGCGGACGTTCGACTGCTTTTGCATGTTGATAATCCCTCTCCGAAATCCGGTTTGCGATGAGGCAAGGCAGCTTGTGCAAGTGTTGTGCCGGCCCCTAGATGTAGGGGCATGGTCGGCTCATCGACGCAAGTTGTAGCGCTCTCGAAAAAGTTCAAAAAATATTTTCCTTCTGCCTGGAGCGTAGGTGGCGTTTGTTTCTCTAGCGATACAGTTTTAAATAACATTTCGCTCTACAGATAATCTTGAATTTCTATATATCCTTTAAGAACAATTAGTTGAGTACCCAAAAAATGGGTGATCTTTTTTTGTGCCGAAATATTGACAGCTAGTTGCTATGGAACTTTAGTCATGGTTGGGGAGACGCCCTCCTGAAGCCTGCCATCGCTTTGGCAACGCAGGCCACGGTGTTTCTTGAAGGAGCACAGCATGTCGAGCATCTCGTTCTACCTCGCAGTCACGGAGCTACTCCGGAAGTTCGCTTCGACTTCCAGATTCCATGGGCCACCAACGGCTCGGAATCGCTCTGGCTGATTACTCAGCGAGCAATTGAAAACGCGAATTCCAGGCGCGCATTCACCGGCGCAGAGAACGGCTTTGCCTGTTCCATGCCTGCTCTCGCCAAACACTGAAACAAAGAACTGCGCAAGCCAGCACGTGACTTGGCGCGGGCGGATTTCTTCGTCCCGAGCCTTTTCCATATAGATCGAGGGCAATCGAAATGGCCAATTTCAACAAGTCGGATCTGGAGTTCATCCTCAAGCAAATCTTCATCGCGGAAGCGCATGCGGCCGGCACCAGCCTCAGTGATTTGCTACCCAACAGTCAGGTGCCTTTCGGCCTGCGTACCGTCGATGGCAGCTACAACAACCTGGTCGCCGGGCAAACCGAATTTGGCGCTGCGGACAACTCCTTCCTGCGTCTACTGGACGCCTCCTACAGAGCGGCTTATGCCGGGACCGGGACGGTAGTTGACGCGCAGCCACGGATTATCAGTAACCTGATCAACGACCAGACCGCCAACAACCCGGCCGCCGTTGCAGCCAACGGTGGCGCCGACCCGGTGATCAGTCCCGGGCTGGACGGCGTGTTCGGTACCGACGACGACAAAGAAGTGTTCTTCATTCCCAACGAGTCGCCGGACGTCGGTCTGACCGCCGGCTTCAACTCGTGGATGACCTTTTTCGGCCAGTTCTTCGACCACGGCCTGGACCTGGTTACAAAGAGCAGTACCGACATCGTTTTTATCCCGCTGCAGCCCGATGATCCATTGTATGTACCGGGCGGCCCAACCAACTTCATGGTGTTGTCACGTGCCGTGCGTACCGCCGGCGTGGACGGTGTCGTCGGCACGGCCGATGATGGGCAGCCCAACACCACCTCGCCGTTCGTTGATCAGAGCCAGACGTACAGCTCGCACCCGTCGCATCAGGTGTTTCTGCGTGAATACATGCTCAATGCGGCTGGCGAGCCGGTTGCCACGGGGCGCTTGATTACCAACCGCGATCTCGGCGCCGATGGCAAGTTCGGCACGGCCGATGATGGCGACGGCGCGAGTGGTGGCATGGCGACCTGGGCAGTGGTCAAAGCCCAGGCCCGTGACATTCTCGGGATCAACCTCACCGATGCTGATGTGCACAGCGTGCCGCTGCTGGCGACCGATGCATATGGCAATTTCATTCGCGGGCCGAGCGGCATGCCGCAGGTGGTGATGCGCGTCAGTAACGGTGCCGACGGTATCGCCGGAACAGCTGATGACGTTACTCAACTGGTCGAAGGCAACCGGGATGCGCCGATCAGTCTGGCCAGCGCCGTGAGCACCGGGCATGCCTTCCTCGACGACATCGCCCACAATGCCGCGCCGGTCGTGGTCGGTGGGAATTTGCAGGCGGACGGCGACACCGATGTCGGCAACGCGCAGCCCGCTGGCCCAGGTGGCAACAACCTGACCTATGACAACGAATTGCTCGATGCCCACTACATTGCCGGCGATGGCCGGGTCAACGAGAACATCGGCCTGACGGCTGTGCACCATGTGTTCCACTCGGAACACAACCGCCTGGTTGAGCAATCCAAGCAAACCATATTGGCCGCGGGCGATCTGGCGTTCCTCAATGAGTGGTTGGTGGATGACGTCGCCGCAATGCCGGCTTCGCTTGCCGAAATCGCAGCGTTGGTGTGGGACGGCGAGCGCCTGTTCCAGGCCGCCAAGTTCGGCACCGAGATGCAGTACCAGCACCTGGTTTTCGAAGAGTTTGCGCGGACCGTCCAGCCGCAAATCGATGAATTCCTCGCACCCAACGGCTATGACACCTCGATCAATCCGGCCATCCTCGCCGAGTTCGCCCACGTGGTGTACCGCTTTGGTCACTCGATGTTGACTGAAACGGTCGATCGCTTCGACCCAGAGTTCAATCCGCTGCTCACTGACCCTGACAACCCGGACTCGCAAATGGGCCTGATCGCGGCCTTCCTCAACCCGCTCGCCTTCGCGGGCAGTGGCGCGACGGCGGACGAAGCGGCAGGCGCGATCATTCGCGGTGTGACCCGCCAACTGGGCAACGAAATCGACGAATTCGTCACCGAAGCCTTGCGCAACAACCTGCTGGGGCTGCCGCTCGATTTGCCGGCCCTGAACCTGGCGCGCGGTCGCGACACAGGCATTCCGACGTTGAACGAGGCGCGGCGTGAATTCTACGAGATGACGGGCGACAGCCAGCTCAAGCCGTACATCAGCTGGGCGGATCTGGCCAATAACCTCAAGCACCCTGAATCGTTGGTCAATTTCATCGCAGCCTTCGGCACCCACGGGGCCTTGACGGCGGCCGATGTCGATACGCTGGTCGAGATGCGTGCGATTGCCGCGGCCCTCGTGTTTGGCGGCAGCGCGGTCATCAACGCCGGTACTGCCGATGAGCGTACCTTTACCGCCACTGAAGCGGATCGTCTGGACTTTCTCAACAGTTCGGGCATCTACGCCATGGTCAACGGTGTGACCACCACCGGTGTCGACGACATCGACTTCTGGGTCGGTGGTCTCGCCGAGCAGAAGATGCCGTTTGGCGGCATGCTCGGCTCTACCTTCAACTTCGTGTTTGAAACCCAGATGGAGGCGTTGCAGAACGGCGACCGGTTCTACTATCTGTCGCGCGTTGCAGGCCTGAACTTCGGCACCGAATTGGAGAACAACTCCTTTGCCAAGTTGATCATGCTCAACAGCGATGTCACCCATCTGTCGAACACCGTGTTCCTGACGCCAACGTTCACCCTCGAAGTGAATCAGGCCAATCAGTTCACTGGCCTGGGTGCGGACGGCCAAGCCGACCCGACGGGCGGCCTGATGATCAACGGCGTGGAAATCGTCAAGCTGGTGGTTCGCGACAACCCCGACACCCAGGGGGCAGACAGCAATTTCCTGCAGTACAACGGTGCGGACCATGTGGTATTGGGAGGCACCGCCGGCGATGACATCATCATCTCCAGTGAAGGCGATGACACGCTTTACGGTGACGGCGGCAACGACCGCCTGGAAGGCGGCGCCGGCAACGACGCGGTCCTGGGCGGCGCCGGTGATGACATCATCACCGATTCGTTCGGTGACAACCGTCTGGAAGGCAACGCCGGTAACGACGTGATCATCGCCGGCAGCATGCTGGCCGGGGGCAACCTGATCCTGGGTGGCGATGGCCAGGACTTCATCGTCACCACCGAAGACATCAGCACCACCTTCGGCGGCCAGGGCGACGACTTCATTCTCGGTGCCAAGACCAACTTGCCACCGACCGGCAACGAAGGTGACGACTGGATCGAGAAGGGCACCCAGGACGGTGCACCTGGCGATAACGCCTCGCCGTTGGCCAACGATGATGTGATCGGCAACGACATCTTTATCGGTGGCGCTGGCTTCGACGAAATGATCGGCGAGGGGGGCGATGACATCTTCGTCGGCAGCGATGCCCAGGACAATATGGACGGTATGTCGGGCTTCGACTGGGTGACCCATAAGAATGACAAGATCGGCGTGACCGTCGACCTGACCATGGCCGCGCTGGCGCAGCCACACGGTAATGCGCCAAATCAAAACAACGGGCCGTTCAACCCGGTCGGCGCATCGCCGGCCTCGATCCTCGACCGGTTTGCCGAGGTCGAAGGCTTGTCCGGTTCGAAATTCGGCGATGTGCTCAAGGGCGATAATGTTGATGCGGTCACCATCGTTGACCACGGTGGTACGACGGGCAGTGCGCTGACCAATGTGGCGTTGATCCGCGGGCTGGAGCAGTTCCTGGCCGACGCCGGTTTGCCGACCACCGGCTTTGCCACGGGCAATATCATCCTGGGTGGCGATGGCAGCGACCTGATCGAGGGTCGTGGTGGTGATGACCTGCTCGACGGCGACAAATGGCTTAACGTCAGGATTGCGGTTTATGCCCCTGACGACACCAACCATAGCGGCCCTGAGATCGCCTCCTTCGACAGCATGGTCGAGATGATCCCGTTCATGATGGACGGTACCTATAACCCGGCTCAGCTCAAGGCCGTGCGGGAAATCCTGCCCGGTACCTCGACAGGCGGAGCCGCCTACGACACCGCGATTTTCTCCGGGCAGCAGTCCGAGTATGTGGTGACGCGCGACACCCGCGGTACGCTCAATACAGCGGACGATGTCTGGACGGTGGCCGATACCGTAGCAGGGCGCGACGGCACCGATACCCTTCTGCATATCGAACGCCTGCAGTTCTCCGATACCCAGCAAGTGCTGCTGCCGGGGCTCAACGCGCAACCGGTTGGCAGACCGAACATCGCCGACGCAAACGGCGGGGCGATCACGGTGGGCGACGTGCTGACGGTCAGCGTGGCCGGGGTGAGCGACGCCGACAATATTGGTGGCAGCCTCAACAACTCCTCGGTGTCCTACTACTGGCAATTCGAGGCGGATCCAGGCAGCGGCGTTTTCGAGGACATCATCTTGTTGCCGGCCGGCGACCTGGCGTTCCAGAGTGCCGACGGCACCACGTTCAAGGTCTCGCCCGACCTTGCCGGGTTATCGCTGCGGGTCAAGGCAATCTACCAGGATGGGCATGGCACTACTGAAGTGGTGTTCTCGCAGCCGACGGCCGTGGTCGTTCCCGGCGCGCCGGTCGTACCGACGTCGCCGACACCCGTGGCCGATGCCACGGCCGGTGGCGAGGGCCTTCACATGGTCCGCTCCGACCTCAACTTCATCCTCGATCAGATCAAGATTGCCGAGGCTGACGCGGCCGGCCAGGACATGCTCTCGCTGATCCCGAACATCCGCGCGCCGTTGGGCCTGCGTGCGGTCGATGGGTCGAACAACAACCTGCTGAACCTGAACGGCAACAACCATACCGAGTACGGTGCTGCCGATAACCTCTTCCCGCGCCTGAGCGACCCGGTCTTCAATCCGGCAGAAGGTGTACCTGCCGGTTTCTTTGGCCCCGGCTCGCCGGCCATTCCGGGATCGTCTTATCAGCAAACCAGCGGCTTTGTGTTTGACTCGCAGCCGCGCACCATCAGTAACCTGATCGTCGACCAGACATCGAACAACCCGGCGGCCTATGCCACGGCTTATGACCCGGGGGCCAACGGTCATCTCGACTTTGGCGTAACCGGTAGCGGTAACGACGACGTGCTCAAGGAGGGGGTACGGATCGTCGCCAGCCCTGGCATGGATGGCCAGTTCGGTACCGGCGACGACCACGATGTGTACCTGTTCGAGAACACCGCGGCGGATGCGGGATTGTCCGCGCCGTTCAACGCCTGGATGACCTTCTTCGGGCAGTTCTTCGACCATGGCCTGGACCTGTTGACCAAAGGCGGTTCAGGCACTGTGTTCATCCCGCTGCAACCGGACGACCCGCTGTATGTGCCGGGCGGCAACACCAATTTCATGGTGTTGACCCGCGCGACCAACCAGCCAGGGGCGGATGGCGTGTTGGGCACGGCCGACGATGTCCGTGAGCACACCAACACCACCACGCCGTTCGTGGACCAGAACCAGACCTACAGCTCGCATCCCTCGCACCAGGTATTCCTGCGCGGATACGTGATGACGGAGGATGGCCCCAAAGCGACCGGCAATCTCATCACCAACCGTGACCTTGGGCCGGACGGCAAGTTTGGTACTGGTGACGACAGCGAAATCGGTGGCATGGCGACCTGGAAAGTGGTCAAGGCGCAGGCACGTGATGTGCTGGGTATCGATCTCACCGACGCCGATATCGACAGCAGTCCGCTGCTGGCGACGGACGCCTATGGCAACTTCATCAAGGGGCCGAACGGCTTCCCGCAAGTTGTCATTCGGCTCAACAACGGGCTGGACGGTATCGCCGGCAACGCCGATGACGTCACGACCCTCGTCGAAGGCAATCCGGCCAACCCGATAAGCCTGGTGAACGCGGTACGCACGGGCCATGCCTTCCTCAACGACATCGCCCATAACGCTGTGCCGGTTGTCGTCGGCGGGGTTCTGCAGGCGGATGGCGATGTCGATGTCGGTAACGCGCAGCCCGTTGGCCCGGGCGGCAACAACCTGACCTACGACAACGAACTGCTTGACGCTCACTACATCGCCGGTGACGGCCGGGTCAACGAGAACATCGGCCTGACCGCAGTGCATGCGATCTTCCACGCCGAGCACAATCGATTGGTTGCGCAGACCAAGGACACCGTGCTCGATTCCAATGACGTGGCCTTCCTCAACGAGTGGCTGCTCTCGCCGGTTGCTGCCTTGCCGGTCAACCAGGCCGAGATCGATGCGCTGGTGTGGAATGGCGAGCGCCTGTTCCAGGCGGCCAAGTTCGGCACCGAGATGCAGTATCAGCACCTGGTGTTCGAGGAGTTTGCGCGGACCATCCAGCCTCGCGTTGACCTGTTCTTCGCACCGACCCAGGTCTATGACGTCGACCTTGATGCCTCGATCGTCGCCGAGTTTGCCCACACCGTGTACCGGTTTGGCCACTCGATGCTGACCGAGACTGTCGATCGCTACGACGTCAATTTTGACGTGATTGGCGATCCGAGCAGTGCTGATCCCGATCAGCAACTGGGCTTGATCGCGGCATTCCTCAACCCGTTGGCCTATGCCGCCAGTGGCGTGACGCCGGAGGATGCGACCAGTGCGATCGTGCGCGGGGTAACTCGGCAAGCCGGTAACGAAATCGACGAGTTCGTCACCGAGGCACTGCGCAACAACCTGCTGGGCCTGCCTCTTGACCTGCCGGCGATCAACATCGCCCGTGGTCGCGACGTGGGGATTCCCTCGCTCAATGCGATTCGCCGCGACATCTACAACCAGACCGGAGATACCCAACTCAAGCCGTACAGCAGCTGGGTCGACCTGGTGCAGCACCTCAAGCATCCGGAGTCGTTGATCAACTTCATCGCGGCTTATGGTACGCACAGCACGATCACGGGGGCGACTACGCTCGAAGGCAAGCGTGCCGCGGCGATGTTGTTGGTGTTCGGCGATGGCGGGATCAACGAGCCATCCGATCGCCTGGACTTCCTCAACGGCACCGGTACCTGGGCCAACGTAACGCGGGCGGGCAAAGACGGGGTTCTGGGGACTGCCGACGATCTAAAGGGTGTGACGATCACAGGGGTCGACGCCATCGATCTATGGATTGGTGGCCTGGCCGAAGAGAAAACGCCGTTTGGCGGCATGCTCGGCTCGACCTTCAACTTTGTGTTCGAAAATCAAATGGAGAAACTGCAGGACGGCGACCGCTTCTACTACCTGGAGCGCACCTCTGGCCTGTCGATGAATGCCGAGCTGGAAAGCAACTCGTTCGCTAAGCTGATCATGGCCAACACCTCGGCCACGCACTTGCCGGGCCTGGTGTTTTCGGACCCGGGCTTCTATCTGGAGAGGGATCAGTCCAAGCAGTACAACGATGGCTTGGGCAATGCCGACCCGCTGGACGAGAACGGCCAGCAGGTGGTGTTCCGCGACAACCCGCTGACTGCCGGACCGGACACCAACTACATCAAGTACACCGGTGACCAACACATCGTGCTGGGCGGTACCAACGATGCAGACATCCTCATCGCGAGTGAAGGCGATGACACCGTCTGGGGTGACGGCGGCAACGACCGCATCGAGGGCGGTGACGGCAACGACCAGCTGCGCGGTGGTGCCGGTGACGACATCATCAGCGATATGGGCGGCGACGATAACATCCAGGGTGGCGACGGCAACGACGTGCTGCACGGTGGTAACGGCATCAACCTGATCATCGGCGGGTTCGGCAATGACTTCATCGTGACCGGTGAGGACGCCTCCGAGGCCATTGGTGGACAGGGCAATGACTTTATCCTGGGCAGCAAGGCCAACGAACAGGACATGGGTAACGAAGGCGACGACTGGATCGAGAAGGGCACCTCCGACGGTGCGCCTGGCGACAACTTCGATCCGCTGGGCAACGACCCGGTCATCGGCAACGATGTCTTCATCGGTGGCAACGAGAACGACAAGTTCAACGGTGAAGGCGGCGACGACATCATGGTCGGCAGTCTCGGCTTTGGTGACCGCTATATCGGTGGCTCGGGCTTTGACTGGGCAACCTTCAAGGGGCTCGCCCAGGGCGTGAGCATCGATTACAGCGACCGCTTTTTCGATGTGCCGCCGGTTCCGGGCTCGGGTGCTTCGGCACTGGTGCGTTTCGACATCATGGAAGGTCTGTCGGGTTCATCGCACGGTGACTTCCTGCGCGGCGACAATCAAGATGCCGCATCGTTACCGGGTGCAGGTGCAACCGGCAGTGTGCTGACCAACATCGACCTGATCGACGGCCTGGCGGATGTGCTGCCGGCCGGAGCGACGTTCTTCGATGGCGGCAACATCATCCTCGGTGGCAGCGGCAGCGACCTTATCGAGGGTCGCGGTGGCGACGACATCATCGATGGTGACAAGTGGCTCAACGTACGCATCAGCGTCCGGGCAAATGCCGATGGTACCGGACCGGAAATCGCTACCTTCGACAGCATGGAGCCACTGGTTCCGTTCATGCTCAACGGTACGTACAACCCGGGTCAGTTGATCATCAAGCGGGAGATTCTGACGGGCGATGACAGCTTCGATACCGCGGTGTTCTCCGGTAATTCGACGGAATACATCGTTTCTGTCGAGGGCAATACAGTCATCGTGACGGATCTGGTGGCGGGGCGTGATGGTGTCGATCGCTTGACGGGCATCGAGCGTCTGCAATTCTCTGACCTGGCGCAGTCATCCGGCGTTGGTAGCGCCTTGAACGAGGGGCCATCGGGTCATCTGGCGATTCTCGATGATGCTACCGGTCTGCGTGACGACACGCCTGTGGCCGGCCAGTTGCTACGCGTCAGCGGTCGTGCCGTACACGATGCGGACAACGTAAGCGGCGCCAATCCGACCGGTACGTTGTCCGGAGCGGTGGCTTACTACTGGCAGGTGGAAAACATTCCAGGCACGGGGATCTATGAGGACATCACCGTTGTTGCCGCCGGCGAAGCCTCGCGGGCGACCGGGACCACCTACCGGGTGACGGACGATGTGGCGGGTCTGAACATTCGCGTCCGGGCGGTGTATCAGGATGCCAAGGGTACGCTGGAAATCGTCGACTCGTCGGCGAACAGCGCACCCACCGCGGGGCCGACGGTCACCGGTCTTTTGGTGGAGGACCAAGTGTTGACCGCTGACCCATCGAGCATTATCGATCTGGATGGCCTCAGCAATCCGCAGTTCACCTACCAGTGGCAGGCAACCAACGGGGTCAGCTTCGTCGACATCGTCGGAGCCACCAGTAGCACGTTCACGCTTGGCCAGGACCAGGTCGGCGACCAGGTGCGGGTAGTGGTCAGTTACGTGGATGACTTTGGTGTAACCGAGAGCGTGGCGTCCGACCCTTCGGACCCGGTCGCCAACGTCAACGATGCACCCACCGGTGCGTTGCTGATCAGCGATACGACACCGGATCAAGGACAGGTGTTGACCGCGCTGACTGCCGGGATTGCCGATGAGGATGGGCTGGGCACCTTCAGCTTCCAGTGGCAGCAAGGTACTGGCGCTTCCTTCACCGACATTAACGGCGCGACCGCTGCGACCTTCACCCCGGGCTTTGCGCAGGGCAATCTGCAATTGCGGGTGATCGTGCGCTATACCGACGGCTTCGGTACGCTGGAGACGCTGACCTCGGCGGCAACCGCTGCCGTTACGGTAACGCCTGGCGTGGTGCTGGAGGGTACCTTTCTCGCTGACACCCTCACCGGTGGCGGGGGTGCCGATGTGCTTAGTGGCCTGAGCGGCAACGATACGCTCAATGGTCTGGCCGGTACTGATCAACTGCTAGGTGGCTTCGGCAATGACATCCTCAACGGCGGAGACGACAACGATATCCTCAACGGCGATATCGGCGACGACCTCCTCAACGGTGGCCTCGGCGCGGACGCCATGAATGGCGGTCTCGGCAACGACACCTTCGTGGTGGACAATGTTGGCGACGTTGTCACTGAGATTGCCTTGGGCGGTACCGATCTGGTGCAAACCAGCCTGGCCAGCTACGTGCTGGGTGCCAACCTCGAGAACCTGGCCTATACCAGTGCGGGCAGCTTTACCGGTACCGGTAATGCGCTGGCCAACATCATCACTGGCGGGGTTGGTAATGACGTCCTCAGTGGCGGGGACGGCAACGACACCCTCAACGGCGGGCTTGGCGCGGATGCCATGAACGGCGGTGCCGGCAACGACACCTTCGTGGTGGACAATGTCGGTGACAGCGTCACCGAAGCGTTGGGCGGTGGTACCGATCTGGTGCAAACCAGCCTGGCCAGCTACCTGCTCGGGGCCAACGTCGAGAACCTGACCTATACGGGGGCAGGTAACTTCACCGGTACGGGCAATGCGCTGGCTAACACCCTGACCGGCGGGGTGGGTAACGACATCCTCGATGGCGGTGCGGGTGCTGACCAGATGGCAGGGGGCGCTGGCAACGACACCTACATCGTCGATGTGGTCGCTGATGGGGTGTTCGAGGTGGCGGGTGGCGGTACGGATAGCGTGCAGACGACGCTGGCCAGCTACGTGCTTGGTAATAATGTCGAGAACCTGGCTTACACCGGAGTCAACAACTTCGTCGGTAACGGTAACGGGCTGAACAATAACATCGTCGGCGGGGCAGGTAATGACACCCTTAACGGCAACAGCGGCAACGACATCCTTACCGGCAACGCAGGTAACGACACGCTCAATGGTGACATCGGCAACGATCAGCTGTTGGGTGGCATAGGCACCGATACCCTGAACGGCGGTATCGGCGATGATGGCCTCGACGGTGGTGACGGAAACGATGCCTTGAATGGTGACGCAGGCAACGACACGTTGCTGGGTGGGCTGGGTAATGACGTGCTGGATGGCGGTACCGGCAACGATCTGCTCCAGGGCGGCGATGGCAGCGACACCCTCAATGGTGGTATCGGTAACGACACATTGCTGGGCGGTATCGGCAATGACTTTATCGATGGCGGAGTGGGCAACGATAGGGTCACTGGCGGTGCCGGCGACGATGTGATGGTCGCCAGCGTTGGCAACGACGTCTTCCTGTTCGCGGCGGGCTTCGGGGCCGACCAGATCATCGGCTTCGATGCCAACGCGGCGGGGGGCCAGGATCTGCTCGATATTTCCGCATTCGGTGTCACGGCTGCGACCTTTGCCAGCACTGTCATCATCACCGATGTCGGTGCGGATACCCTGCTCAGCTCCGCAGGAGGCGCTGAAACCATCCGCCTGGTCGGTGTGGCCGATGCGACAACCATCACTGCCTCAGACTTCATTCTGGCTACTTGAGGTGAAGTCCAGTCAGCGTTAACCGAGGCGGGGAGGGCAATGGATGCCCTCCCTTTCTTTTGCCGATGGATGTCGTCTGCCGCTTCCAGTCTGGAAAACTACGCTTGATCGCACTCCCGCAGGATCAGGCAAGTTGTCAGAAGGATCTGACTAACTCGCTGCACACCTTTATCCCTAATCTGAACACGTAGCGAGGCACCACTCGCGTCATCAAGCACTCAGTAAAGGATAGGGATCATGTCGAACATTTCGGAAAAAGTAGTGGTGATCACTGGCGCCAGCAGCGGTATTGGCGAGGCGGCCGCGCGTCTTTTAGCTGGCAAGGGGGCACGCGTCGTGCTGGGTGCACGTCGCACGGATCGCCTCGAAAGCCTCTGCCATGAGATCAATGCCGCGGGAGGGAGCGCCCAATTCAAGGCGGTTGATGTCACCAGCCGGTCTGACGTGCAAGCGTTTGTGGATTTTGCCGTCAGCCTCCATGGTCGCGTCGATGTGATCGTCAATAACGCCGGTGTAATGCCTCTGTCGAAGCTTGAAGCGCTGAAGGTCGCTGAATGGGACCAGATGATCGACGTCAACATTCGCGGCGTCCTGCATGGTATTGCAGCAGGCCTGCCTCTGATGCAGAAGCAGAAATCCGGTCAGTTCATCAATATAGCGTCTATCGGTGCATACACAGTCAGCCCGACAGCCTCTGTCTACTGCGCGACGAAATTTGCGGTACGGGCCATTTCAGAAGGACTGCGTCAGGAAGTTGGTGGAGACATTCGTGTCACCGTTATTTCGCCGGGGGTCACCGAATCGGAATTGGCCGAGAGCATCTCAGACGAAGGTGGACGGGCCGAGATGCGTGAGTTTCGTAAGATCGCACTGCCTGCCCAGGCCATCGCCCGTGCTATTGCCTATGCCATCGAGCAACCTGCCGACGTTGATGTCAGTGAGCTGATTGTCCGGCCAACCGCCAGCCCCTATTAATGTGGCGAGACTGGAGGAAAAGAAAATGACGGTCAAAAAGTCCGCAGATCAAGACAAATACGTCGGCATGTGGGTTACGGCAGATGGGCATATTCGCCATGAGCTATTGCCAGGCGGCCGATATGATGAGGCGCGAGGCAAGACAGCGAGCGCCTACCAGGGAAGATATTGGCTGGAAGGTGACCACATTGAATACGTCGATGACACCGGGTTTACCGCTGATGGCGAGTTCCGGGAGGGGATTTTGTATCACGCAGGCATGATTCTGTATCGCGAGGACTAGAAGCTGACCTTGGCGGTGATGAGCGTCGCTCCATCGACGCTCATCAGGAATCACCGCGCATGGCGTAAAAAAGTTGTACAAGCTCTGTCCTGATGGCGTAAAAACTATACATGAAGCTATTCTTGTATAGAATTTACAAAAGGCCGAGACGATCATGAACGTGGCTGATTCCAAGCGTTGCTTTGGACATCGTCTGTCGAGATGCTGGCTGTTCGCGTTGTTGCTGGCGGTACCTTGCTGGGCGGATTGGCGTCCCGCACTGCCAGACGGGCGTCTGTTGGGCAGCGGCGACTTTACCTGGTTCGGCGTGAGTCTCTACACAGCGCGTTTGTGGAGCCCAGGGATGCCGATGACCTGGGACCAGCCTTTTGCACTCGAACTGGTTTATCACCGTGCCCTTTCCCGGGACGCACTGGTTGAGGCCAGCCTCAAGGAAATGCGTCGCATGGCAGAGGCTCGTCCAGATGAGCCCACACTCCAACGCTGGTCCAGTGAAATGCGAGATGCCTTCGTCGATGTTCGGCCGGGAATGCGCATTACCGGGCTTTACCATCCAGGTAAAGGCTGCACTTTCTTCGTCGACGGCCAACTGCGCCGGCGGGTCGAGGACCCTGCATTCGCCCGTGCCTTCTTCGACATTTGGCTGGACCCGCGTACTCGGGACAAAGAACTGCGTCAACGCCTGCTGGGGATGGCCGGGCCGGCGGAGTGAGGAGGTTGAGATGCGTCGATTAGCGGTACTGCTCGTTAGCCTGTTGCTGGTCAGCTGTAACAACGTTGGCGTGGACCACTACGCGAAGGAGCGACCCGCTCTGGATCTGGTGGCCTTCTTCTCCCGGCCGGTACAGGCTTGGGGGTTGTTCCAGAATCGCTCGGGCGAGGTGGTCAAACGTTTCCATGTCCAGATTGAAAGTCGCGTCGAAGGACAAAAATTGATCCTCGACGAGCGATTTCTCTACAGCGATGGCACGCGTCAGCGGCGTACCTGGACGCTGGAACCGACCGGTTCCGGGCGATGGCGTGGCCGTGCGGACGATGTCGTCGGAGAGGCCAGCGGCGAGATCGCGGGCAACGCGCTGCACTGGCGCTACCGCCTTGACCTGCCGGTTGACGGCCGGCATTGGGAAGTGGATATGGACGACTGGATGTACCTGATGGACGAAGACACGATCATCAATCGCACGACTATGAGCAAGCTTGGCGTCGAGTTGGGACAGGTGATCCTGTTCTTTCGTCGCCAGCCGGCGTCAACTCCCTGAACCCACGATGGCCGAGCCGAGCAGGCGCTATTCGCCCATTGGAAAGATCAGCGCCGAGCCGCCAGTCGCAGGATAAGCGGCATCCATACAGCCCAAAGCGGCGCGAGCAGCAGGACTGTGCCAAAAGTGCCCCAAGGCAGACCGACACCCGCCAACGATGCGCCGGCGATGTAAGCCGGGGGACCGCCGCACATGCCCAGTAGCGCGCCGTACCAGATGGGATGTCGAGCCCAGGCCAGGCTATGGCGAAGTCCACTGGCCAGCACCAGCCACAGTACCGCCAGCCATAGAGGTAAGGGGCGCTGGGCAAAATCGAAAACGCCCAGCGCACCCAGGCTGGCATCCAGTGCGCAGCCTGCCATTGCCACACAGACCAGCGTGGTTGCTTCCTCGCGCGGCCGCGGGCAAGCAGCCACATGCACCAACAAACCTGCCGCCACCGGGAGCAGCAGCCAGGGATGCCGCTCGCTCAGCACGCAAGCCCACCACGCGGCTTGCATCCACAGTGCGTTGCCGATCAACCAGGCCCGGCTCATCAGGCACCCGGCAGCGAAGCTCGACGTGCGGCCGGGGCTGCCCAGAGCAGTTGCGCGACGCCAATTGCGCGCTCCTCGAAACCGCCCTGGCAATAACACAGGTAGAACTCCCAGAGGCGTTGAAATGTTTCGTCATAGCCCAGCTCAAGCAACGCGGTGCGCGACTGGCGCAAGTTGTCGCGCCAGTGCTGCAGAGTCCGCGCATAGTCCTGTCCGAAGTCCTCCATGTGCACCAGGTTCAACGTGGTATGGCAACTGGCGGTCTGCAGCATGACGCTCAAGGAGGGCAGGGCACCGCCGGGAAAGATATGGCGCTGAATGAAATCCACCGAGCGCTGGGCCTGTTCATAACGCTGGTCGCGAATGGTGATGGCCTGCAACAGCATCAAACCGTCTTCTTTGAGCAGCGATGCACACCGACGGAAGTAAACCGGCAAATAGCGGTGCCCCACTGCCTCGATCATCTCGATCGAGACCAGTTTGTCGAAGCGTCCGCGCAGGTCGCGGTAATCCTCGCGCAGGACGGTAATGCGTTCTTGCAGGCCAAGATCGCGGACGCGCTGCACGGTATGGGCGTACTGCGCCTCGGACAATGTGGTGGTCGTCACCCGGCACCCGTGACGGGTAGCGGCATGGATCGCCAGGCTACCCCATCCGGTACCGATCTCGAGCAGATGATCGTCGGGGCTCAGCGCGAGTTTCTCGCAGATACGCTCGAGTTTGTTCAGTTGGCCTTGCTCCAGGCTCTGCTCCAGACTGTCGAACATTGCTGCCGAGTACATCATGGTCGGGTCCAGCAGCCGCTCGAACAGGGCATTGCCCAAATCGTAATGAGCGAGAATATTGCGCCGCGCGCCTTGCCTGTTGTTTCGATTGAACCAATGCAGCAGGCGCAGGACCGGTCGACCCAGGCGCGCCAACCCGCCATCAAGGGCGTCGAGCACTTCCAGGTTGGCGACGAAGAGTCGGGTGACCGCCGCCAGGTCCGGCGTGCGCCAGTAGCCGTGGATGTAAGCTTCACCGGCACCGATCGAGCCGTTGGCAGCCACCATGCCCCAAGCTGCTTCGTCGAAGATCTCGACCTCGGCGTGCAGTGTGCTGCCGGCATCGCCAAACAGCCACTGTCGGCCCTGATAGATCAGGCGCAGACGTCCTTGGCGCAGGTTGCGCAGTTGGGAGAGCACGGCGCTTCTGCCCAGGCCGCCGAACAACGGCGCCAAGCCAAAGGATTTACTGACGCTCAGAGTTGGATCGGACATGCTCGGGCTCCTCGTGGAAGTCATGGCCAAGGTCTTGGCTGCTCTGACGGGTGGTGTGGGCAAAGAGTGGGGTGCGCTTGAGCAACAGGCACATGGCTTGCCAATAAATGGCACTGAGGGTACGCAGGCTCATCCAGGGGAAGGCCAGTACGTGTCGTCTCAATGCAGCGGCATCCAGCGGCTTGCGCTGCAGCGCCAGGTCGGCCTCGAAGACTTTCTGTTCTTCGCGGTGGTTTTCCATGTGGATGCGCACGTGCGCGCCATCGATGTGGAAGCGCATGTGGTATTGCATGTCCATCGGCAAGAACGGCGAGACATGGAATTGCTTGCTGACCGAGAATTGTCGCGGCTGACCGGGCAGCACCGACAGCACATAGTGAAAACGCTCACGCCAAGGTGTGTTACGCACCTCCAGCACAATCGCTGCCAGGAGGCCATCGCTGTCGTGGCAAAAGTAGAAGCTCACCGGATTGAAAGAAATCCCCCAACTGCGCGGCTGGGTCAGCAAATGAATGGGGCCGCACGGCGCCTGGCCCAAGGCCTTGGCCACCACTTCGCGCACCGCGTCTTTCAAAGGTATGCCGCGACGAGTCCAGGCTGGCAGGTAATCGGTTTCTCGCCAGCTCAGCGGTGCCAGCCGAGTAGCACCGAGTAACGGAGACAGGCCCAGCAGCAATTGCTGTTCGTCCAGATCCAGGTAAAGCATGGCGCTGCGATAGCGGAATCCGTGGTACCGCGGCATCAGGCGTCGGTGGCTGACCCAACCGTAGCAAAGGCTGCTGTTCACAGGCGCTCCCCGAACCGTTCGGCGACGCCCAAAGCGCTGACCACGCCATCCTCATGGAAGCCGTTGGCCCAGTAAGCGCCGCAGAAGTAGCTGTGCTGGTTTCCCTGTAGTTCACCCTGACGTGCCTGGGCCGCCATGGCGGCAAGGCTGTATTGCGGATGTGCGTAATCGAAGCGTGCCAAAACCTGCGACGGGTCCACGCAATCGCCCTGATTGAGGCTTACGCAGAAGGTCACGGGTGCGTCGAGGCCTTGCAGAATATTCATGTTATAGGTCACGGCGGCCGGCGCGTGTGCCGGGCCGCCGAGACGATAGTTCCAGCTGGCCCAAGCCTTGCGCCGACTGGGCAACAGGCGCGTGTCGGTGTGCAGCAATACTTCATTGGCGGCATAGTTCAGGGCTCCGAGCACCTCATGCTCGGTGGTCGTCGGTTTCTCCAGCAGCGCCAGAGCCTGGTCGCTATGGCAGGCGAACACGACTTTGTCGAAGCGTTCCTGGCCCGCGGCGCTGGTGATCACCACCCCGGTATCATCCCGGCGGACGCCCATCACCGGGCAATTGAGGCGAATGCGCTCGCTGAAGGTCCAGCACAACGGCTTCACATAACTGCGCGAGCCACCCTCGATCACCCGCCACTGCGGCCGCTGGCTGATCGAGAGCAGGCCGTGGTTGCGAAAGAAACGCACGAAAAAGTGCAGCGGGAAACGCAGCATATCGGCCCTTGATACCGACCAGATGGCCGATCCCATGGGGACGATATAGTGATGGATGAAACGCTGCCCGTAGCCTCGCATGCTCAGGTAGTCGCCAAGGCTTATGGCTTGGTCAATGCGGTGGTCGTCAAGGTCTGTTACCGCCTGGCGGTTGAAGCGCACGATATCGCGCAGCATCCCCCAGAAGCCCGGCGACAGCAGATTGCTGCGCTGTGCGAAAAGGGTGTCCAGATTATTGCCGTTGTACTCCAGACCGCTGTCCGGATCGTTCACGGAAAAGCTCATCTCGGTGGGGCGTGAGACGACTCCCAGGCGATCGAGCAAGCGAATGAAGTTGGGGTAGGTCCAGTCGTTGAAAACGATGAAGCCGGTGTCCACGGCATAGCGCTGGCCCTGCCATTCAATGTCGACAGTATGGGTATGACCGCCGACCCAGTCAGCCGCTTCGAACACGGTCACCTCATTGCTACGCGACAACAGATAGGCACAGGTCAGCCCAGAAATCCCGCTGCCGATAATGGCGATACGCATATGACGCTATTCCTGTTCGGTTCGCGCCAGTCGACGGCCCAGGGCCAGGCGCCAACGCGCCGGCAGGGCGCCAAGCAAGCGCAGGACGAGAGTGAAGAGGCGTGGAAAGTTGATCTCCAGCGGTCGTCGCGTCAGGCGCGCGACGACATGCCGCGCAGCGCGGTCGGCCGTCCAGAGTTGTGGCATGGCAAAGGTATTGCGCCGAGTCAGGGGGGTGTCGATGAACCCCGGGCTGACCAGCGTTACATCAATGCCTTCGGCGTGTAGATCCAGGCGCAGGGATTCAACGAGATAACGCAGGGCCGCTTTGGACGCGCCATAGGCTCCGGCCCGCGGCAGCGCCAGCCAGGTCACTGAGCTGCCGATCACTACCAGATGGGGTCGGTGCCCGCGGCGCAGCAGTGGCAGTGCCGCCTGCAAACAGTAGCTGACCGCCAACAGGTTGGTACGCATCACGCGCTCGACTGTCTCGGCCTCGAACTTGCCCGGCACCAGGTATTCGCAGGTGCCGGCGTTCAGAATCACCAGGTCCAGTGCGCCCCACGCCTGCTCGATGTTGTCGCAAATGGCCGAAACTTGACGCGGGTCAGCCACATCGCCGGTAGCGAGCAAGGCCCCTGGGTAGCGCAGCACGAGCGGCATCAGTGCTTCCGCCCGCCGCCCACCCAAGGCCACCGAATGGCCTTGCTCCAGAAGCCGTTCAGCCAGGGCGGCACCAAGGCCGCTGCTGGCCCCTGTCAGCCAGCAGCGACTCATGCAAGCCTCCCTTTGATCCAGCCGATCACTGCGCCAAGTACGGGAACGTGCTCGTAGATCAGGGCACCGGCATCGAAATAGTCGTGGTGCAGGTAGACATGCGTTGCCCAGCGCAGGTGGCTGCAGCCTTGCAGACTTATCGGCTGGCCACGGGACAGGCGCGGATGACGGAAGTGCAGGTTCCAGCGCAGATAACCTTGACCGGGGGCGGTTTCATCCACGTCCAGGAGTTCGTAGCGGATATCCTCGACGTTGCTGTACAGGTTTTCAAAATAGCTACGAAGTGCCGGCAGGCCATTGAGTTGGTGCAACGGATCACGAAATTGAACGTCGTTGCTGTACAGCTCGCCCAGTTTATCCAGGCAATCAGCGTTCAGCGTTGTGAACGTGTCAGCGAAATGGCGGAGATATGCAGACATGGCCGGCTCCAGGCAAAATTGTACAAGTTGAGAAAACTGTACAGGTTTACCTGAAGCCTACGGGGAAAATTGTACAAGTCAATATTCTTGTACACTTTTTGTATCGGTCGTTGCGTTACTCGTCTTGACCGCCAAGCCTTGCCAGTTGACGGCGAAGATCAGCCACTTCGGTCTCAAGCGACTGGACTCTTTCCAGAGCGGCAATCTTTTCGCTGACGTCGTGCTGTATGCCAATGTAGTAGGTCAACTGATCGGCATCGTTGTACACGGGAGTGATAGACAACTCGTTCCAGAACAGGCTGCCATCCTTACGATAGTTGCGCAGCACCTGACGGCAGGGCTGACCGAGGCGGATGGCGTCGCGGATTGCGTTGAGGCTGGCCTGGTCATGATCGGCTCCCTGCAGGAACCGGCAATCCTGATAGAGTATTTCGTCGGCACTGTAGCCGGTCAGGCGCTCGAAGGCAGGGTTGGCATAGATGAGAATGCTGTCACTGCCTTCCTGCTCGGCCACGACGATGCCGTCATTGGAGGCTTCGACCATAAGTTGCAGGAGTTTGGCGTCAATCATGGTCCGGGCTCGCTGTAGTTCGAGGATTTGCCTCACAGCGTAGTCGTCAGCGACAGCCATGCCTAGATGGCAAGACGCAGGAACCCGGACCGCGATTGGCTGGTTAAATAGCGCCATGCCTGGTTTAGAATGGCGACACACTCAGGATGTAACGACTTTCAATGACCGAGCCCCTCGAATCCGCCTCCGACGACGCCTTGCTCCCCATGCGCGAAGTCGCCAGCCTGACTGGCGTCAACCCGATCACCCTGCGGGCATGGGAGCGTCGCCACGGATTGATCCGACCTGTTCGCACGGTAGGTGGGCATCGCCTGTATTCGCAGCAAGATATCGAACATATACGCAGCATCATGCTCTGGACCAGCCGAGGTCTGCCAATCAGCAAGATTGGCGCTTTGCTCAACCGGCAGCAGAACACGCCGGAGCTCGCTGTCACAGACGCGGCCGAAGCCCCTCTGCTCCAATGGCAACAGGCAATTCATCGTGCCACGCAGGCTTTTGATGGCGCCGAGCTGGAGCGCCTTCACGGGCAACTGTTCACGATCTACCCGAAGGCTACGGTACTGGCGGCTGTTCTGCTGCCGGTCTGGCGCAGCCTGGCAGTTGGCGATGCTTTCGGTCGACGCAGTCAGTGGCTGTTCCTGGACGCTTTCTTTCGTGCGCGGTTGTTATTGCGACTGCAGATGAACCCGGGCAACGGTGCTTGCGTGCTGCTGGCCGACGGCTCTGGCCATGCACACGAACTGGAGCTGTTGTGCGCCGGTTTGTTGATGAGCAATGACCAGCTGCGCATTGAAGTGCTGGGCCCGGGCCAGCCCCTGGAAGAACTGCCATTGCTGTGTACAGCGATTCAGCCCGCCGCGCTGGTGCTGTTGGTCCAGACGCCACTGCAGGCCGATGCACACAAGCGACTGCGTGCCCTTCAAATGGGCGTTACGTGCCCATTGGCCCTGGTTGGCGACGCAGCTGCCGCTTCGTCGTCAGGGCTGCGTGGTTCTTCAATTGCCATATTGGGCAACGACGAAGCGAGTATTTTGCCCAGGCTGGAAGCCTTGGTAAGGGGAACGCTGCAAATTTGAATTTGGCGTTTCAGCTAAGCAGGCTTATCTGAAACGGCATTACTGATTCCGTCCAGCTCCTGCCACGGGTTGGATAGAGAACCCTTCCTGGGACACTGGGAAATGTGAGGAAACTCCAGTGTTCTGTCTGACTCGGATTGCTCTGCCTTGCAGTTCCTGCAGACGACCTTTGTTTGCGAAAGAATCCAGTTTCCATGCCAGGCGAGGAGTTTTTCAGAGGGTGACATGGTCATGAAACCTCTACAAATACTGTACAGATTTTTCTGTATTGTAGAGGTTTTTTGTCCGTTTCCAATCGACTTTGTGAGCAGCTCCACACAAATAGATGAGGGTTTTCGGTGGTCACTCACGCGGTGCCCACCGAAAAACTGCACTCTATTCTGCTGATGACAGCGGCGGGGTACGAGGCGGGATCATTCGTTTCGACCCGCTGGCTTCGAATGCCGAGGCAAAACGCAACAGTGCCGAATCGTCATAGGCTCGACCGGCAAACGTCAGGCCTACTGGCATGCCGATATCCGCCATGATGCCCATCGGCACGGTGACTGTCGGCACACCCAGATGCCGGATGGCCAGGTTGCCATTGGCCACCCATACGCCGTTACTCCAGGCGATGTCGGCAGAGACCGGGTTGACATCGGCGTCCGCCGGGCCAACATCCGCGACGGTGGGGAACAGCACTGCGTCCAGGCCCAGCCGATCCATCCAGTCTTCCAGATCGAGTTTGCGCGTCTGCTCGAGCCCACGCAGTCCATCGGGGACGGTACTGATCTGGTCCCACGGGGTGATACCACGCTCGGCCATCTTCACGTATTCGTCCATGCCGGCAGCGAGGTCGCCCTCACGGTTGGGCAATGTTCCCGGGTCATGGGGGAAAATCTTCGGTCCATCGACATCGACCAGTCGATTCAGCTTCGGATCGCCATTGGCTTGCAGGAAATCATCGAAAGCCCACGCAGTGAGATCCCACAATTCATGGTGCAGGAACTCCTTGGAGACGATGCCGCGATTGAACACCGTCGGCGCACCGGGACGGTCACCTTCGCAATTGGACACCAGCGGAAAATCGACTTCGATGACCTCGGCGCCAGCGGCTTCAAGAGCCTTGCGCGCCTGTTGCCAAAGACCGATCACCGACTCGCGGGTATTGATACGTTGGCCGGTCGGGCCACCGATCCCGGGTGCTTCGCTGGTGCCTGCTTCCGGATCGGCATTGATGTACATGCGCGGCACGCCGAGGCGCTTGCCGGCGAGCGCATCGGGTTGCGCGGCAAGTTCAAGATAGGAGGCAGGCCGGACCGAAGCGACGCTCGGAATCGGCACCCAGGGTTGCATGCGCCACAGGTCGCCACGGGTGTCAGGGTCGTCCGCCACGACCACGTCGAGCACCTCCAGCAGGTCGGCCATGGTTCTGGCAAACGGCACGACAACGTCCATGGTCGGTGTCAGCGGCCAGTTGCCGCGCACCGAAATCACGCCACGCGATGGCGTGTAGGCGCACAAGCCATTGTTGGACGCCGGGCCACGGCCGCTTGACCAGGTTTCCTCGGCCAAACCGAACGCCGCGAAGCTGGCGGCCGTGGCTGTGCCGGCACCGTTCGACGAACCGGAGGCGAACGGGGCGGTGAGGAAATCGGCGTTGTACGGGCTCTCGGCACGGCCATAGACCCCGCGCTGCATTCCGCCGTTGGCCATGGGCGGCATATTGGTCTTGCCCAGGCAGATAGCACCGGCGGCGCGCAGTCGTTCGACGGTGAACGCATCGCGATAGGCAATCAGATCCTTGAACGCTGGGCTGCCCGAAGCGGCCGTCAGGCCCTTGACCAGGTAACTGTCCTTCGCCGTATAAGGAATGCCATCGAGTGGCCCCAGCGTCTCGCCCCTGGCCCGACGGGCATCGGCAGCTTGCGCTTCCTTGAGCGCGTCCGGGTTGCGCACCACCACGGCATTGAGCGCGGTGTCGGTGTCGGCGCCGTCATACGCATCGATCCGGGCGAGGTAGGCCTGGACCAGTTCGACCGACGTGGTCTGGCCGGATTCGAGCGCAGCGCGCAATTGGGCAATGGAAACTTCGGTGACTTCAATCATGCGGTTACCACCGGCTCTCTCAAATATGAATTTCTTGACGGATCTGCGTGCGCAGCGTTGCGCGACGCAATCCGGTTTTCAACCTTAAGCCGCGTATTTTGCACTAAGCCGGGGCAGGGCGCCGCCATTGCCCCTCCATACGGACACGGATAATGGCCATTTCGATCCCCTTTTGGCCGATCGCACGCTGTGAACGGTCCAGGCTGTCAGCAAGAATCGGTGGCAGGCGGCCGAAGCAGCCGTGTACACAGCTTCCATAACCATAATCTTTTGCTTCCTTTGCTCCAGGCCACGTTCAAGGCCACTGCCGTTACCGATTATAAAAACCAAACGAGCTGACATTGGGGAACTGATCCATGGACATTATGAAACGCATTCTGGGCGCCACTGTTTGTGGGCTGACGTTGCTTGCCAGCGCGGTGCAAGCCGAGCAGCGCGAGCTGCGGGTGTACAACTGGGCGGACTATATCCTGCCGTCCGTGCCCAAGGACTTTGCCGCCAAAACCGGGATCAAAGTGACCTGGGACACCTTCGACACCAACGAGTCGCTGGAAGCCAAACTGCTGACCGGTAACTCCGGATACGACCTGGTGGTGCCGTCGAACCAGTTCATCGAAACCCAGATCAAGGCCGGCGTATTCCAGAAGCTCGACAAGTCCAAACTGCCAAACTGGAAGCACCAGGATC
Source organism: Pseudomonas sp. Sample_22 (assembly GCF_004307635.1). NCBI lineage: Bacteria > Pseudomonadati > Pseudomonadota > Gammaproteobacteria > Pseudomonadales > Pseudomonadaceae > Pseudomonas > Pseudomonas sp. Sample_22. Next base: position 134,348 of record NZ_RCNY01000049.1, read on the forward strand.
CGGCACTGCTCAAACTGCTCGACAAGAACGATCCCGGCAATCAATACGGCGTGCCATACATGTACGGCACCGTGTTGATCGGATTCAACCCGGCCAAGGTCAAGGCCGCGCTGGGCGAAAATGCCCCGGTAGACAGTTGGGACCTGGTGTTCAAACCCGAGAACATGGAGAAGTTGAAGTCCTGCGGCGTCGCCATGCTCGACTCGCCTTCGGAGATCCTGCCGCTGGCCCTGCATTACCTGGGACTGGACCCGAACAGCCAGAACCCGGATGACTACGAAAAGGCCAAGGCCTTGATGCTGAAGATTCGGCCTTACGTTACCTACTTCAACTCGGCCAAATACATGACCGACATCGCCAACGGTGATATCTGCGTGGCCATTGGTTACTCCGGCAGCTTCTACCAGTTTGGCAATCGCGCCAAAGAAGCCGGCAACGGTGTGGTGGTCGACTGGCGTTTGCCGAAGGAGGGGGCGCCGATCTGGTTCGACACGTTTGCCATTCCAAAAAGCGCGAAAAACGTCGAAGAGGCCCACGAGTTCCTCAACACGCTGCTGGACACGAACGTCATTGCGCCGATCAGCGACTTCCTCGGTTACCCGAATGCCAACAAGGATTCGCTGGCGCTGATCAATAAGGAAATCACCGGCAATCCGAACCTGACACCGACCAGCGAGGCGTTGAAAACCCTGTACGTCGTGCAGCCGCTGCCGCAGAAACTCGAACGGGTACGGACGCGGGTGTGGACGGCGATCAAGTCGGATAAATAAGCCCGGACCACACCTATCCCTGTGGGAGCGAGCCTGCTCCGGGCGGCGACCCGATGATGAGACCTGCCAGTCAACGATAACGTTGAATGACAGCTCGCTCCCATAGGCTGTGACTTCAGCCGCGCTGCGCGACAGGCTGTTCAGGCTGCGACGCGCGCTGGCCCTTGCGATAAGTCAGCAACACAATCCCGGTGACAACGATCACACCACCCACCACTTGCCCGGCACTGAGCATCTGGTCCAACACCACCCAGCCCATCAACAGCGTGGCCAACGGCTCGATGTTCATCACCGGAGCGTTGCGCGGCATGTCCAGGCGCGGCACGCAAATGAACAGCACGATAAATCCGGTGCCGTACAGTACAACCAGTGTCGCCAGCGCCAGCCACCCGGTGCTGGTGGCCGGAAGGTTCAAGCCACCAGGCAGGGCGCCGCTCATACCGGCCAGATTGATACTGCTGAACACGATGAAAATTGTCAGCAGGCTGCGCACCGATCCACGAACCTCGGCCAACTTGTGGTCGGTGATCCACAACGCACAGGCAAACACGCTGGCCGCGCAAAAGGCCAGGGTCACGCCCAGCCACCATTGCGGGCCGACACTGGCGTTGTCCGCGAGGCGACCGGGGACATCCAGCACAAATACCAGGCCCAGCAAAATCAGGCCCATCAGTGCGGCGGTGCGTGCGGTCGGACGCGGGCCTCCCAACGCCCAGGTGAGCAGCGCCAGCAGAATGGGAAAGACATTGGCCACCAACAGTGCCAACGCCACCGGCACCCGTGCGACCGCGGAATACAGGCAAAGGCTTTGGGTGGCGATCAGCAAGCCCAACAGCAATTGCCAACGCCAGGCACCCGCCGGCAGGCGCAGCGTCTGGCGTTGCCAAATGACCAAAGCGGCCAATACCAACAACGTCCCGCCCGAGCGCATCAGAATCGCCAACAACACACCCGCGCCGTCATCGAAGGCAACCCGCGCCGCCACATGGTTGCCCGCAAATGCACAGCCCATGCACAGTAAAATCAGCACGGCGAGATGGCGAGGGAAGGGCGCAGGCGCTTCTTGGCGGAAGGTTGGTTGGGTCATGGCAGTGTCTCGAATTGAGTGCGCTCTCAAAAGAAATGAGGCGCGAATATTTATTATGTTGTCGTACAACCAAAGGGGTTTGTAACGCATTTGGCTTGCATGAACAAGGTTGAAGGCTTTGGAGAAGGGAGTTTAGCGCCTATTGATTGCAAAAAATGAGTCAAGAGATCGTATGACTTGAAATGGATTGTCCTTCCAGTCGATACAGTTCCTGTTGTACAAAATCGGCAAACAGCTTGATCCGGATCGGTGTCAGTACACCAAACGCATGCAGGGAATGGATGGCCAGCGACGGCAACCGATGGCCGGGCATGATCTGCATCAACTCACCGCGATCGAGCTCTTGCTGGACCGTGCATTTCATCAAATACGCAACGCCCAGGTTTCCCAATGCGGCGGCACGCAAGCCGAATCCCGAGTCCAGACCTATTCGGCCACGGGGCACCAACGTTTCACCGTTTTCAAAAATGATGGGCAGGGTTCGACCATTGAGTTGATAGCGCACGAAGGGCAGAGCGCGCAGTTCTTCGAGGGTGTGCGGGGTTCCCCATTCGTCGAGGAACTTCGGTGAGGCCACCAACGCCATGTCGAGTTGGGCGAGGGTACGGCTTTTCAGATCGCTGTCAGACAGGATGCCGGCGCGGAAAATCACGTCATAACCCTCACGAATCACATCGACATGGTGGTCGAGCAACGTCAGGTCCAGTTCCACCTCTGGGTACTCGGCGAGAAACACCGAGCTGATCCTCGGCATCAGCAATCGTCCGAGGTCACTCGGCATGCTGACCCGCAAATGACCGCGCGCACCCCCGGTGTGGCGCAACGCATCGGCGCAGTCATCGATGGCCTGCAACAACGGCGCGACACGCTCGAAAAATGCCTGCCCCTCGGGCGTAAGGCTGAGCATCCGCGTGGAGCGGCGAAACAGCTTGGCATTCAGTTCGGATTCCAGTCGGGCGATGCTTTTGGAAATGGCCGACGGCGTGGTCCCGGCGTTGCGTGCGGCAGCACTGAAAGAACCGGCTTCCACCGCGCGGACAAAGGCAATCAGGCTGGCCGACTGGTTCAACAAGCTGGGCATCTTGTGACTCCGAAGCACAACTGATGTGCCTTTTTCTGGACTGGTTGGCGCTGGGGCGAGCGACATAATACTGCGCTCCTTCAACAATCGGAGTCAGTAGATGCAACGTCTTCAAGGAAAGGTCGCAGTGATCACCGGCGGCAACAGCGGCATAGGCCTGGCGTCGGCGTGCCTGTTCGCCAAAGAGGGCGCGCAGGTGATTATCACCGCACGTCGCCAAGAAGTGCTGGACGAAGCCGTGCGCCACATCGGTCACGGCGCCTTTGGCATCAAGGGCGATGTCGCCAGCCTCGAGCACCATGCCGAGGTCGCCGAGCAAGTCCGGGTGCGCTTCGGTGCGCTGGATATCTACATGGCCAACGCCGGGGTCATCACCCTGACGCCATCGCAGCAGGTCACTCCAGCGGAGTTCGACGCGCAATTCAATATCAACACCCGAGGCGTGTTCTTTGGTGTGCAGTCGATCGTGCCGCTGATGCGCGACGCTGGCAGCATCATCCTGACCAGTTCCCTGGCGGCTACGAAAGTGCTCGAAGGGCATGCGGTGTATGCCGGTTCCAAAGCAGCTATCGGCGCTTTTGCGCGCAGCTGGGCGCTGGAGCTGCGGGCGCGGCGCATACGCGTCAATGTGCTCAGCCCGGGGCCGGTCGATACTGCGATCATCGGCAAGCTGGGCGTTTCAGAAGAAGCCCGCCCCGGCTTCGAGCAAATGATGGCGGCCATGATTCCCGCCGGTCGACTGGGGGAGGCCGACGAGCTCGCACAAGCGGCGCTGTACCTGGCCTGCAGCGACAGTTCGTTCGTCAACGGCATCCAATTGCATGTCGACGGCGGCATGTCGCTGGTCTGATAACCGCCTCAGAACGTGCAAACCGCATCGGTAAACACCACCCGGCCGAACTGCGCGTTGGCGTCCAGCGGGGTGATGGCCAACAGTTGATCCAAGCGGATTTCCTGTTGGCCGTCAGCCGTTTCAAGCTCGAGGAATTCTTCCTTGTCGGCGGACGTTCGCGTAGTCAGCGCCTTCGCTTCCAGGCGGGCGCCATCCTTCAACTCGATGTCCAGTCGGTAACCGCGCATGCAGGCGATTTCCAGATAGTCGTACAGGTCGCAGTTCATGGGCTGGTAGGTGTTCATTTCGTTACTCCTGGCAACCTTGCAGTTTGAGGATGAAGTAACCCTGCTTGCCGATCGCCGCTGCCACTTCGGGATGGGTCGGTTCGACGTGACAGAACTGGCAGCGGTCCTGGGCGATATCTTCGTCCTGTATGCCCTGTTCATCAAGGAAGCGGCGGGCATAGGTTTTCGCCAGTTCGGCGTCGTTACGCTCGATCAGCACATCGAAGTGCAGGTAGCGGCCATCTTTGGTGCGCACGTGGGTATCGAATACGTTCACGCTCATTATTTGCTCTCCTTGAGTTTCCAGGTGCCGGGCAACGACAGGTCACCCGAGGCAATGTCATAGACGCTGCTGACGCACAGCAATGGGTTGTGCAGGTCGGCATTGACTTTCAGTGCAGCGGTGACGCCGTCGTAGTTGAAACTTTCGGGGAAGCCGACTGCCGCCAACGGCACATGGATTTTCGCGGCGTTTTTCTCGACGCTCAGGTCGTAGCCGGGGGAGTCGATGTAGATCGGAGCGCCGGGCCAGGTGGCCGGTAACTTCGGTTTGGCATCCTTGGGAATGTCGCGGACTTTCAAACCGCCAGGCCCGCAGCTTTCGTCTTTGCTCAGCACCACCCAGTGCGAGTGCCAGAGGCCGCCGTCGTTGTCCTTCTTGCCGTCCTTGTTTTCGTCCAGCTGCGGGGTGTCATCGAAATCCGGGTGAGAGGTCAGCGCCAGGGCCAGGATCCCGGACTTCGCTTCAAAGCCGACAACGGAACTGTCGAGGCTGGTAGGCCAGACATAACTGAACACCTCGGCCCCGGCAAACGAACCCTTGGCGGTTGGCACGCGACTGCCGGCCTGGCCATCGACTAATTGTTCGAACACCAGATTGCTGCCTTCCTTGAAAACCCGGGTATTGACCAGATCGAACGCGGCATCGGCTTTGCCTTTGTCGCTTTGGATGCCTTGTTTGTCATGGGCCACAGCCTGTGTCGCCAGCAGCGTGCCAAGGGTGAGTGCCAGAGCGGTTTTCATGTATGCCTCCGTTTGGAAGTAGATTAGGTTTCGGATCGACACCACAAATCCTACGGCAAGCCGATATTTTGTCAATAAGGTTTTTATCCGATACTATTTATCAACGCTTTTGATCAGGAATTTCCTCGTGCTTTTTGATTTGCTGGAAAGGTTGTCGAGCCTGACTCGGGTCTGGTTTCGTGAGCACCCGCTGCTGACGGACCTGCAGCCGATCCAGCTCAGCGCCTTGATGTACCTCGGCCGATGCAATCGTTACTCCGACACGCCGCTGGCGGTGACCGAATATCTGGGACTGACCAAAGGCACGGTGTCGCAATCGCTCAAGGCTCTGGAAGGCAAAGGACTGCTGACCAAACAGCCAGATGCCCGGGACAAACGCAGCGTGCACCTGAAACTGACGGCTCCGGCACAGGCGTTGCTGGACGCCGTGGTGCCACCGGATTTTCTGGTCAATGCCGCCCAGCGCATGGGTGCGCGGGCAGTGGATCTGGAAGGCTTGCTGCTGGAGCTGTTGCGCAACATCCAGCAAGGTGAAAATGTCCCGAGTTTCGGGCTGTGCCGAACCTGCCGTTTTCATCAGGCAGTGGCGGGTGGAGCGTTTTGCGGACTGACACAGGAACCACTGGAATTCACAGAAGTGGATCTGATTTGCCGCGAGCATCAAATTCGCGATCCGGCATGAGGCGCCATCGTCTGAGATAGACTCAACAGCGACTAGCCGACAATGGAGTGACCCCCATGGCAAGACTGCGATGGACTCGCTGATCACCGCCGCCGCCCAGGCGCTGGCAGCGGGGGATCCGCTGGGCGCGCTGGACCGGGTCGCGTTGCGTGACGATGCACCGGCGCTGGCGTTGCGCGCAATCGCCATGGCGCAACTGGGTGATCTGGTACGGGCCAAAGCACTGGTGCGCCGGGCAATACGGGCGTTCGGGCCAAAGGAAGCGCTGGCTCGGGCGCGTTGCATCGTCGCCGAAGCCGAGATCGCATTGGCCTCGCGGGACCTCGGCTGGCCAGTGAAGGCCCTCGATGCGGCGCGGGTCACGCTGCAAGCTCACGGTGACAGGGTGAACGCGGCCCATGCGCGCTACCTGCACATCCGCCGCCTGTTGCTGATCGGCCAATTGGATGACGCCCAGGACAACCTCGCGCAACTTGACCCTTCGACATTGCCACCCGCTTTGCACGCCACCCATGAGCTCGTGGCGGCGGGCATCGCCATGCGTCACTTGCGCTCACAAGCTGCGCGTGCGGCGTTGGCCCGGGCCAAGTTCGCCGCGCAGCAATCCGGCATTCCCGCGTTGATAGCAGAAGTCGACAGCGCGCTGCGCTTGCTCGACAGTCCCGCCGCACACTTGATCAGTAATGGTCAGGCGCGACCCTTGTTGCTCGATGACGTCGAAGCATTGCTGGCCTCGACATCGCTGGTGGTCGATGCCTGCCGGTTCGTCGTGCGCGGTGCGGGCATGTCGGTGTCCCTGTCGAAGCGTCCGGTGCTGTTCAACCTCGTACGGACATTGGCCGAAGCCTGGCCGGAAGATGTTGCGCGGGAAACGCTCATCGCCCGGGCCTTTCGCCTGAAGCTCAGCGATGAATCCCATCGCGCCCGGCTAAGGGTCGAAATCGGCCGCTTGCGTGCAGCGCTCAAACCCTTGGCCAACGTGGTCGCCACCAAGCGCGGGTTTGCATTGATCACCCAGGTTTCACCTGACGTGGTGCTGCTCACGCCACCGGTCGAAGAAAAACACGCAGCGGTGTTTGCACTGCTCGCCGACGGCGAAGCGTGGTCGAGTTCAGCACTTGCCCTGGCGCTGGGCAACAGCCAGCGCAGCGTGCAACGAGTTCTCGAAACACTGGCAGCACAGGGCAAGGTTCAGTCGTTCGGGCATGGGCGCGGGCGGCGCTGGATGACGCCACCGGTGCCCGGTTTCGCGACGACCTTGTTACTCCCGGTTCCGCTGGCCGGTGGCTAGGATGAACGCCACCAAACCCTTTCGAGGAACACCGAAATGAAACAGTCAGCCGCAGAAATCATTCGTGAATACGGACCTTTTGAAGGTGTAGACGATGTACATGGCGTGACCTGGGATGGTCAGCAGGTGTGGTTTGCCACTACCGGTAAACTCATCGCACTCGACCCTTCGAGCGGCGCAACGGTGCGTTCGCTGGATGTCGCCGCCCACGCCGGCACCGCATTCGATGGCAAGCACTTGTTCCAGATCGCCGAAGACCGCATCCAGAAAATCGACCCGCAAACCGGTCGCGTGCTCTCCACCATCCCGGCCCCCGGTGGTGGCAACGACTCCGGGATGACCTGGGCGGAAGGCTCGCTGTGGGTGGGGCAATACCGCGAGCGCAAAATCCACCAGATCGATCCCGAGAGCGGCAAGATCCTGCGCACCCTCGAATCCAACCGCTTTGTCACGGGTGTGACCTTCGTTGAAGACGCGCTGTGGCATGGCACATGGGAAGCCGAAGAAAGCGAACTGCGGCACATCGACACGAACACGGGCGAAGTGCTTGAGAGCCTGAAGATGCCGGAGGGCGTAGGCGTGTCCGGTCTTGAGTACGACGGCAGTGAACGGTTTTTCTGCGGTGGCGGCAGCAGCGGGCGGGTGAGGGCGGTTCGTCGTCCTTGATGAAATCCCGGCGTTAAATTGTTTGTGGATGTCGGTCCGCTGACTCATACGAATCCAGCGTTGCGGTGACGATCGACATCCACTGCGCCAACTCTCTGCTTTTGAATCAGCCCAGCACCTCGCAAATCCCACCGTCTTCAGACCTTTCCTACGTCCCGCGCTTTCTTCCCGCAAAGACGTTTCTCGCTGACGCCTCGGAAGCCTCCGGTTTTAGCCCTGCGGCTCATCCGTTAACGTTTTTGAACTGTGTTCTAAAAGGGGACAGATTTAATTTCTCTCCTTTGCTACGCTGAAAACCTCCATGGAGGAGAAGTGAAAAATGCCCAGAATGGGACGCCTCGTATTACCCAACTATCCGCACCACGTGGTGCAACGCGGTCATAACCGCCAAGTGGTATTTGCCGTCGCCGAGGATTATCAACGCTATCTGACGGATTTACGTGAACTCAAAGATGCATGGGGCGTAAAGGTCTACGCCTACTGTTTGATGACCAACCATGTTCATCTGTTGCTGGCTCCGGGTGACTCTGCTGCTGGGCTGGGGCAGTTGATGAAGGTTTTGGCAGCGCGTGCGACGCGCTATCGCAATCGACTGGAAGGGCGTTCAGGCACTCTGTGGGAGAGTCGGTACAAATCCAGTGTGGTGCAGTCAGATTCCTACCTGCTTGCTTGTTGTCGTTACATTGAATTAAATCCAGTACGTGCTCGCATGGTGGCCGATGCGGCGGATTACCCATGGTCCAGCTATGGAGCCCGAATCAGTGACAGGCCTGATGAGCATTGGCTGGATTTCGACCCATGCTTTACGGCTTTGGGTGACACGGCGATGGAGCGGCGCCTTCAATATGAGCGGTTCATGCAGCAAGCTACTTCCGATGAGGAGACCAGATTGATTCGGGACGCCTTGCAGCGTGGTCAACTGACGGGGACAAGCCGTTTTGTGGACGAGGTGGAGCGGATTGTGGGGCAGCGGGTAGAGCAGCGTGGGCGAGGCCGACCAAGGAGCGGGCTAGGGAAATAAATCTGTCCCCTTTTTTTCTTTTTTCCTTTATGTGGACTAGAACGCGGTCATAACCGCCAGGTGGTATTTGCCGTCGCCGAGGATTATCAGCGCTACCTGACGGATTTACGTGAACTCAAAGATGCATGGGGCGTAAAGGTCTACGCCTACTGTTTGATGACCAACCATGTTCATCTGTTGCTGGCTCCGGGTGACTCTGCTGCTGGGCTGGGGCAGTTGATGAAGGTTTTGGCAGCGCGTGCGACGCGCTATCGCAATCGACTGGAAGGGCGTTCAGGCACTCTGTGGGAGAGTCGGTACAAATCCAGTGTGGTGCAGTCAGATTCCTACCTGCTTGCTTGTTGTCGTTACATTGAATTAAATCCAGTACGTGCTCGCATGGTGGCCGATGCGGCGGATTACCCATGGTCCAGCTATGGAGCCCGAATCAGTGACAGGCCTGATGAGCATTGGCTGGATTTCGACCCATGCTTTACGGCTTTGGGTGACACGGCGATGGAGCGGCGCCTTCAATATGAGCGGTTCATGCAGCAAGCTACTTCCGATGAGGAGACCAGATTGATTCGGGACGCCTTGCAGCGTGGTCAACTGACGGGGACAAGCCGTTTTGTGGACGAGGTGGAGCGGATTGTGGGGCAGCGGGTAGAGCAGCGTGGGCGAGGCCGACCAAGGAGCGGACTAGGAAAATAAATCTGTCCCCTTTTTTTTTTGTCCCCTTTTTTTTTTCTGGTCCCCTTTTTTCTGGAACAATTAAAGCCTTTTGTAGGCGATAGTGCAGCTCAGGTCTTTGGAAATATGGTAGGAGCAGGAATTTCAGAAGTAATAGGGGGCGAAGTCCAGTCGCTGGGTGATAAATAATGAAGCCAAAAAAAGTTGGGTTGCATTTGTTCTTGCTGTTGATTGTATATGCCACTGCGTTATTTTATGTCGCAGGGCTATGCGGAAGTCTTATTGGTGCAGCAATAAATTACTACAAAAGTGGTGCTTGGACATTTGACGGGGATGATTTTCTAGTTTCGTTACGGTTTGCTCTTGTCTATGGCGCTTGGGGCGGAGCAGGAGTTTGGGGTTTGTCAAAAATTGAAGACGTTAAGAAAAAAAGAAAAAAATAAAATGAAAGAAGCTCTCACTTAAATTGCCGCATGAGGACCAATGTTTATTTTTTAAGCCTCTTGATCCTTCGCTTTCAAAAAGGGGACAGGGACAGATTTATTTTTTCTCCTTTGCTACGCTGAAAACCTCCATGGAAGGAGAAGTAAAAAGTGCACAGAATGGGACGCCTCGTATTACCCAACTACCCGCACCACGTTGTGCAACGCGGTCATAATCGCCAGGTGGTATTTGCTGTCGCCGAGGATTATCAGCGCTACCTGACGGATTTACGTGAACTCAAAGATGCATGGGGCGTAAAGGTCTACGCCTACTGTTTGATGACCAACCATGTTCATCTGTTGCTGGCTCCGGGTGACTCTGCTGCTGGCTGGGGCAGTTGATGAAGGTCTTGGCAGCGCGTGCGACGCGCTATCGCAATCGCCTTGCGATAGCCATTTTCTGACTTCCCAAATCCCCCCATCTTCAGCCGCTTCCTGCAATCCTCCATGTCCTCATTGAAAACCCTCGGATTTCTGTGATTGCCTGATCAACCCCAACAAAATTTCTTCCGATGAACCCTCCCACTTGCTCGCAGTTATCAACTGGCGTAAACAATGCACGCACCGCGCAGGCGCAACTGTGCGGTTTGTGCTGCGGAGCAGGAGTGATAGACATCAAGGCGCTAAATCACATGTACGACCACACGACGAAGCGAGGCGGGCGTTGGTAGAGCGACGTCAGTTCAGCGGTGCGATGAAGGGCAAGAACCTTCGCTACCTCAATGAACAGGAAGGCCATTCAATTCGCGCCCGGGCAGGTTTTTTGCTGCTGGAGCATTTTTCGTTGCCGGCGTTTACCCAGGCACTCGATACGATTGTCACTGCAAACCTGCTGCGGCCAGAGCTGTTTTCCACCAAGACTTTCGGTTTGCGCGAAGGTGAAGTGATCAGCGATTTGGGGTTGGTGATCCGCCCGGATGCGCGCCTCGATCATGGGCAGATTATGCAGCTCGATCTGTTGGTGATTTGTGGCGGGTATCGAACGGCGCTCCAGGCTGACGACGTGCTGGTCAGTCTTTTGCAAGGGGCCGCCGAAGCAGGCGTGAAGCTGGCAGGGATCTGGAATGGCGCCTGGTTTGTCGGTCGAGCCGGTTTGCTGGACGGTTATCGCTGCGCGATCCACCCGGAGCATCGTCCCGCGCTGGCGGAAATCGCCAAACTCACCCAGGTCACCAGTGAAGCGTATGTGGTGGACCGCGATCGTCTGACGGCGTCCAGTCCCAACGGTGCGTTCTACATGGCGCTGGAATGGATCAGAGGTTTGCACGACAAGGCGCTGACCGACGGTATTGAAGACATACTGGCATTTGAAGCGTCGCGCTATCGACGCATCAAACCCAGCCTCAATGTCTCTGTCAGCGGCCCGTTGCGCGAGGTGGTCAACCTGATGGATGCCAACCTGGAAGAGCCTTTGGAGATGGAGACGCTTTGTCTGTATGCCGGTCGTTCCCGACGGCAGATCGAGCGACTGTTCAAAGAGCAGTTGGGTACGACACCGCAGCGCTATTACATGGACTTGCGCATCACTGAGGCACGCCGGTTGCTGCAGCACACGACGTTGACCATCGTCGAAGTCTCCGTCGCCTGTGGCTTCGTTTCACCGAGCCACTTCAGCAAATGCTACAGCGCCTATTTCGGCTATCGACCGTCCAAGGAAACCCGGTTGGTGAAGTAACGGCTCGATGAATGATCGGCAATCACAGCGAGCCGATCATTTCGCCCCGAACAGCATCGTCCAGTAGACCCCTTCATCGCTGCGTGCGTCCGTCGCAAAGCCCGCACCCACTTGAGTGAACATCGGGTTCATCAGGTTGGCGCAATGCCCGGGGCTGGCGAGCCATCCGGCCATTGCCTTGTTCGCCGAGCCTTGGCCGGCTGCAATGTTTTCGCCGATCTGCCGATCACGGTAGCCGGCGGCGCGCGCCCGGTCGGCAGGGGTGTCGCCATCGGGGTCGCGGTGGGCGAAGTAGTTACCGTAGGCCATCGCTTTACTGTGTCCTTGCGCGGCAGCCCCGAGACTTGCATCCCAGGATAACGGACGGGCCGCGGCGAAACGCTGGCGACCGCACAGCCGTGGTTTGGCCCGGGCGGCATTCACTTGCGCCAGCAAAGCTTTGCTGACGGCTCGCGGATCGGCCATTTGACTGTCGAGAACGGGACGGGCCAATACCACTTGCCACTCACCCCGACTGCGGCTCACACCGATGTCAGCGTACTGGCTATCGAGCAGTGCGGCGCAGTGATCATCCTGCAGCAGTTCAAAGGCCTCTTCGGCATCCTGCGCACCCACCACGCGGATGGAGCGCACGGCGACAGCCTGGTAACCGGATGCCTTCAATCGATCGCGTAAACCGCCACCGTAACCCACCGGCAATGCCAGGTTTGACTTCAAGGCCAGCGGCGACAAGCGCTGGGCCGGTCGCCGCGAGCAGTCTCGCGGATGGGCACGGTAATCGTTGATGGCTTCCACCAGTTGTCGCTCCGCGCCGGCGTGGGCGGGAGGGGCGATCAAGGGCAGTAAAGTAACCAGACACAGCGAAGTGAAGCGCAAGGCGGAGGCGGTTTGGCGCATGGTGCGGACAGCTCTGAAGAGATGACAACGATAGGGAGGTGGGTTGAACGCCGATCTAAGACTGGGCTTGCGAAACAAGGTTCAAGGGACCGCTGCGCTTATTGGCTGCTGAAGCTTTCTGTCCGACGGACGCACTCGATGTTGGCGTTTGTTGCTATAACCCATCCCCCAGCGCCTTGAAGTACTCAGGGCTGTCGCTGATCGAATTGTGCCCCGTCCCCTTGATGATCTGCATCAATGCCACGCCCTTGGCGAAGTGGCTGTACAGCCGTTGCGTGCTGGAATTTGGAATCACTTCGTCATGTTCGGCGGCAATCAGCCGCGTCGGCACTGCGATGTGTGATGCGTAGCGCCAGGATTCGAATTTGTCCTGCAACAGCCACCGCACCGGGAACCATCGGAACTGACGGGCGGCGAGCTCTTCGAGGCTGTTGTAAGGCGTGACCAGCAGCAGGCGGGTGGCCGGTCGAGAACTGGCCAATCGCACCGCGACCCCTGACCCCAGGCTGCGGCCGACCACGATGATGTGCGGATGATCGGCATAGACCTTGTCGAACAAGGTCATGGCGTCGCGGGCAATGGCCTCCTCGGAGGGCGATCCACTGCTGCCGCCGTAGCCTCGGTAATGCATGAAGTACAGTGCATGGTCCGGGAAGGCCTCGGCGAAGCCGGGCAGGCTGCGGGAAACGTCTTCGGCATTGCCACCGAAATAAATCAGCGCCTTGGGGCCGTCGTGCGAACGCACCGAAACCAGCACCTGCGCGTCATCGACGGGCAGCGTGAGCAATGCTTGCGCTGAACCAGCGGCGCGGGGTTGCGGGTAGTAGATCAGCGAGCGCTGAAACACATACAGCGCCGCGCAAAGCGACAGGTACGCTGCGGCAAGGATGACAACGAGTAACACCAGGGTTCGGGACATTCGACTAACGTTAGTGGGCGGCATTGACGGCTCCGGATTGCTGTCAGAGTGTAGCTGGCGGAAAAGGAGGGCAGCGATGCCCATCGGTCTCAAGTGGCTCAATGTGTTGCCTTCGGAAAGAGCGGCCCTGGCCCTGGGTTTTGCTTTTCATTTTTGCGTGCTCGCCAGCTATTACCTGGTGCGACCGTTGCGCGATGCGCTTGGGCTGGAGGGTGGCGCCGATCAATTGCAGTGGCTGTTCACCGCCACGTTTGCGGTGATGCTGCTGATGGTGCCGGTGTTCGGCGCGCTGGCGTCGCGTCTGCCGGCCACGCGCTTCGTGCCGCTGATCTACCGCGTCATTGCCGCCTCGATGCTGGTGTTCGGCCTGCTGATCGCCAACCAGGTCGCGCCGGTGACGGTCGGGCGGGTGTTTTTTGTCTGGATCAGTATCTACAACCTGTTCATCGTCTCGATTTTCTGGAGTGTGCTGGTCGACCGCTTCTCCAGCGAGCAGGGCCGGCGACTGTTCGGTTGCATCGCCGCCGGTGGCACCCTCGGCACGTTTATCGGGCCGCTGCTCGCGGCGACCATGGCCACCCGGCTTGGCCCGGTGGCATTGACCGTTGCGGCGGCACTGTTGCTGGAGATCGCCGTGCATTGCTATCGAGGGCTGCTGGCGCGCACGCAGTCGCAATCGGGCAAGCCGTTACTCGACGAACGGCGCCTGGGTGGCAGCATGCTCGCTGGCATCACGCTGATCCTGCGGTCCCCGTACCTGTTGGGGCTGGTGCTGTTCATGCTGCTGCACACCAGCGCGGCGACGCTGTTGTATTTCGAGCAGGGACGGATTGTCGCTGGCAGCTACGCTGATACAGGCAGCCGGACGCAATTCTTCGCCATTGTCGATTTGATCGTGTCGGCACTGACCCTGACGTTGCAACTGCTGCTGACCGCGCCCTTGATTCGCCTGGTGGGGATCGGCGGTGCATTGTTGGCAATGCCGTTGGCGACCATCGTGGCCTTTGCCGCCATGGCACTGGCGCCGGTGCCGGCCACCGTGGCACTGGCCCAAGGCTTGCGCCGCGCTGTGGAATTCGCCCTCGTGCGGCCGGCGCGGGAAGTGTTGTGGACAGTGGTCAGCCGCGAAGAGAAGTACAAGGCCAAGAATGTCATCGAGACCCTGGTCTATCGCGGCGGCGATGCCGCCAGTGGCTGGTTGTCCGCCGGTTTGACGGCGTTGGGCGCAGGATTTGGCCTGGTGGCGCTGGTCATCGTGCCATTTGCCGGGATGTGGGGCGGGTTATGTCTGTGGCTGGCTCGGCGCCAGGCGCAACAAGTCGAAACCTGATTGGCGGGCGAGGGACGATTTATGAGCCATCCTGTGGGGTACACCCGTAGAAAAATTCTTACGCTGGCTGCCGGTGTTTCGGCGGTCTTCACGTTCGGTCCGACCGGCGCACAAACCCCGCCGTCGACGGGAACAGGAGGCAAGAACATGCAGACCCGCGTCATTCCTTCCAGCCAAGAGGCATTGCCCATTGTCGGCCTGGGCACCTATCGCGGTTTTGACGTGTCCCCGGACGATGCCGCCTACAAGCAACTGCCCGCGGTGCTTCGCGCATTGTTCGAGAAGGGCGGGACGGTGATCGACAGCTCGCCGATGTACGGCCGTGCCGAACAGACCACCGGTGAACTGTTGTCCATCCACGAGCCCCGCTCACCAGCGTTTCTGGCAACCAAGGTATGGACCCGGGGCCGCGAAGAGGGCATCGCGCAGATGGAGCAGTCGTTCAAGTTGTTGCAGACCGATCGCATCGACCTGATGCAGATCCACAACCTGCTGGACTGGCAAACCCATCTGCCAACGTTGCGGCAATGGAAGGAAGAGGGGCGCATACGTTACATCGGCATCACCCATTACACCGCATCGGCCTATGAAGAAGTGGAAGCGGTGCTCAAGGCCGAGCCGCTGGATTTCTTGCAGATCAACTATGCGCTGGATGATCGCGGTGTCGAAAAACGCATCCTGCCGCTGTGTCGCGAGCGCGGTGTAGCGGTGATTTGCAACCGGCCGTTCGGCGGCGGTGGCTTGTTGGGGCGACTCAAGGACAAACCGCTACCGGGCTGGGCGGCTCAAGTCGGGGTCAAGAGCTGGCCACAACTGGCGCTCAAGTTTTTGTTGTCGCATTCGGCGGTGACCTGCGTCATTCCCGGCACCGGTAACCCGCGCTACATGGCTGAAAACGCCGGTGCCGGTTTCGGGCCGATGCTCACCGATGCGCAACGGCATCAATTGATCGCCATGGTGGATTGACGAGGGCTCGCTCGATCAGCAGCAGGCACGTTCCTGACTACACTGAGTGAAGCATTCGGATTTAACCTCCCTTGAACACGACGGCTCGCCTGCGGGCCGTAAGGCCGTGCCTATGCAAGACAACCGCGAACAGCTGCGTACACGCGTGCTCGATCCTGTCGATCGGGTCACGGAAGTGATTTTTGGCTTGCTGATGGCCATGACTTTCACAGGCACTATCAGTGTTGCGACCGCCAATCAGGAAGAGGAGCGCACCATGATGATTGCCGCGCTCGGCTGCAACCTGGCCTGGGGGTTGGCGGACGCGGTGATGTATCTGTTGCGCACGGTGATCGAACGCACGCGCAACCGCACACTGTTTGCCGGTTTGCGCGCGGGCGCGGACGCAAGCGCCGGCCAGGCGCTGATTGCCGAAGCGTTGCCACCGCGTATCGCCACGGCGGCTGGCACCGAAGGCCTGGAAGTGTTGCGCCAACGCCTGGTCGCATCGCCGGCCACGCCGAATTATCCAGTCCTGAGGCTGGAGGATTTCAAGGGGGCGCTGGGTGTTTTCCTGTTGGTGGTGCTCGCGACGTTTCCGCTGGTGGTGCCGTTCCTGCTGCTTGAGCAAACGGGGCTGGCGGTACGTTTGTCCAACCTGATCGGGCTGGTAGTGCTGTTCGTGGCTGGCTGGTTGCTGGCGCGATACGCCGGAGCCAAACCCTGGCAGGGCGCGGTGGCGATGGCGGTTGTCGGTGCAGCGCTGATCACGGCAATCATCGCGCTGGGTGGCTGAGCGTGGGCTTGCAGCCTGTCATCATTCGTCTCCTATACTCAGTCGCGTTGACTGGCTCGACAGCCATGCACGAATGCTGTTGCGCGTGCTCTGACAGCATCCCTGAAACTCACTTTAAGGAGATCGATCATGACCATTCGCATTGGCGATGAAGCACCGGATTTCACCGCCGACACCACCGAAGGCCCTATCAATTTTCACCAGTGGATTGGTGATGGCTGGGCCATTCTGTTTTCCCATCCCAAGGATTTCACACCGGTCTGCACCACTGAACTGGGCTATCTGGCCAAGCTCAAGCCCGAGTTCGACAAGCGCAACACCAAGATCCTCGGCCTGAGCATCGACCCGGTCAGTGATCACAACAAGTGGGTCGGTGACATTGAAGAAACCCAGGGCAACGCCGTCAATTATCCGTTGATCGGCGACGAAAACCTGGTGGTGGCCAAGCTCTATGACATGATCCATCCGAACGCCAGCGGCGGTTCGCGCACCGCTGTGGACAACGCCACCGTGCGCTCGGTGTTCCTGGTCGGGCCGGACAAGAAGGTCAAGGCCATGCTGATCTACCCGATGAGTGCCGGGCGTAACTTCGATGAAGTGCTGCGCCTGCTCGACTCGCTGCAACTCAATGCCAAGCACACCGTGGCTACGCCGGTGAACTGGCGTCCGGGTGAGGACGTGATCATTCCGACGTCGGTGTCCGATGAGGACGCGAAGAAGAAGTATCCGGATGGGTTCAAGACTTTGAAGCCTTATCTGCGCACCGTGGCGCAGCCCAAGTAATCAGCGGCAGTGACACCGCCAACGCGAGCAGGCTTGCTCCCACATTCGATCACCTGTGGGAGCGAGCCTGCTCGCGATAGGGCCGGTCCTGCCGGCCTGTCAAACCAGATACTTGCGAAACCACTCCAGCGTCCGATCCCACGCCAGTTTCGCCGCCGCTTCGTCATAACGCGGTGTGGAGTCGTTGTGGAAACCGTGATTGGCGCCCGGGTAGATATACGCTTCATACGTCTTGCCGTTGGCCTTCAGTGCCTGCTCATAAGCCGGCCAGCCTTCATTGATTCGCGTATCCAGTTCGCCAAAGTGCAGCATCACCGGCGCCTTGATCCGGGGCACATCCTTGGCATCGGGTTGGCGGCCATAAAACGAAACGGCGGCGCCCAGTTCCGGGTAAGCCACCGCCGCCGCATTGGTCACGCCACCGCCGTAACAGAACCCGGTGATGCCGACTTTGCCGTTGCCGGCTTCATGTTTCATCATCCATTCCACGGCCGCGAAAAAGTCATTCATGAGCTTTTTCGGGTCGACCGTTTCCTGTAGCGCGCGACCCTTGTCGTCATTACCCGGATAGCCCCCCACCGAACTCAGGCCATCCGGAGCGAGGGCGATGAAACCGGCCTTGGCCACACGCCGGGCGACGTCTTCAATGTACGGGTTGAGCCCACGGTTTTCATGCACGACCACTACACCCGCGACCTTGCCGGTGGCTTTGGCCGGGCGCACCAGATAACCACGTACCTGCCCGTGACCCTTGGGCGACGGGTAGGTGATGTATTCAGCGATGATGTCCGGGTCGGTGAACTCGACTTGCTCGGCGAGCGCGTAATTCGGGCTCAGGGACGCGAGCAGCGCACTGGCAGTCAAACCACCAAGCGTGAACAACGCGGCGCGGTCGAGAAATTCGCGGCGGTTGATCAGGCCATGGGCGTAAAAGTCGTAGAGTTCCAGCAACTGCGGGGCAAAGTCTTTCGCGGTGAGGCGGGTCATCGGTGTGCTTCCTCTTCGGCGGGTTGGACACTACCCCCGTAGGAGCGAGCCTGCTCGCGATGGCGGTGTATCGGGCAAATGGATGTCGGATGTGCCGCCGTCATCGCGGGCAAGCCCGCTCCCACAGGGATCTGCGGGGGTTGTTAAATGTGCATCGCGATCACTTCAAACACTGCGCCCCGGCTTTCGCCACTTGCGCATCCTGCTCGGCCTTGACGCCCGACACGCCCACCGCGCCGATCACCTGGCCGTCGACGATGACTGGCACGCCGCCCTCCAGCGATGTCAGCAGTGGTGCCGATAGAAAAGCCGTGCGGCCGCCGTTGACCATCTCTTCATAGCCCTTCGATTCCCGCCGACCCAGCGCCGAAGTGCGGGCCTTTTCCGTGGCGATGTAGGCGCTGATGGGCGAAGCGCCGTCGAGGCGTTCCAGGGCCAGAGGATGACCGCCGTCATCGACCACCACGATGGTTACCGGCCACTGGTTGGCCTGGGCTTCGGTCCGCGCCGCCGTCAGGATCTGGCTGACTTCGGCCTGGCTCAGGATGGCTTTGCTGTTCATGGGCAATCTCCGGGGCGTTATTGGGACAGGGCGGCTTCGACCAGTTCGATCCAGTGCCGGACCGGTGTACGGCCCGCGCCATCGAGGTGCGACTGGCAGCCGATATTGGCCGTGGCGATGACTTCGGGGTAGCCGCTTTCCAGGGCATTCATCTTGTTGTCGCGCAGTTGTCGGGCCAGTTCCGGCTGGGTCAGCGAATAGGTGCCCGCCGAGCCACAGCATAGATGACCGTCGGGCACGGTCGTCAGATTGAAGCCCAGGCGCATCAACACCGACTCCACTGCGCCACCAAGTTTCTGCGCGTGCTGCAACGTGCAAGGGCAATGAAACGCCACGCGTCGGGCGTTATGAATGCCGAGTTGTTCCAGTGGCTCGTTACGCAGTACTTCGACCAGGTCCTTGGCCAGAGCACTGACGGTTTTGGCCTTGTCGGCGTAGGCCGGGTCGCGTTCGAGCAAATGCCCGTAGTCCTTGATAAATGCACCGCATCCACTGGCCGTTTGCACGATGGCTTCGGCGCCGCTTTCAATGCTGGGCCACCAGGCGTCGATGTTGTGCCTAGCACGATCCAGTCCGGTCGCCTGGGCGTCGAGATGATAATCCACGGCACCGCAACAACCGGCCTCGCGAGCCGGCATGACACTGATGCCCAACCGATCGAGCACCCGCGCAGCGGCGACGTTGGTATTGGGTGACAGCCCCGGTTGTACGCAACCTTCGAGCATCAACACCTGCCTGGCGTGGCGGGTGGTGGGGCGTTTTTTGGTTGCCGGTGAACTGCGCGGCAATTTGCTTTGCAATGTGCCAGGCAGCAGCGCACGGAACATCTGGCCGCTGTTGACCAGGCCCTTGAACAGGTCCGCATGCGGCACCAGCGTGCGCAGCCCTTCGCGTAACAGGCGCTGACCAATCGGGCGCGGCACTGCCGCATCGACCACCGCCCGGCCGATGTCCAGCAGGTTGTGATAGTCGACGCCGGACGGGCAGGTGGTTTCGCAGTTACGGCACGACAGGCAACGGTCCAGATGTTGCTGGGTTTTCTGCGTGACCTCGTTGCCCTCGAGCACTTGCTTGATCAGGTAAATGCGCCCGCGCGGGCCATCCAGTTCATCGCCGAGCAACTGATAGGTCGGGCAGGTGGCATTGCAGAAGCCGCAGTGCACACAGGTGCGCAGGATGCTGTCGGCTTCTTCGGCGCGGGGCAGTTGGCGAGCATTTTCACTCAGGGTGGTCTGCATGGTTCAAAGCTCCGCGTACAGACGTCCGGGGTTGAAAATGCCCCGGGGATCGAGTTGCTGCTTGAGGTTGCGGTGATAGCGCATCAGCCCGTCGGGCAGTGGCTGGAACGGAGTGTCGGTGAGGCCGTGGCTGTAGCAGGTCACGTGGCCGCCGACTTCCTCGACGACCTGGCGAATGAATGCTGCCTGGGCGTCGGACTTGAGCCAGCGCTGGGCGCCGCCCCAGTCGATGAGCTGCTTGCCGGGCAGCGACAGGCGCGGCGTGTTGTTGGGCAAGGACAGCCGCCACAACGGTTGGTCCTCGTCGAAGAAACTCAAGCGCTGTTCATTGAGATCCGCCCAGTACGCCGCCTCAAGCAGCTCACCGCCCAAACGGTCATGGGCCGCCGCCACCGAGCCTTCACCGCCCTCGAGCCGCAGCTGCAAGCGTTCGCCGTCGTGACACGCGGCACTTATTGGCAATGGTTGCTGGCCCCATTCTGCCAGGCGCAACAGCGCGCGCTCAGCGCTCATTTCAAGACTGATGCTCAAGGCTTGGCGGGGTTTGGGCAAAACCTTGAGCGAGACTTCAGTGATCAAGCCCAGGGTTCCGTAGCTACCGGCCATCAGCCGCGACAGGTCGTAGCCGGCGACGTTCTTCATCACTTCGCCACCGAAACGCAAATGCTTTCCCTGGCCGGTGATCACCCGTGTGCCGAGGACGAAATCGCGTACCGAGCCGGACCAGGGCCGACGCGGCCCCGACAACCCGCAGGCAATCATGCCGCCAACGGTGGCGCCATCGCCAAAGGCTGGCGGTTCACAGGGCAGCATCTGCTGGGCGGCGTCCAGCACTTGCTTGAGTTCGGCCAATGGCGTACCGCAGCGCACGGTGATCACCAGTTCAGTCGGGTCGTAACTGACGATGCCGCGATGTGATCGGGTGTCGAGTATTTCGCCGGCCGTCATGCGCCCGAGAAACGCTTTGCTGTTGGCGCCCTGGATGCGCAACGGCGTGGCGTTTTCCAATGCCTCGTTGACCTGCTCCAGCAGCAGCGCGCTGTCGTCCAAATCGGCTTTTGCGTACATCAGAAACGCTCCAGGTCAGGGAACGGCAGTTTTCCGGCATGCACGTGCATTGCGCCAAATTCGGCGCAGCGGTGCAGGGTCGGGATGTTCTTGCCGGGGTTGAGCAAGCCACCGGGGTCGAACGCGGCCTTGATCGCGTGAAACAGGGTCAGCTCATCGCTGTTGAACTGTGCGCACATCTGATTGATCTTTTCGCGCCCGACACCGTGTTCACCGGTGATGCTGCCGCCGACCTTCACGCACAGCTCCAGAATCTTGCCGCCCAGGGTTTCGGCACGCTCCAGTTCACCGGGCTGATTGGCATCGAACAGAATCAGCGGGTGCATGTTGCCGTCGCCGGCGTGGAACACATTGGCGACGCGCAAACCATATTCCGCCGACAGCTCGGCAATGGCCTTGAGCACGCCGGGCAATTCGCGGCGCGGGATGGTGCCGTCCATGCAGTAATAATCCGGTGACAGGCGACCCACCGCCGGAAAGGCGTTTTTCCGACCGGCCCAGAACCGCACCCGTTCGGCTTCGTCTTTGGCCAGGCGCACTTCGGTGGCGCCAGCCTGTTCCAACACCTGGCGCACGCGGTCGCAGTCGTCATGCACATCGGCTTCAACGCCGTCGAGTTCGCACAGCAAAATGGCTTCGGCCTCAACCGGATACCCGGCGTGGATGAAGTCTTCAGCGGCGCGGATAGCCAGGTTATCCATCATCTCCAGGCCACCGGGAATGATCCCGGCAGCGATGATATCGCCGACGGCGCGGCCGGCTTTTTCCACGGAATCGAATGCCGCCAGCAGTACCTTGGCGGACTGCGGCTTGGGCAACAACTTGACCGTGACTTCGGTAATGACCCCGAGCATGCCTTCGGAACCGGTGAACAGGGCCAGCAGATCGAGGCCGGGGGAATCAAGGGCGTCGGAACCCAGCGTCAGGTGTTCGCCATCGACGGTGAGAATGTCGACCTTGAGCAGGTTGTGCACGGTCAGCCCGTATTTCAAGCAATGCACGCCACCGGCATTTTCCGCCACATTACCGCCGATGGAACAGGCGATTTGCGAGGAAGGGTCCGGCGCGTAGTACAGGCCAAACGGCGCGGCGGCCTGGGAAATCGCCAGGTTACGCACGCCCGGCTGAACCCGCGCAGTGCGGGCCGCGGCGTCGATATGCAGGATCTGATTGAAGCGCGCCATCACCAGTAGCACGCCTTTTTCCAGCGGCAATGCGCCGCCCGATAAACCGGTCCCGGCACCCCGAGCCACCACTGGCACCCGGCGCTCATGGCACAGGCGCAATATCCCTTGAACCTGTGCGATTTCACGCGGCAGCACCACCAGCATCGGCGTGGTGCGGTAGGCGGAAAGCCCATCGCACTCGTACGGCTTGAGTTCTTCCTGCTGGTGCAGGATTTCCAGGTCGGGCATCTGCGTTTGCAGGGCCTGCAGCAGTGCATTTTTGTCGACGTCGGGCAGGGTGCCGTCAACGCGTTCATCGTAAAGAATGTTCATCGGCGCTCGACACTCGGTTTGTTGTTATGGGATTGCTTGCCTTGGGTTTGTCCCTATCTTTTCGTCCCTGGTAAAGCGCTTTTCATTCAATAAGTTTTGCCCTGAAACGCAGATACGCAAGTACCACCGCAATCCCGGCCCCTGTAGGAGCGAGCCTGCTCGCGATGTACTCCAGAACTGCCCTTCGAAGAAAAAGCCCGGGAGGCGGACCTCCCGGGCAAGGGCTTGAGCTTCAGTGCAGTGAAACCTCGGTCTGTCGGTTCAATTTCCGCCCACCACCATACTGCTGAATGGCGCCACATACGCTTGCAACGTCACCAAACCGCCGACCAGGATCGCCAGAATGATCGAGTGGAAGAACACGTATCGCAGGATTTCCCCTTCGTGGCCGTACCATCGGGTAGCGGTGGAGGCGACCACGATCGACTGCGCATCGACCATCTTGCCCATCACCCCACCGGAACTGTTGGCCGCTGCCATCAACACCGGGCTCAGGCCCAGTTGCTCGGCGGTGACCCGTTGCAAGCCGCCGAACAGCACGTTGGACGCGGTGTCCGAGCCCGTCAGCGCCACGCCGAGCCAGCCGAGCAATGTGCCGAACATCGGATAGAAGATTCCCGTCGCGGCAAAGGCCAGGCCCATGGTGGCATCCAGCCCGGAGTAACGGGTGAGGAAACCCAGGGCAAGCATCGCTGTGATGGTGATCAACGAATAGCGCACCACCCACAGGGTTCGCAGGTATTGGTGGATCAATTGCGGGATGGAATAGCCCATCAGCAATCCACCGACAATCGCTGCCAGCAGGATCCCGCTGCCGGTGGAGGTGAACCAGGTGAATTTGTAGACCGCCTCTTCGACTTTAGGCGCTGGCACCACCGGTGGCACTTTTTCGATTTGCTGGTGGATGGTGGTGAAGGTCAGGACCGGAGCGAATACCGGGTTGGCTTCGCGCATCGGCTTGCCCTGCGGGTCGAGCTTGGCCGAATTGGTGGCCGGATCTATCGCCGGGCGGGTGTCGAACATGTTCTTGAAGCCCTGGGTGCCCCAGGCGAATACGAATACCGTGAGGATGATCCACGGCATCCACGCGCGCATTACAGCCTTTTTCGATTCGCTGGAAAACGCCGCGCTCGGCTCGATTTTCGACTCATATTCGGCGTCGATCTTCGAGTTATCGACTCGGCCGGTGAGGGCGGCGGACGTGTGCACGGTGGCCGGTTTCCAGACTTTCAGGAAACCGGTCAGGCAGGCCATGGAAATCAATGCGGCGATCACGTCCACCAGCATCGGCCCGTGATAGTTGGAAACAAGAAATTGCGGAATGGCAAAACTGACCCCGGTGACCACGATGGCCGGCCAGATTTCCAGCATCTTGCGCCACCCGGCAAAGGCCCAGATCAACCAGAACGGTACGATCACCGAGAAGAACGGCAATTGCCGCCCGACCATCATCGACAGTTCCATTTCATCCAGCCCGGTGACTTTGGCCAGGGTAATGATTGGCGTGCCCAACGCGCCGAATGCCACCGGTGCGGTGTTGGCGATCAGCGCCAGGCCCGAAGCCGCCAGCGGCGAAAAGCCCAGGCCGATCAGAATCGCGCCGGTCACCGCCACCGGCGTACCGAAACCGGCCGCGCCCTCGAAGAAGGCGCCGAAGCAGAAGGCGATCAGCAGCAATTGCAGGCGCCGGTCGTCGGTGATCCGCGCCAGGGAATCCTGCAGCACTTTGAACGAGCCGTTCTCGGTGGTGAGGCGGTGCAGGAAGATGATGTTCAACACGATCCAGCCAATCGGCAGCAAGCCATTGGCCGCGCCGTAGAGTGCAGCAGACCCCGCCATGTCGGCGGGCATGCCGAATGCGAAAATCGCGATCACCAGCGCCGAGGCCAGGGCGAGCAGTGCCGCCAGGTGGGCCTTGACATGGAAAAATGCGAGGGCTGCCAGCATCACCACCACCGGCACGGCGGCCATGACGGTGGAGAGTACCGGGTTATTGAACGGATCGTAGATTTGCTGCCAAACCATGTTCCACCTCTGCTTTTTATTGTTGGATGCGCAGACCCCGGAGGGGCGGTGGCTTGTAGTATAGGTGGCATTTCGCCGCTGTCAGGTTGAGTGTTCAGAGTCGCGAATCAGCGCGATTGCGGGGCTGAGCTAGGATTGGCAGTAAGGTCGAAAATCCTGCGACGGGAGGAAAATTGCAATGACTGAGCGCCATCTGGACCACAAGGAGACGCTGTCGAACGGATGCAGCATTCGCGTCAAAGCCGAGATTTTGAAGGACGGTTCGCTGGGGATGTTCATCGGCGTCTATCGGCCGGACGGCACGCCGATCGACGAAAACCATGACCCGAAACCGCACATGCTGGACATGGAAGCGGCGATGGATTGGGGTATCGATATCGCCAAGGGCATCGGCAACAGTCAGCGAACGTTGTAGGGATTGGTTTTGGAACAGCGGTGACGCCATCGCTGGCAAGCCAGCTCCCACAGGGATTGCTGAGATTTTGTGGGAGCTGGCTTGCCGGCGATGCGTTTCTTAGTGCTTGAACATCACATGCCGAACGACGGTGTAATCCTCGAGCCCATACATCGACA
>NZ_RCNY01000048.1:0-131391 GCF_004307635.1 Pseudomonas sp. Sample_22
AGTCCTTGAGCGTAACCTCTCTCTTTGGACTCAGGGTCAACATACAAGGAGCGAGCCTGCTCGCGATAGCGCGGGGTCAGTCAACGGTGATGTTGGATTTGCCATCGTCATCGCCAGCAGGCTGGCTCCCACAGGGGATCTGCGCTGCACACAAATTTTGTGCCTGGCAAAAATCCAGTGTAGGAGCGAGCCTGCTCGCGAAGGCTTTGCGTCAGTCAGCGGTGATGTTGAATCTGCTACTGCCAGCCGAGCGTCCTTCTCGGCTCCTGCAAGAACCGCCCGGTGGCGGCATGGTCGGTGACGGCAAGCTCGGCGACCGGTAGCCGCTCCAAACCCCGCGCCAACTCCGCCACGCGCTCCGCCGCCGGCACAACGCTGTGGATCTTGCCCACGCCCTGCCCCGCATACAGCGACAGTTTCTCGGCCATCCTTGGCTTGTCGATGGCCCGGGCGCCGCCGCCGATGAAACGCAACAGGTTCCATTTATCCCGATTGGGAATCACTCGATGGGGTGTGCCGTAGGTCCAGCCAAATGAGTAACCGGTACGGTACTCGGTGTCGTCCGTGGTCGCCTCGACGATTTTCTGTTTGTACAGCGGATGGGCATTGGATTCATCGGTGGCGATGAACGCGGTGCCCACCACCACCCCGCTTGCACCCAGCGACATCAGCGCCCGGACATCGTCACCCTGGGCGATGCCGCCCGCCGCCAGAACCGGTCGGCCTTCGCAAACCGCAAGGATCGAGGTCAACAACGGCATGATGCCGATCGTGCCGCGATTGAGATGCCCGCCACTCTCACTGCCCTGGGCGATGATGATGTCCGCACCCTGGGCAATGGCGATGTTGGCCAGTTCCACCGACCCCGCTTGCACCATCACGATCAGCCCGGCGTCCTTGGCCCGGGGGATCATGTCGGCGGCATACTTCTCGGCATAAAACAGCGACAACAGTTTGGGCTTTTCCTGGAGGATCACCTGGAACTGCGCTTCGAACACATCCGGGCCACCGAATTGCGGCACCAGGTTCACGCCGAAAGGTTGGTCAGTCAGGGCACGGGTTTCCTGTATCCAGCGACGCAAGGTCAGTGGCGGCAGACGCAAGCCGCCAAGGACCCCCATGCCTCCCGCATTGGCCACGGCAGCTACCAGTTGCGGCCCGGAAATGGCCGCCATGCCGCCGAGGAAGATCGGGTACTGAACGCCGCAGAGCCGGGTAATGGCGTTACCGGCAAAATCAAGTCTGTCCTGGTTCATGACTCACAGCTCCACATGTTTGCCCAGCATCCGCTTGAGCGTGTTGTTCTTCAGGAGAAAGTGATTTTTGACCGCGCCGAAAATGTGCAGCGCCAGGCCGGCGAGAAACGCCGAGGCGCCGATGTTGAACAGCACATCGACCACATGCTTGAGTGACTCATTGACCGGCAGGATGCTCGGAATCCACCACCCACCCGGCAATTCCACCACTTCACCGGCTGCGCATCGTGAAGCCCAGACCGCAATCGGCAGCAGCACCATCGCCAGGGCGAGCGACACCGCCACCGAGCGGCTGATGATCACTTCGATAGGGTTCGGCGTGCCCACCGGCAGTGGATGGTACGAAGTGATCCGCGCCCAGAATCGATAGATCGAGACGAGGAACAGCACCAGGCCCACCAGGTTTTGCAGCCTGCCGAGTTGCAGTTGCAGGGCTTCGCTGGCGGCGATATTGATCAACAGTTGCAGGCCGAAGATCGCCAGCAGGGAAAACGCCACGACCCAGTGCAAGGCCACGGTGATGGGTGAAAATCTCAAGCCATTGTCTCTAAGTTGCATGGCTGACTCCTTTTGCAGAGGTCGCAAATCAGGAAGGGAAAAGTCGCCGCGACGATCTCAGTGATTGACCGCCTGGGCGGCCCCGAGCCCGGTCTGGGCACGGATCAACTGGTCGTCGAAACGCTCGCGCTCAAGCACTGCACCGTGACTGCGGTCGGTGACGGAGCCCAGCCAGGTGAAGAAGAACGCCACGTTCATCGAGATGATCGCCGGGTAGTCGTAGGGAAAGATCGCTTCGGCATTGCCCAGCACCTTGACCCACACCGCCGGCGAGAGCACGACCAGCCCGACCGCGCTCACCAAACCAGCGACCCCGCCGATCAGCGCACCGCGGGTGGTCAGTCCTTTCCAGTACATAGAGAGCACCAGAATCGGGAAGTTGACCGACGCGGCCACGCCAAACGTCAGCGCCACGAGGAACGCGATGTTCTGGTCCTTGAACAGAATCCCCAGCACCACCGCGACGATACCGATGCCCACCGAAGCGATACGCGACACGCGACGCTCGTCGCTGGCATCGGCTTTGCCCTTGCGGACTACCATCACATACAGGTCATGGGAAATCGCCGATGTGCCCGCCATGGTCAGCCCGGACACCACCGCCAGAATCGTTGCGAACGCCACGGCGGAAATGAAGCCAAGCAACAGATCGCCACCCACGGCTTTGGCCAGGTGCATCACCGGCATGTTGCCGCCGCCGATTAACTTGCCCGCCAGATTGCCGCCTTCGTAAAAGGCCGGATCCTGTCCGACGATGACAATGGCAGCCAACCCAAGCACCGCGACAATCAGGTAGAAAAAGCCAATGAACCCCGTGGCGACGAACACCGATTTGCGCGCCTGCTTGGCGTCGGGCACGGTAAAGAAGCGCATGAGGATGTGCGGCAGTCCGGCCGTGCCGAACACCAATCCCAATGCGAGCGAAATCAACGACAGCGGATCGGCCACCAGTTTGCTCGGCAGCAGAATCCGTTCGCCATCGTGGTGCGCAGCCACGGCTTTTTCGAACAGCAGATCGAAGGAAAAGCCGAATTTGCTGAGCGCCAGAAAGGCCAATAGCGTGCCGCCTACCAGCAACAACCCGGCCTTGATGATCTGCACCCACGTCGTCGCAACCATGCCACCAAACGTCACGTACACCGCCATCAACAGGCCGACGGCAATCACTGCATAGTTGTAAGGCAGGCCGAACAACAGCTGAATCAGCTGCCCTGCCCCCACCATCTGCACCACCAGATAAAAGCACACCACCGTCAGCGAGCCGAAAGCGGTCAGAGTGCGGATGCGGTTTTGGTCGAGACGAAACGAGGCGATGTCGGAAATGGTGATACGCCCCAGATTGCGGATGCGCTCGGCGAACAGAAACAACAACAGTGGCCAGGCGACAAAGAAGCTGATCGAATACAGCACACCGTCGAAGCCGTTGAAGAAGATCATGCTGGTGACCCCCAGCAACGCCGCCGCCGACATGTAGTCACCGGCCAGTGCCAGGCCATTCTGGAAACCGCTGATACCACCGCCGGCGGTGTAGAAATCGTCCATGGATTTGGTCTTGGACGCAGCCCAATAGGTGATGCCCAGGGTCGTCACGACGAAGACCAGGAACATGCTGATCGCCGTGATGTTGATCGGTTGTTTTTCGACGTTCTGGATGACGTCGCCGGCCATGGCGCGCGCGGCGAATACGCACAACAGAACCGGAAGGATGAGGTTCACGAGCAGGCGTTTCATACGATGGCCCCCGCGCGGATTTCTGCGGTCAGGTCATCGAATTCACCGTTGGCACGATGAATATAGAGCCCGGTAAACAACCAGGCCCCGACGATGAACACCGCACCCAAAGGCCAACCGATGCTGATGATGCTGGTGGCGGAAACCTTCGTCGCTAATAGTTGGGGAGCGAAAGCGGCGACGAGGATGAACGTGAAGTACGGGACAAGGGTTGCGGCGGTCAGGCAGGTGACGAACCGTCGCTGCCGTGAGACCAAATCCTTGTACCGGGGGTGGTTGCGAATTCTGGCTGACTCGGTTGCATGATTCACGTTGACTCCGTGTAGCAGTGGTTGCGTTATTGTTGTTCCACAGCCTCAGATTCAGACTCGATCCGCCACTGGCTGCGGTATCTGTGCCCCTTCAACCTATGCCTGGCAGGTGATCATGTAAAATGATCATTAATGATTCCGTTGATCGTTTTTGGTGAATCTAAAGCGTCGTTTCACTTGTCTTCAATGGACCTCGTCTCTAATCTCCTTGTAGCGTTAGCCATAGCAATGGCTATTACTTTTTGAGATAGGTGATGTCGATGGATGTAGCGGATCTCAAGGTGGTGGACGCGGTGGCACGCCACGGCAGCATGAACAAGGCCGCCTCCGAACTGAACACCGTGCAGTCGAATGTTTCTTCGAGGATTCGCTCGCTGGAAGACGAGCTCGGGGTTGCGTTGTTCCAGCGCAGCGCCAAAGGCGTGCAGGTGACGCCCGCCGGCCGCCGCATCCTGCCTTTCGCCGCCCGCTTGTCGAAACTGCTGACCGACGCCTCCAGCGCTGCCCGCGATGACGGCCATCCCAAAGGCGTGATGGAAATCGGCACGCTGGAAACCACCCTCGCGTTACGTTTGCCACAGCTGATCGCCCGGTTCGCCAAGGCCTATCCCGAGGTCCGCCCGGTGGTGCGCACCGGCACCACGTGCAGCCTGATCCAGGACGTCCTCGACTGTAAGCTGGAGGGGGCGTTCGTGGTCGGGCCGGTCAATCACCCGGAACTGCACACTGAAGTCGCCTTTCGCGAAGAACTGGTGCTGATCACTTCACCAACGATGCTGCGCATCGACGATGTCGCCTTGGTCGAGAATCTCAAGACCGTGGTATTTCGCCTTGGCTGCTCCTATCGGCAACGCCTGGACACGCTGCTGACCCAGCTCGGCGTGCTGGCTCCCGAGCCGCTGGAATTCGGCTCGATCGAAGCCATCATTGCCTGCGTTTCCGCCGGCGTCGGCATCACGCTTTTGCCCAGAGGCGTCATCGCCGACGCGGCGCGCGCGGGCCTGGTGGCGGTGCACGAACTGCCCGCGGAACTGGCTCACGTGGAGACAGTGTTCGTGCGCCGCCTCGACGGCTATTTTTCCAGTGCGCTGGCGACCTTTCTGCAAAGCGTGCGTGTAGAGGGCGTCACTGCCGCGCTGTAAAGCCGGGCATCGCAGTCAAACGAGTTTTCACCCAGCCGTTGACGGCGGCGCACAACACCAGCAGCGCGGCGGTCAGCAAAAACACCTGGTGCAAGCCAAAATGCGCGCCGATCTGGCCACCGATCAATGGCCCGATCACCTGCCCGGAAAACTGCGCCGATTGCAGGTAACCGAGAATTTTGCCGGTGTTGTGTTCCGCCACCGAATGGCGGATCAGCTTGGCAATGGCCGGCAGCAGCCCGGCAATGCTCATGCCCATGAGCCCGCGTAACACCGCCAGTTGCCACCATTGCGTGACGTACGCTTGAGGGACCATCAGCAGGCCAGTCAGCAGCAAGCAGCCAATGATCACATTCCAGCTGCCGACCCGGTCGGCCAGTGCCCCCAGCCTGGCGGCGGTCAAGATACTGCCCAGCGCCGAACAGGCCATCACCACACCAGCAATCCGCGCCTGCTCATCCAGGGCGACGCCAAGGTGACCAATGTAAACGGTGATGATCGGCTCGATCGACATGTTGGCCAGCAACACCATCATTGCGGTCAGCAACAGTGCGCCGATGACAGGCCATCGGGAACGTTCATCCGGTGCCTGATTGTTGTCGACTCGTCGAGCACCATCCCAAGCCCGATTGAAGTCCTCGCGGATGAGCGCGATGGTGGTGACCGCCGCCAGCGCAATCATCGCGCCACCGACGAAAAACGTGCCGCGAATGCCTACCCATTGCGGCAGGAATCCGCCCACCAGCGGCCCGATCAAATTGCCGGACAACGCCCCTGTCGACAGCACGCCCAAGGCCCAACCGGCCTTTTCCCTCGGCACCTGGGAACCGATCATGATGATAGAGGCCGACGCATAGCCGCCGATCAGCCCGGCGACCAGTCGCAGTACCACCAGATCGGTGACGTCCCGCGCCAGCCCGATCAGCGACATAACGATGGCCATGCCGATGGCCGCTCGCACCAGCATTGGCTTGCGCCCGAAACGATCGGCCAGCCGCCCCCACAGCGGCGCGGTAATCGCCGTGCCGAAAAACGTTGCGCCGAACGCCACGGCGGACCACTGCACCACATCGGCCTGGCTGGTCACGCCCAGTTGTTGCACATAGAGCGGCAGGAACGGCAACAGCATGCTCAGGCTCACCAGCGTGGTGAACGAACCGAACACACAAACGGCAAGATTGCGACGCCAATAAAGTCGATTGCGCTCGGCATAATTCATTTCACCAGAGGCTCCGCTGTCGGACGCTGGAAAGCCGCCAGCACATCGATCACGAAGGCCAGCAACATGGCCGACGTGCCGATGAGAAACAGCAGACTGTAATTGCCGCCACTGGAGGAAAACAGGAACGACAGGCCATAAGCGGCGACGGCCTGGAACAGCGCAAATCCGACCGTGGCGGTTTGCCAGGCTGACGTCTGTCGAGCCGGATGATGGGCGA
The DNA here is from genome assembly GCF_004307635.1 of Pseudomonas sp. Sample_22. NCBI lineage: Bacteria > Pseudomonadati > Pseudomonadota > Gammaproteobacteria > Pseudomonadales > Pseudomonadaceae > Pseudomonas > Pseudomonas sp. Sample_22. Next base: position 6,438 of record NZ_RCNY01000048.1, read on the forward strand.
GAATTTCATGCACGCGGCCCAGTACCAACGGCACGGTTCCGGTGACAAAGGCGCCGACGATGACACTGGAAGCCATCAGCCAGACACTGCCAACCCCGAAAGCCGGGACTGCGACGCAAACGGCCTCGATGATGAACGACACTCGCAATGCGCGACCGAAGCCGACCCGATCCGCCAGCAGCCCGGCCAACAACGGCCCGACGGTCGCGCCGATGCCGAACAGCACCCAATATTGCGCACCGGTTTGCAAACCCTGGCCCAGGCCGCGAGCGACGAAATCCACCAGGAAAATCATGTGTGGCACCCAACCGGCAGCGTTGAGTGCGTATTCGGCATACAGCGCCTTGAGTGTGCGGTTAGCGGCAAAGTGACGCGGATGTGAGGTGCCGCTGACCGGGGCATCCGCGGTCGGCCATCCCCACCAGGCCAGCACTGTCAGCAACAGGGAGATCAGGCCGAGGCCGAGCCAGGTCTGTTCAAGACCCTGCTGCAACAACAATGGCACCAGCGTCCCCGAAGCCGCGATTCCGACGCCCACGCCCATGAAGATCAGGCCACCGGCCAGGCCTCGGCGGGATGGCGGAACGTGGGCCAGGACCGTTGGCGCGGCGAGGACCATCAAGGCCCCGCCGGCAACGCCCGAAAGAAAACGCCAGGCAAAAAACCAGGCGAAAGACACCGGCCAGGCGCAGGCAAAAAACGCGATGCTTGCCAGTAGCATCATCGCCCGCAGGGTAAATCGGGTTGAGGTTTTCGCCGCCAGTGAGCGGCCGAAAATCGCTCCCGCCAGGTAGCCGGCAAGGTTCGCCGCCCCCAGGTAGGCCGCCCGGGAAGCGTCGAACCAATGCGCCCCGACCAGCGCTGGCAGCAACGGCGTGTAGGCAAATCGCGCCAGGCCGATCCCCACGAGGCTGGCCGAAAAACCGGCCACCGTTCCGCGCCAGACGCTGGCGGGTGGTGACGCGATACCGGTCGTGATTGACTTCACAGTGTTCATCGTCTGGCCCTCTTTCTTCAGTTGGGCCGACTGTACGCGCGCGCAAGATATCTCAATAAACGAATTAAACAGGTAGCCGTTATCTTTATTAAAGATAAGGCAGACACACGCTCCGTTAGTTACACCGTGTATCAACAGTAATTCCGCAACCACCCTATATCTTCACCCCCGGGCTTTTTTACAGTGGCCGATGCACTGCGTTCTTTCCCTCCACGAGCGAAACTCCATGCCCCACGACTTGAATCATCTTGATGCCGCGCTGGCTGCCTACCCACGGGTGACTTTGCTCGAAGGCCCGACACCGATCCAGAAACTGACCCGCCTGAGCCAGTTGCCCGAACTCAATGGGTGCAACGTCTACGTCAAACGCGATGACCTCACCGGCCTCGGCGGTGGCGGCAACAAGTTGCGCAAACTGGAGTTTCTACTGGGGCAAGCCCTGGCCGAAAACGCCGATACGCTGGTGACCTGGGGTGGTTTTCAATCCAATCATGCGCGGCTGACCGCCGCGGTCGCCGCACGCCATGGCCTGGCATGCGAACTGATTCTGACGCCGTCAGCCGTGCGCACCGATAACGATTTTTGCCACAACGGCAATGTTCTGCTTGACGATCTGTTTGGCGCCAGCGTGCACCGACTGGCGCGGGGCGTGACCGCGGATGCCTACGCCGCCGAGTTGGTGGCAAAGCTCAGGGAATTGGGGAAAAAGCCCTTTGTCATGCCATTGGGCGGGTCCAGTCCCCGGGGCGCCCTGGGTTACGCCGCATGCGCAGCCGAGATCCTGCATCAGGCTGACGCATTGGACCTGCGGTTCGAACGGATCATCGTGCCCAATGGCAGTGCCGGAACCCACTCGGGCTTGCTGGCTGGCATGACGCTCGCCCGCTCGGCAACGCAGATTACCGGTTACTCGGTATTGGCAGACGAACAACAAGCGCTGGCCACGACGCTTGAAAAAACCCGGCAGACCTTGCACCTGCTCGATCCCGCCGCCGCGCTGGTTGAAAGCACAATCAACGTCGATGGCAGCCAACGCGGCGACGCCTACGGTGCGCCCACCGACGCGATGCTGGAAGCCGTGCGCCTGCTGGCTTCAACAGAAGGCTTGCTCACCGATCCCGTTTACGGTGGCAAGGCGTTTGCCGGACTGCTGGCCGCTATTGGCCGAGGTGAATTCCCGCAGGGCAGTAACCTGTTGTTTGTCATGACTGGCGGCTTGCCCGGGCTGTTTGCCTATCGAAGCGCGTTCGTCTGACTTGGCACTTCACCAGACATAAAAAAACCTCCCCGGGCACAAACCCGGGGAGGTTTTTTTACAGCTGTGTCGAGTGATCAGCCTTGGGCCTTGCTCATCTTGGTGAACAGTTCGGTCGGTACTTTCTTGCCGTTGGAGGTGTATTGATTGGTGCGGAACTTGTAGACCTCGCCTTCGGAGAGGAAACCGTCGTTGTTGGTGTCCATCGCCTTGAATTCTTCACCACCTTGCGGGGCTACGGTCAGCAGTTCCTTGAGCGAAACGCGGCCATCGTGATCGGTGTCGGTACGGGCGAACGAAGCGTCGCCGCATTTGCCTTCACCACACTTGCCTTCGCCAGCCTTGGTCACTTTCGCGCCAGCTTCGTCGGCACCGCATTTGCCTTCACCACATTTGCCTTCACTGGTTTTTTCCGCCGAGGCCAGCTGATAGCCCTGAGGCAGAGCGTCGGCAGCGAATGCGGTCGATGCCAGATTCATGCTGCCGGCCAGTGCAACAGCGATCAGGCCAATACGGGATTTGTTCGACATACGGGACATGGTGATTCTCCGGATACTGTGTGCGGCCAGGCCGCTAAGGTCATTGCCACTAAGGGCGATAAGCCGTGGTGCGAGGCGCATCTGCTTTCTCGCTAAGGCAGGGCTATTTGACTGCAACCGTGTATCCAGGATGTATCGGCTTGCAGGGCATTTGTAAGCCAGTCTCCGAACAAGGGCTGCGGATACACAGCGATACACTTGCCCAGGCACTGCTTTACCCAATCACGTTCGCAAACACCGATTGGTCGACGTTGGCGCCGGACAGAATCACGCCAACCCGTTTTCCCTGCATCGCTTCACACTCCTGCATGAGCGCCGCCAGGGCCGCTGCGCCCGCCCCTTCGGCGAGGTTGTGGGTGTCGGTGTAATACACCCGCATGGCCTCGGCAATCTGCTGATCATTGACCGATACGATTCGCGCCGCGCCTTGGGCGTACACAGCAAAGGCTTCAGCAATCGGTTTGCGCACCGCCAGGCCGTCGGCAAAGGTATCGGCCGAGGCGGTTTCGCATATTGCTCCCGTGTCGAACGATAACTTCGCGGCGGCAGCTTCGCTGGACACCACGCCCACCACTTCAGTCTTCAAACCCAGCGCATCACGGGCGGCGATTACTGCGCAAATCCCCGAACCACAGCCGATCGGCACGTAGACGCTATCCAGGTCCGGCGCAGCCTTGAACAGCTCCAGCGCATAGGTGGCCACGCCTTTGACCAGCTCAGGATGGAACGGCGGCACCAGGTACAGGCCTTGGGCCTGTGCCAGGCGTGCAGCCTCTTCGCGGGCCTCATCGAAATCGCGGCCATACTCCACCACTTCGCCGCCGAAGCCGCGCATGGCGTTGTTCTTTTCCAGGGAATTGCCTTGCGGCACGACGATCAAGGCGCGCAAGCCCACCGCACCTGCCGCCAGTGCCAGGCTTTGTCCATGATTGCCTCGGGTGGCGCTGACGATGCCCTGCACATCGGGATGCTCGCGTTTAAGCCAATGCATGAAGGTAATGCCACCGCGCACCTTGAACGCACCGGTCGGCGTGTGGTTTTCATGCTTGACCCACACCGTGCAACCCAACCGTTGCGCCAGCAAGGGCCAAGGGTATTGGGCAGTGGCAGGCATGACCTGATAAACACGTTGGGCCGCTTGTTCGATGTCGTCGCGAGTCAGTCTGTGCATGAGTTGCTCCCCTGAGGTTTTGCCCAGTGTAGATACGCCGCCCTCTACCGGCTTTCAGAAAACTGACCTGACTTTTCTACCCGCGGTTGATTAGTATGGTTTTCATGAGCCATCGAAACCGCCAACCGTCACCCCCACCGCCTGAACCGGTTCGCCGTGTCGAAGTCGGGCCGTGGCTGATCGAATTGCTCCCCGGCTGCGCCTACGCGACCCGCTATGTCGCGCCTCAATCGGCGATTGGCTTTGCCTACGACAGCCAGCGAGGCGTGCACGCAATCGGCAGCGACCGGGTACTGCCCTTCAATGCCGTGCCTAACGGCCTGGCGTTTGTACCTGCCGGGTGTGACGTTTTATCCGAATCCCCAAGGGGCGGCGAGTACCTGCGAGTGCTGCGCACTGACGGTATCGCGCTGGCGGGCGACCGTGCCTTCAACAACCGCATCGACCCGCAAGCCACGAACCTCGCCCTGCGACTGCGCAGCGCCTTGTTGCGGGCATCCGTGGAGGATGACTGGGAGGCCTGGGCGCTCGCCTTGGCGCAAAGGACGACGGCTAACACCAAATGCGCAACCCCGAGCGCTGACGCGATAACCGGCAATCGCCTGCGTTTGCTCGATGAGTTCATTGACGCTGGCCTCGATGGCCCGCTGGGAGTTCAGGCAATGGCGCAATTGCTGGGCTTGTCCGAAGGCTACTTCATGCGGGCATTCAAACGTGCCACCGGCAATAGCCCGCACAGTTACCTGATCGACCGACGTCTCGCCAAAGCCCGCGCCCTGATGCGCGACTCGACCGCCACGCTGACGGAAATCGCCTACCGTTGCGGTTTCAACTCCCAGGCGCACATGGCGACTGTGTTCAGGCAGCGCCTGGGTGTGAGTCCGGCGCAGTTGCGCAGAAACTCGCAATTTAGTTAGCACCTGATTCTCTCGCGGTTCACCAGCTCTCCCTGACTAAACCTGCGCGCTGGACACCTGTGTCTGCGCTGCCATGAAAATGCGTCGCTCTGTCATTTTCATAAGCTTTGGCAGTTGATTTTTTTCTTGTCGATTGCTGGCGACACCCTCTTTTGCGCGTCATGCAAACACCGCAATTGCCACCGGGATGAACTACTCTCCAAAAACAAATCCGCAGATCGAAGAAACAGTGCGCAAGGTCGAAACCACCGCAGTGCTGGTGGCACCAACCGACCATTCTTCGGGACCCGGCATCCCTGATCGCATTACTCGGAGTACGCTCCGTGGGAATCAAACAGCCCCTGCTTGCTCTGCTGTTGCTCACCTTGCTGTTTGGTGGCTGTACGACCCCCAACGCCCCTCACATACCCAGTCAAGCCTTGCCTGCAAGCGACTCGCCATTCGGGCGGTCTATCCAGGCCCAGGCAGCCCCGCATCAAGGCCAGTCGGGCTTTCGCTTGCTATCCGATAGCGCTGAAGCGTTCAACGCCCGCGCCGAACTGATTCGCAACGCTCAACGCAGCCTCGACTTGCAGTACTACATCGTTCACGACGGTATCAGTACGCGGATACTGGTGAGCGAACTGCTCGACGCCGCCGACCGCGGAGTCCGCGTGCGGATACTGCTCGATGACACCACCAGCGATGACCTGGACCGAATTATCGCGTCGCTGGCTGCGCACCCCAAGATTCAGATCCGGGTATTCAATCCGCTGCACCTGGGCCGCAGGACCGTCGTGACGCGAACAATGGGCCGGCTGTTCAACCTGTCGCAACAACACCGGCGCATGCACAACAAATTGTGGGTGGTGGACAACAGCGTGGCCATCGTCGGGGGGCGCAACCTGGGGGACGAGTATTTCGATGCCGAACCCAACAAGAATTTCACCGACATCGACATGCTCAGTGTCGGACCGGTTGCAGAACAACTGGGACATAGTTTTGACCAGTACTGGAACAGTGCCCTGAGCAAGCCGATCGAGCAGTTCCTCTGGACCATGCCGACAACCAAGGACCTGAAGAATACGCGGACCCGGCTGGACGAATCCCTGGAAGAAACGCGCATCCAGAATCACGCGCTCTACCAACAATTGATGAGCTACACCACTCATCCTCGCCTGCATGTCTGGCGCGGGGAACTGATCTGGGCCTGGAACATTGCGATGTGGGATGCACCGAGTAAGGTCTTGTCGGAAGGCGAACCACCCCCGTACTTGCTTTTGACTACTCAGTTGGCACCCGAGCTGAACGGGGTCACCAAGGAACTGATCATGGTTTCAGCCTACATGGTGCCTGGCCAACCCGGCGTGGTGTACTTGACCAGTCGTGCCGACGCCGGCGTGTCGATCAGCTTGCTGACCAACTCACTGGAAGCCACCGATGTACCCGCTGCACACGGTGGTTACGCGCCTTATCGCAAAACCTTGCTCAAGCATGGTGTGCAGTTGTTCGAATTGCGCCGCCAGTCCGGCGACAATGGCAACAGCGACAGCGGACCGCGCCTGTTCCACAGCGGATCCTCCAATAGTTCCGACTCCAGCCTGCATACCAAGGCGATGATTTTCGACCAGCAGAAAGCGTTCATCGGCTCGTTCAATTTTGACTCGCGCTCAATACTGTGGAACACCGAAGTCGGGGTGTTGGTGGATAATCCGCAACTTGCCGGACGGGTGCGCGAACTGGCCCTGGAAGGTATGTCACCTCCCCTCAGCTATCATGTCCTGCTGGAAAAGAACCAGTTGGTCTGGGTTACCGAGGACAACGGCAAACCGCATACATTGACCACGGAGCCAGGGAGTTGGTGGCGACGCTTCAATTCGTGGCTGAGCAGCACGATTGGGCTGGAGAAGATGTTATAGCCAACGTTGAGCACTGGAGTTAATCATGCAGATGTGGATGAGGCGCACGGCTCTGCTGATCAGCCGCTTGATAATGGCCGCGGGTATCAGCCTTTTCGCCATCGTCACTGAAGGGCAAGTTCTGCGCACACCTCAAGTCAATCAAGAGATAAAAGGCTTGCTGGACTTTGTCGAACACAGTGAGTGTCAGTTTGTGCGCAATGGAAACCAATACCCAGGTTCCCGGGCTCGGGCGCATCTGCAGAAGAAGCTGGATTATCTCGAAGACAAGAACAAGGTGCACAGCGCAGAAGACTTCATCGAGCTTGCTGCCACTAAAAGCAGTATGAGTGGCCGCGCCTATGAGGTGCGATGTTCAGAAGTCGTGGAACCGGCCAGCACCTGGTTGAAGAGAGAGCTGCAGAGGCAACGGCAACTCAAGAAGGGCAGCAACTGATTTTCTCACGGTGCTACATCTCTTATCCTGCTTCAAAGAGGCGCTTGACCGTCCGCTTTTGGCCCAGGCTGTGTAAAAACGTAAGTTCTGGAAGTTTTAGGGGTGTTTGACCCCTTAACTAATAGGCGATCGTGGCGTATACGCGATTACAGGAGGTCGATTTTTTCTCGGGTCGATCTCAGTGCACGTTTTTACACAGCCTGGGCCGATTGCTGCATGTCGCAAAGGGCAACAACCGACCCAATGCTGTCTGTCGCGACCGCAGGCGATTGCGGCCAGAAGCGAAGAACTGCCCGAACTTGTATTAATTTCTTAGCCAATTCAGCCAGAGCGTTTCAGGGACTTCGGATCGAATGACACATTCGCCATACTTTGAGCATCAGGTACTGGCTGCCATTCAGCAGTGGTGGAGTCGATTTCGCGCAGAGTCCATTGCTGGGGACCGGACCAGGACAGTTCTATGTAGGGGCCTTCAAGTACTTCGTTCGCTATTAACATGTCGACTTCGTCGGCAGGTCCCGGGAGCATGCCTCCGACAGCAATGGGCACGCGCTGACGCAAAAGGATGTTGAGCATGCACAACAGCTCGGCATGTGATGTAGTGCACTCTGTGCTCCCCGACTTCCGTGTAGGCAAACACCAGATTGCCCGTTACTGAGTCTACGGAGCTGATCAAAGTGAGATGCGCCGGTGGCCGGCCTGACCCCTTTGAATAACGTAGTTTGATAACCGCGCCCCTCTATGTATTTCGCTTTATGAAATCGGAGAGCTTCGCGGCTTCATTGCGTAATTCATCGAATTTTTCGTTTAGCTCAACATGGCCCGGCTTCCAGCAAAGGACGCCATTGTCATGGCTTTGACCAAGAATGAGATCATTGAATGAGCCCATTCCGCCATAGGCTGACTGTAGGTACTCAATTCCGGAGTAATCAGAATCCATTAAGCGTGCTCTTGCCTTACGCATCCACAGGCTCCAGTGAGTATCTCCATCGCTCTCAAGCATTGCTGCAAGCTGATCAAGAACGCAGATCAGTTCTTCGGTTTTCGGTCCCATTTCTTAACATCCTTCAAGTGAAACACGGTATGGGAAGTGAGTCCCGCTGCCGAGTGTTTCTTGTCAGTCTCGCTGCATAAGCTACTGTTTCGCCATCAGGTTGTCCAAGGGCCGCTTTTGGCCCAGAGTGTGTAAAAACGCCGACCAAAAATCGAAGTGCGCGCTCCTATGTCAATCTAGAAAAGCGCGTGGGGTCAACAGACCTGAAATTTACATAGGCTCGCAATTTTTTGGTCGTTTTTAACCAGTCGAGCCCCCGTGAGAGTTTTTACACAGTCTGGGCCGATAGGGGCCTGTAGCTCGCATTGACATAAAACCAGGTCAAGATTCAGTCCTTGCGGCGAGCCACTCGCTTCGCGTCATCTCCCATACTTCAACCTGCATGGCCCCGGAGACAAAACGTCCTTCCCGTGTCTCGATCATGCGCATGCCTTCATGTTGGGACACCTTGCGCGAAGCGTGGTTGGCGACGGCCTTGGGCACCTGCATGACCGGGCGCAATAATGTTTCGAACCAGTAGGCGTTGATGACCTTGCAGGCTTCGCGCATGTAGCCGTTCCCCTGATACTGCGGGGCGAGCCAGAAGCCTCTGTGGTTGCCAGGCTGGTCATACAGGCTGATGCTACCGATGCTGCGCTCAGGTTGAGCGAGCGTGCGAATCATCCAGTGCCACTCTCGTCCCGCGGCCATGGCGGGTAGAGCCATATCGCGCACGTAAACCAGCCCGCCATCCTGCGGATATGGCCATGGGACGCGGCTGTCCAGATATCGGACGACCTCCCATTGGGGGAACAACTGCTGCACCGCCGCCGCATCAGTCAGTTGAAGCGGCGTGAGGATCAGGCGGCTGGTGTAAAGTGTGGGGGGGCAATCCATGGCATGAAATCCTTCGCGAGCACTGTGGCGGGTGTGATCGGTACTTTCTCAGACCATTAGCTGGAGTGTCGAGTGTCCGCTTCTGGCCCAGAGTGTGAAAAACGCCTTCGTGAACCCTTGCTATGATTTCTGAGGATTTCATCGCAGGGATCGCCCATGAAGCGCTTTATCCAAGGTGAACATCGAGGCCAAGGCACCTTACTTCCCGAGAGCCTCGACGACTACGTCAGCGATACCAATCCGGTGCGTGTAGTCGACGTCTTTGTCGACGAACTTGACCTAGCCAAGCTGGGTTTTGAAGGTGTCACTCCAGCCGATACTGGTCGGCCTGCTTACCACCCTGAGATCCTGCTGAAAATCTACATTTACGGCTACCTCAACCGCATTCAATCAAGCCGGCGCCTGGAACGAGAAGCCCAGCGCAACATCGAATTGATGTGGCTAACTGGTCGCTTGATGCCCGACTTCAAAACCATCGCCAATTTCCGCAAAGACAATGGCAAGGCAATCCGCGGAGTCTGCCGTCAATTTGTGGTGCTGTGCCAGCAACTGGGATTGTTCTCGGAAGCGCTCGTTGCCATCGACGGCAGCAAGTTCAAGGCGGTCAACAATCGGGATCGGAACTTCACCAGCGCCAAGCTTAAGCGGCGAATGGAGGAAATTGAGTCCAGTATCAATCGCTATCTGACAGCACTCGATACCGCAGACCGTCGCGAGCCTTCCGTTGCCCAGGTCTAAGCCGAACGGCTCCATGACAAGATCGCGGCCTTAAAAGCCAAGATGCAGGAGCTCAAGGAAATCGAGGTACAGCTAAACCAAACACCGGATAAACAGATCTCGCTAACCGATCCTGATGCTCGATCAATGAAAACGCGCGGAACCGGAATGGTCGGCTACAACGTTCAAACGGCGGTCGATGCGAAGCACCACCTGATCGTGGCGCACGAAGTAACGAATGATGGTGTTGATCGAGACCAACTGAGTTCTATGGCCATGCATGCCCGAGCGGCCATGGGTGTCGAAGAACTGTCGGCAGTCGCAGACAGAGGGTATTTCAAGGGTGAAGAAATTCTCGCGTGCCATGAGGCTGGAGTCACCGTTTTCGTACCCAAGACGGTGACCTCGGGAGCGACAGCGGCTGGCCGTTTCGGCAAAGATGATTTCATCTATGACGCATCAATGAACGAGTATCGATGCCCTGCTGGGCAAAGCTTGATCTGGCGTTTTTCACACGTTGAGAAAGGGCTGAAGTTCCATCGTTACTGGAGCTCACACTGTAAGAGTTGCACGTTGAAGCAGCAGTGCACGCCCAGTTCTGAGCGGCGAGTTAGCCGCTGGGAGCATGAATCAGTACTCGAGGCGATGCAAAGTCGCCTTGATCAAGCGCCAGAAATGATGCGCATCCGGCGCCAAACGGTTGAGCATACCTTCGGCACATTGAAGTCCTGGATGGGCGCCACGCATTTCCTTATCAGAACCCTAGGCCGAGTGAGTACCGAGATGAGCCTGCATGTGCTCGCCTATAACCTCAAACGCGTGTTGCGGCTGTTGGGCAGCGATGCCTTGATGGCGGCGATGAAGGCCTGAGGCCTTTTTAGCGGCCTGATAGTGCATCTGGCATGTGCTCCGGGGGCTAAAACCCCAAGCAAAACCAGTAACACCAATTTGGCTTGGTTGAGGCCCCTACAAGTCTTCAGTGCAGTGAAGAGCTACCGATTACTGCACCGCAGCCATTGCGTTTTTACACACTCTGGGCCGTTTGCTGCCCTTCGCGACAGGCAGAAATCGGCCAGAAGCGGACGGTCATTGTCGATATATTTTAGTCTTCGCCCCCAAAGGGACCGGACGATCAATTACACCGATGGCATAATCAAACTGTTTATAGCAGGGGCGTAAAAATGACCGTCGAATGCTATGACTCGGCCGTGGCCCAAGAGCGCAGTTTCACCCGCGACGCCGCCAGCCCATGTCTCAACCGGCCTTGAGCCGGGGCGATGCATCAGTTGCGCTAAAGATAACCACTCGGCAACCAGGGAAGTCATGGCATCTGTATTGGAAATGCAGTTCTCGAAGGAGCATACGGCAGCGACCAGCGGCATTTCCCTGGGAGGGCAAGTCGCGCGAATTGAACAGTGGCCGATCAACCCCGACGGTGACCCGCTGACACTGGTCGCCACCATCGACTGCCGTCAGGCCTTCGACTGCACCGCTGCTCAGTGCCTGCCCTCGGACGGCTTGTTGTACGTGTTCTCCACCTACAGCCCTTCGGCGTACTTCCTGGACAACATCACTTACGACGGCGCTATATCGAAATCGGGCTCGCAGGTGAGTGGCTATACCGCAGTGGTCTCAGGTTGCGACCATGAGCTGCACAGTCCTGTTCCGGGTATTCCCCAAGTCGCGGTCATGCTCAGAGAAAAAGTACTGGCCGAGCACGATATCCCGCTTTGTTCTCTGGTCGCCATAGTGCCACCGAAGTGGGCTGAACTGCCTCCGCAACTTGCCGTCGACTACGCATTTTTCTGTCAGTTTTACTCAAATGATTTCCAGGCACCCTTTACTGATCTGTTTTATCTGACCGATGCGGTTGCGTATCTTTACCTTCGTAAAAAAGACAGTCAGGCCAAGGCGCCGGGTATTTTTTTCGTTGGCACGGCGTGAGGCCCTGCCCCGGCAGCTGTAGAAATCCTTTATCTGGTGCATCCGAATGAACGTGCGTTACACAGAAAAAAATCCGCCTGCCGGGGTCGAAAAAATCACCCGGGCAGTGCAACAGCTATCCATCAAACCGGGCTCATGGATAACCGGATTCTGGTCGTCCTGCGACGGCGCGATGATCGAAGAACTCGTGAAGATTTATTCGACGGATGAAATAGCCGAGCGTCAACAGACATACGAAACAGCAGAGTACTTCCCCGGATATCTGTTGATCGGTGATGACTCAGGCGGCCGGCTGATACTGGTGGACAGATCGGCGATAGAGCGTTTTTATCTGCTGGACTCGGGGTGCCCATCCATCACCGATGGGCTGTCCTTTTCATCCATGGATGCCTTGATCAAAGAAGTTGTGGGCTAATCCCGCCCATCACCGGCGCTGGACCACATCATTGAGCAACCCGTCATGAGGATCCTATGAACACTTACAGCATCCGCGAAGTTCTACAGCAGATCGAGCACATGCCCAATGCCTGGTTCTACTTGCCTAATACCGGGTGGACGCTGGACACACTCGGCGCGTTCTCACTGGACAGTCGGGATTTCCCTGCCGACTCCAACGAACACCTGCCACCGCAGGTACTCAATGAAGGCTGGGTGGAAACGTTGGAAACGGCCATGATCGAGGATGTTATTTCCAACACGAACCAACAACGGGTCCAAGCCACACTGGATGATTACTTCATAGCGTTTAAATACTATTACCAGAACGATGCGTTCATCGTGCTCAAGCCTGGCGACGACTCATGACCCGTACAGCGAGAAGCCCGATGTTGAGCTTCAGTAGCGAACGTCTTCAACGAAAGATTCAGGAAGCGTCCCTCAAGGCAATCGAACAATTTCGCAAGGACTTCCCGAACGCCGAGGTCTGCGGATTCGCGTTGTATTCAGACGCCGATGCGCGAAGCCTGGCGCCGGCCTTTAATACCAAAGACCACCTGGCACGTGTGCAGGCTGAAAACCCCGATGACCGCCAGTACTTCAAGTGGTCTCCCGCCGAGTGGAGCCACGAAGCCTTTGGCGGACACTTCTTCGCGGACCTGTCGAAAACGCTGTGGAGCATGGCCGACGCAAGCTCCCGGGAAAATTTCGAACAGCATCGCAGACAGGTTTTTGCGTTATGTGTGGCAGCCATGCAAAAGCTCACTGGCTCGACTTTCGAGCACGCCATCCATGTGTTTTCAGTATCTGACTTTGAAAGCGCACCTGAGGAAATCGCCTGGATTTGTGCGTTGAACACCCCTGAGCAGGCCGGCGAATTCAAGTCCTGGCTGGAGCAACACTCGGACGGGTGATGTATCGATGTAGATAAAGGCATTTTGAACCATCACCACAGTTCGCAATCTGACTGGTGTTACCCAATTGCCCTCAAGTTCAAGGAAGAATACTGCGATGTGCGCTAACGCTTCCGGCTCAGGGCATGACTTTGGATCAAGGACCTTCCAATGAATCTGCCACAGTTCACCTACCACCCAGACCCTGTTACCAGCGGCTCGGTAAATCCCTCCACAAACACCTGCATCAGCTGCGACCAGGCTCGCGGCTACATCTATGTGGGGCCGGTATACGCCGTCGAAGATTACGAAGCCTGCATCTGTCCCTGGTGCATTGCCGATGGGAGCGCCCACCAACGGCTCAGCGCAACCTTTGTCGATGAAGACTGCATTGGTCTGGACGCTGAAGAAGAACTTGATGAAGCGCAGGTCGCCGAGTTGAGCCAGCGCACACCCGGTTTTAATGGCTGGCAGCAGGAACGATGGTTTACCCATTGCAATGACGCAGGCGAGTTCATCGGCAAGGCAGGCCATGCCGAGCTGCTTGCATTAGGGGCAGAAGCAATGACTGCCGTACAGGACGCGACGGGGCTGGAGGATGGACCTCAATGGAACACGTTCTTCAGTGCACTGGACAAGGACCACGGCCCTACCGCCTACCTCTTCAGATGCCGCCATTGCTCTGCGTTGGGTGCCTATCAAGACAACCATTGAACGAAAAACCAAGCGCATTGAGTTCGATCCTGTTGTCGCCGACGCCGAATTGACCCAGTTGCCAAGAACTCACGTCGCAATGCGTGGAGGTCGCTAATCGACCCAAAGCGGCCCTTTGGGAAAAGAAAAAACAAGCAAAGCCAGATGTGTTTTTTTTTGCTTGGAAAGCATGACGTATTACGTCCTATGGTTTCAACTTCAATAGGCTGTCCAAGGGTTAATACGAAACCACGTGAACACTCCTTCGAGTGCATGCTGTTCACACAGCAGCCTGGCTTTGGATTCGAGAGCGGGGATAATTGAAAATGCGTCTGAAGGGAACTGCGTTGTGTCAGCTTTGCGAGCCAGAGCAAGGACAAACCAGCAACAGTTCGCAAAGTAGAATGGACTGTCTTGCTTTACCGTGAGCTCAAGCGCGCTTACGAGTGCAGCATAAGCTTCGTCCGGTTTCAGCCTCGTCACGATCTCCTCTCTGGCATTTGTCAAACACCATTCGTCCTTTTCGGAGCGAGCCAGATCATTTACTAGCCAATCTTCATATTCGCTTACGGCGTTCAATCGATATGTCCTCGTTTGTCTTTCTGCGTTCGATAGTAAGCCGGATCGCCGCTACGATGCGCAACACTGTGAGGTGGTCCACCGAGAGAGTCTATTTTGTGAGTGACCGGTTTTGGCCGAAAGCCGCCCGCTTCGAATGGCATCTCCTGGCCGTTCTCGGCTAAGCGCTTTCGTCCAGGTAAAGCGACAGCGCCTCACTCAGGGCTTCAAATGTTTTGGCAATGCGCCCGACGTTGCGCAGGTCATTGTGCATGGCAATCCAAACATCAACGTCGAAGCCGAAGCTGTCAGGCAAAACCCGGATCAGTCCATAGGTCGCTGCGACGGTGGCTGGACATAAGCCAAACCCAAGGCCGTTTCTCAGCGCAGCGAGTTGAGCCAGGTGGTTATCGGTGGCAATAGAAAATGGCTGGTCCTCACACAGTCCCGCCTCGATCAGCCGACGCCTGTCGGTGGAGCGTCGGTCGGGGCCAATCAGCGGCGCACGACGCAGGGCCTCGAGACTTGCAGGTTCGCCATAGCGTTCAAGGCATTGGGCACTTGCGTAGAGGCCGACTCGCAGAGCCCCTGCACGTCGCACGACGACTTCGGCTTCTCTGGGCCGCACGAGCCGCACAGCGATGTCTGACTCCTGACGGGCAATGTTCTCCAGCGAATCGTTGATGCTGATTTCAAGCTTCAACGTTGAGTGCTTGTAATGAAACTCGCGCAGTAATCCGGGGAGTACCTCAACGCCCAAAAAGGCGCTGCTGGTGAGCCTGACAGTGCCGCACGATACGTCCGTTTCAGCACTGGCCATGCGATTGAACGCCTCGGCAGCCATCGCCATGGATTCGACATGGTGAACAAGCCCACGTGCCGATGCAGTAGGCACCAGGCCAGCGCAGGTTCGGGTGAACAGCTTCACCCCCAGACCCGTTTCAAGGCTTTCCAGGCGTCGACGAGCCGTTGCCTGCGCAATGCCCAGCAATCTGGAGGCGCCTGACAGGCTGCCACTGCGCAACACTGCCAGGAACACTCGCTGACTTTCCCATTCAAGGCCGCTCATCTATTTCGTACCAACGGTTGCTCCGTTTATTGTCTTCTGCCGGGTTTGAGGAACGTGGATGATGCACGTCTCTTTCGTAACGCAGCAGTATAAGGAGCAATACCATGGGTTTCACTGGTCAATGCCGATGCGGACAAGTCCATCTTCAACTGCAGATTGAAGCACTTGCACCGTTGTACGCATGCCATTGCCTTGACTGCCAGCGCTGGAGCGGCAGTGCTTTTGCCTTGCATATGCTCTGTGCCGCTCAGGCTATTGAGATCTCGGGAAGCACCACGACGTACATCCATACTGCACAAGGACATACCTCTACGCAGTACGCCTGCAGTACGTGTTTCACCCGCCTGTTCAATGAGACTGACGCCGCCCCGGGCATGCGTGTCCTGCGTGCCGGCGTACTCCACGGCGCAGACCGTTTGACGCCCTTGGCGCACATTTGGGTCAAGCGTAAGCAGCCGTGGATTTCGCTGCCGGAAGGCGTAGCGCAGTGGCCGGAAAGCCCAACTGCCGAAGAATTTGCAGTGGCCATCAGCAAACAGGTACCTATAGCTGCACTATAAGTAACGAGTCGTTATCGACCGAACGAAGGGGGGCAGGAATCTTCAATGCCCACCCTCCTCCGACCAGCAGCCACCTGCGAGCACTGCCAGATCCTGTAATCAACCTGATATTGCCAACCGCCCGACAGAAGTCGCCATTGGATCCCGAGCAATCTTGTCATTTGCCAAGGCTTAGGGCAGGGTCGATACCACTGATATCTCTGCCAAAGGAGTCACTCCATGTCAAAGCTATATCCCAGTATCGATCCCGAAGGGCTGGTCGAGTACTCAGTGGTCTACACCGACCGCTCGCTCAATCACATGTCGCAGTCGTTTCAAGGCGTGATGAAGAACATCTCCACGACCCTGAAACAGGTCTACAACGCCGAGGCGGTTGCGGTGGTCCCGGGTAGCGGCACATTCGGCATGGAAGCGGTGGCGCGACAGTTTGCCAGCGGCCAGCCATGCCTGGTGATACGCAACGGTTGGTTCAGTTATCGCTGGAGCCAGATCCTCGAGATGGGCAACATTCCGGCGGCCACCACGGTGCTTAAAGCCCGACCGGTCGAGACGGGTCGCCAGGCAGCCTACGCCCCGCCCCCTCTGGACGAAGTGCTGGCGGCCATCGCGGCGCAGAAGCCACAGGTGGTCTTCGCCCCCCACGTTGAAACCTCATCCGGGATTATCCTGCCCGACGAATACATTCGCGCCGTTGGCGACGCCGTGCATGCGGTAGGTGGCCTGTTGGTGCTCGACTGCATCGCCTCAGGCACGATTTGGGTGGATATGCACAAATGCGCAGTCGACTTGCTGATCAGCGCTCCGCAGAAAGGCTGGAGCGCCTCCCCTTGCTGCGCGCTGGTGATGCTCAGTTCTCTGGCTCTCGAGCGCATCGAGCAGACGCAGAGCAGCAGCTTCGCCTGCGACCTGAAAAAGTGGCTGCAGATCATGCAGGCCTACGAACAAGGCGGACATGCCTACCATGCAACCATGCCCAGCGATTCCCTGGCGCGGTTCAACGAAGTGATGAAAGAGATGCAAGCCTACGGATTCGACAAGGTCCGCGACGAACAACAGGCGCTGGGTGATCGGGTGCGCGCCATGTTGACTGGCAAAGGCATCAAGAGCGTGGCCGCAGCCGGTTTTCAGGCCCCTGGTGTCGTGGTGAGTTACACCGATGATGCCGACATCAAGAGCGGCAAGAAATTTGCCGCCCACGGTCTGCAGATTGCCGCCGGCGTGCCGTTGCAATGCGACGAGCCGGCCGACTTCCAGACCTTCCGCATCGGTCTGTTCGGCCTCGAAAAGCTGCACAATATCGAGCGCACGGTCAGCACCCTTGAGCAGGCGCTGGACGAGGTGATGGCTCACTAAGCCCTTATCATCAATTGCCCCCGCCGAGGGTCGTAATGCCGTTCACTTAAGCGAACATTAGCATCCTGTGGCGAGGGAGCTCGCTCCCGCTGGGCTGCGCAGCAGTCCCTTTTAGGGCCGCTTCGCGCCCCGGCGGGACGGTGCGGCGATCCGACAAGCTCCCTCGCCACGGGTGTTCGTCCTTAAGTGAACAGCATTACCGCTAAGCAGTTTGAGAAAACGAAACTGGCTTCAAGGCCACAAACCTCTTGATGCGCTGGCAGCAGCCATGCCAACGGAATGGTCTAAACCATCATGTTCGTCAGTCATAAAGGCTGCCCCCTCAATGTGGTAGACCGTCGGTTCTGCCGAAAAATATTCCTCCAAGCCCATCATGAACAGCCGATGGTCTTCGCTCGCTTCGAAGCCCGGCGTGTGATCTTCAAGTGATTGCCATCTCACGATCAGGTTGAACCGCTCAGGGCTTTCGATTCCCTGCGCGAGCAAGTGGCCGCCGTAACCTTTGGCGCGGCGGAGCAAAGGTGCGACCTCGGCAAATGCACGTCGGAACATTTCAATGCGTTCCTTGTGAACGGGGAGCAGAGCGATCTCATAGATCATGGTGTTCCTCTCAATTGACTTGAACGATTAAAAAACATGCGTTTACGCGATAAGCGATGGCTCGACTGCAATCGCAATTTTTCCTCGAATACCGTTGTTCGGACTTTCCAGCCGAGCATGGGCGAGCGCAATGTCCGCAAGCGAATAGACAGCGCCAACGTGTGGCCGCAGCTGGCCGCGCGCAATCAATGCGCTCAACTCATCCAGCTTGCCGCGGTTTTGCCGGGTAAAAACGAAGTGATAACTCGCATTCTTGCCCCACGCCTGAACGAGATTTTGTGGCTGTGCTATGTCCACGATCGAGACGACACGGCCAAGTTGAGCGAGCACGTCGGGGCTGCGGGACAATGTGTTGCCGCCGATGGTGTCGAAAACAACATCAACGCCGTGGCCGCCTGTTTCCCGCATGACGGCGTCAACATAATCTTCATTTTCGTAGTCGATGATCACATCGGCACCCAAGCTGCGGGCGAACTCAGCGTTTGCTGCGCGTACGGTTGTGAACACTCTTGCTCCCATGGCTTTCGCCAGCTGGATCGCGATATGACCAACGCCTCCGGCGCCGCCGTGTACAAGAATGCTTTCACCGACTCTGAGCGCCGCACGCACGACCAGCGCTTCCCACACCGTCCCGCCAACCAAGGTCAGGCTTGCGGCCTCAAGATGGCTCAGCGTGGGTGGCTTCTTCGCGACAATGCTTTCGGCAGCGACGTGGTACTCGGCATAGCTTCCTGGCCCATCAAATATCTGCGGGGTGTACCAGACTTCGTCTCCTGGAACGAAGGTCGTCACGCCCGGCCCAACGTCTTCGACAACGCCAGATACGTCGTGCCCGGTAATGGCCGGCAGTTGCACCAGGTCGGGATAGTCGCCACGTCGAACCTGGTAATCCAACGGATTGATGGAGGTTGCGTGTACCCGCACCAGGACTTGCCCCGCGCGCGGCACAGGCTTGGGCACCTCGCAGAGTTCAAACGCTTCAGGACCGCCAAATGCTTTAAGTATCATCGCTTTCATAATGAATCCTCGTATCGACAAAATGGGATATCGAGATATCTCGATATGCTACGGTAAAAAAATTACAGATCTTTCCCTATGATCTCGGCAAGCGCATTGATGGTTGCTTCATTTCGTTTGTAATAGGTCCACTGACCTATTCGCCTGACTTCGACCAGGCCCACACGCTGCAACGTGGCAAGGTAACCGGACACCGTTGACTGCGACAGTCCGATGCCTTCTTGAATACTGCTGACGCACACTCCGACCGTGAGAACGTCACCTTCATCCTGTGGAGGGAAGTTCTTTACGGGATCTTTCAAACCTTTCAAGATTTCAAGACGCGTAGGGTTTGAGAGGGCTTTGAATATTTCGATCAATTCCATAAACCCGAGGATATCGAGATTTATCGATATGTCAATATGAGAATTCAGACAATTCTGTGCTTTTAATTGCAACCGTCCCAAAAAGCAGGCTGCGGAGGCTGGTGTGCGTGGGACCTCCCCCCTTTGGCTAGATGAAGTTCCCCCCAGAACGCGGCAGGCTTTCCTGTTCTGTGGCCTTCGAAGTGTCTTCCACAACCAATGGTGTCACGGCCGACCGGACCAGCAGTCCGCCGTCAATGTTGAACTCACTGCCAGTGACGGGACGTGCCATCTCGGCGCTTACTCAGCCCAGATGTTGGCTAAAGCCAGGAATGGCCGCTTAACTAGAGGCATCGACGTGTAACCGAGTGACCAACTTGTTGCGCACGGATTCGCCCTTTCCAATTTCCACGGAAAAGCAGCCCATGAAATCAACCCGCTCCCTTTCCTGCGCCATTGCCCTCGCCTCCCTCTTCTCGACGCTTTGCCTGACAACCCATGCCGACGACATACCGTTGGGCAGCAATTCCATGCAAGGCCATATTGTTTCCCGTGTACTGGCCGTTGATCCCGCAAACCACCAGGTCACCATCGAAGGACGTGACAAGAGTCCGGTGCCCATCCAACTCACAGACCAGGCCAAGAACCTGCACAATCTGAAAGTCGGCGACACGGTCGACATCCATGTGGTTCGCTCGGTGGCGTATGTGCTCGATACCGATGTGGGCGGCACACCCGGCGTTAGCAAGGAATCGATGACTATCCGCGCCACAAAGGACAATCCCAATCCCGGCGGTGAAGCGGTTCGCGAGGTCAAGGTCACGTCCAAGATCACCCGCATTGACTTGAAACAGCATGAGGTGACCTTGCTTCCGCCAGAGGGCGAAGCGACTGTCCTGAAAGTCGAAGATCCGAAGCTTCAGGAAAGAATGAAGAAGCTTCAGGTGGGGCAGACAATCGATGCCATCTATACCGAAGTCATGACGGTCAAAACCTCACGCTGATTGCGTTTGCCGATAACGTGGCCCCGAACAACAGGACTTGAGTTCGATATGACAGATCTGTTCAACGCAATCGGCCTTGGGTTATTGGCACTGCTGCCACTGACGAACCCGCCTACGACAGTTGCGCTGTTTCTCGCCTTGAGTAAAGGGTTGAGTCACAAGGAAAAAAACACCCAGGCTTTTCTGACGTCGTTCTATGTTTTTCTGATCATGGCAGTGACCTACTACGTAGGCGCGTTTGTGATGGATGCGTTTAACATCTCCATCCCGGGCTTGCGTATGGCCGGTGGCGGAATTCTTATCATCATGGGCTTGAAGATGTTGTTTCCGCCGACTGTTGCCCCCTCTTCCTTGAGCAACGGCCCACAGGAACAACCGAACTTTGCCTTCATCCCGCTGGCCATGCCGAGTACCGCCGGGCCTGGCACCATTGCGATGATCATCAGCTCCGCCGCCACGATCAAAAACAGTACCTTGTTTCCTGCCTGGGTCTTGGTGGTCGCCCCACCGCTGATTTTTCTGTTCACCGCACTCATTCTTTGGGTATGCCTGCGGGGTTCGGGAATCATCATGAAAATCATGGGACAGTCAGGCATTGATGCCATATCACGGCTGATGGGTTTTCTTCTGGTGTGCATGGGCGCGCAATTCGCCATTAATGGTTCAGTGGAAATCATCCAGACCATCATCGACAGCAATGCTCATCTGTTCCAGCATTCGTAACGGACAACTCAAGTACAACGGTTACTCCAGCAGCAAACGCGATGAATAGAGCTACGCTTGACTGCAATGGAAGGACTTTGGGCAATCCTTCAAAGGGCAGCGGAGCCAAAAGACATGGGTATTGAACAGGATGTTTATCCTGCGACCACCGTTCTGGTGGTCGATGACACGCCAGACAACTTGATGTTGATGGCCGATCTGCTCAAGGACAAATATCGGGTCAAGGCCGCCAACAGCGGCGAAACGGCGTTGCGCATACTGCAAAACAATCCACTGCCGGACCTGATCCTGCTCGACATCATGATGCCGGGGCTGTCCGGTCATGAGGTCGCACGCAAGCTGCAGCAAGACGCACGCACCCGCGACATCCCGATCATTTTCCTCACGGCACTGGCGTCATTGGAAAACGAAATCCACGGCCTGGAGTTGGGCGCGGTTGACTACATCACCAAGCCCATCAGTCCACCATTGGTCCTGGCTCGGGTGCAGACCCAACTGAAGATCAAGGCTGCGGCTGACTTCCTTCGCGACCAGAATGAATTCCTCGAACAGGAGGTCCAGCGCCGCACTCGCGAGGTGGTGGCCATTCAGGATGTCACTATCCACGCCATGGCTTCGCTGGCCGAAACCCGCGACAACGAGACGGGCAACCATATCCGCCGCACCCAACACTACGTCAGGCTGCTGGCTGAATTGCTGCGCGATCATCCGCGTTTCAATCCAGTGCTCAACGATGACAGCATCCGCCAGTTGTTCAGGTCGGCGCCGCTGCACGATATCGGCAAGATCGGCATTCCTGATCACATCCTGCTCAAACCGGGGCGGTTCACTGCGGATGAATTTGAAATCATGAAGACCCACACCACCCTGGGCCGCGACGCTATTCAGCGTGCCGAGGACCAGTTGGGGCTTTCAGTGGACTTTCTGCGCGTGGCCAAGGAAATCGCCTACAGCCACCAGGAAAAGTGGGACGGCAGCGGCTATCCGCAGGGATTGGTCGGCGAAGAAATTCCAGTCAGTGCCCGGTTGATGGCGGTGGCGGACGTTTATGACGCGTTGATCAGTCGTCGTGTGTACAAGGCCGGAATGCCGCACGAACAGGCCGTGGAGATCATTCGTCAGGGGCGCGCGAGCCACTTCGATCCTGACGTGTGCGATGCCTTCCTTGCCAATGCCGAGCAATTCCATGCCATTGCCGAGCGGTTTACGGACAGCGATCAGGACATGACCAGGCTGGCCGACCTGCAACGCCTTTCGCAAAAGCCCTGAGCGGTGAACACGTCGGTTTTTCATTAACGGGAATTGCCATGACCAGAGTGCTCGCGCTGCTGGAACGTCTGCCGCTTCGCATCAAATTGATCCTCGGCTTCGGGACATTAGGGGCGCTGGTTCTGATACTCGGCGTGCAAAGCCTGCGTGCCCAAGACTTGTTGAAAGCCGATATGCAGAGGCTGTACCGGCAAGAGTTGGCGGGCATCGAACCGCTGCAGGAAGCGAGAGTGCTGATGCCGCATCTCGTACAGGGATTGCAGCATGCCGTCGATGGCGGCAATGAAGTTGTTCGTAGCAAGGGCGTCACGCAATTTCGCGAGTCTCGGCAACATCTGCAAGAAGCGCTGCTGCAAATCCAACCGACCCTCTGGCGCCAGGAGAACCAGGAGCGGTTCGCCACATTCGAGATTTTGCTGAAGCGTTTACTGCACGACGGTGAGACCGCACTGGAACTGGCGAGTGCCGGGGATCAAGTGCAAGCCACTCGGCTGATCAATAGTGTCGTGTTCCAAAGCCTGGATGAGCGCGCAGACGACTTGCTCAAACAAGTGGCGAGCGTCAAACAGGCCTCCATTCATGACACGGCCAAACAGATCGCCGAATCCGCCGGACGCAGTACCCGGCTCACTTATGTGTTGCTGTTCGGTGGCCTGGCACTGGCGTGGTTGATGGGTTGGTTGATCAGCCGCTCGATTCGCCTGCCCCTCTACCAGGTTCGCGCCGCCGTAGACGAACTGACCGCCGGCCATCTGGATGGGACGATCCCCCACACCGATCTGCAAAATGAAACGGGGGATCTGGCGCGTGCCATCGCGACGCTGCAAACCGAGTCGCAACAATTGGAGCGCCAACGCTGGGTCAAGGCGCAAACCGAGCAGCTGCAGGCCGATTTGCCGCAAGCGGAAACGCCACGGGAGCTGACACAGGTCTTTTTGCGGCATATGGCGAGCATGTTGGGTGTATGCCGGGGCGTGCTCTATAGCGTGCAAGAGCAGGATGAAAGCCTGCAACTGATTGGCAGCTACGCGACCGATCCTGATTACCCGCCGGCGCCGACGGTGATGATGGGAGCCGGCCTGTTGGGGCAATGCGCGCTGGATCGGGCGCCGCGTGAATTGCAGGGACTTGGCCAGTCGCTGGGACGCTTGCATTCGCAGTTGGGTGAAGTGCCGGCCAGCTATCTGCTGGTTCAGCCGGTATTACGCGGTGAACGTTTGCTCGGCGTGCTCGAACTGGCGGGTCATCAACCGCTGGGGCCTCGTGAACAGGCGTTATTACAGGAGGCAATGCCGCGCCTCGCCGGTGCCATGGCGGTGATGGAACGCAATCTGGCGGTGCAATCCTTGTTGATCGAAACTCGTCGCCAGGCTGATGAAATGGGTGAGCAGGCCTTGCGCCTGGAGCTGCAATCGCAGGAACTGGAAAAGCAACAGAGCGCCTTGCGTGCCACAAAGGCCTGGTATCGGGCGATCCTCGAGGCCGCGCCGGACGGCATGATCGTCATCAATGCCGAAGGCGCAATCCTGATGACCAATCCGCAATTGGACACGCTGTTCGGTTATGCCCCGGGCGAGTTGGTGGGCGAGTCCATCGAGCGCCTGGTGCCTGAAGCCGCACGCGGGCGGCATGTGAGTTTGCGCGATGGCTTCATTGCCCATGGCAGCACCCGGCAGATGGGCGCCAAGCTGGAGGATCTCAAGGGCCTTCGCAAGGACGGCAACCTGTTTTCCGTAGAGATCGGCCTGTCGCACTTGCCGCTGCTGGAAGGTCGTGGCACGTGCATATGCGCTTCGGTTCGCGATGTCAGCGAGCGTCGGCAAATGCAAGCGGCGCTCAAGTCCAGCGAAACGCAGTTGCGTGCGGTATTGGACAGCAGCCCGGTGGCCATGCTGATCCGTGACGATGAGGGGCGCCTGAGTTACTGCAACCCGGAGCTGGAGGGCCTGTTTGGCGTCGACCGCGAGCAATTGGGCGAAATGGATGAAAGTCAGTTCTGGTGCGATGCGCAAGCACGCGGGCGCTTCCTGGACGCCGCCGCCAGGGGCGCGGTTTTGAACTTCGAGGCCAGTCTGCAGCGCGATGGAGGAGAACGTTTCGAGGTCTTGCTCTCGGCTGTTCCTTTGACGCTGGGTGAGCGCCGCATCAGCGCCAGTTGGTATTACGACATCACCGATCGCAAGGCCGCCGAGGCACATGTGCAGCACGCCCGGGAAATCGCCGAAGAGGCGACACGGGCCAAGAGTGAATTCCTCGCCAACATGAGCCATGAGATCCGCACACCGATGAACGCCATTATCGGCATGAGTCATCTTGCGCTGCGCACCAATCTGGACAACCGGCAACGCAACTACATTGTGAAGGTGCATCGCTCGGCGGAAAGCCTGCTGGGAATCATCAACGACATCCTCGATTTCTCCAAGATCGAGGCTGGCAGGATGGACCTGGAACTCATTCCATTCCGCCTCGAAGACGTGCTGGAGAACTTCACCAACGTGGTGGGCCTGAAGGCCGAGGACAAAGGCCTGGAGCTGCTCTACAGCACGGTCGCCGATTTGCCGACCGCGCTGATTGGCGACCCGTTGCGCCTCGGCCAAATCCTGGCCAACCTGGGCAACAACGCGACGAAGTTCACTGAACAGGGTGAAATTGTGTTGGGCATCGAGCGCCTGGGAACTGCCGAGGGCAAGGTCGAACTGCACTTCTGGGTGCGCGACACCGGTATCGGCATGAGCGAAGAGCAATGCCAGCGAATTTTTCAGTCGTTCATGCAGGCCGACAGTTCTACAACGCGCAAGTACGGCGGCACAGGCCTGGGCCTGGCGATTTCCAAGCGTCTGGTGGAAATGATGGAGGGACGTATCTGGGTCGAAAGCGCACTGGGCAGCGGTTCGACGTTTCACTTTTGCGTACGTCTGGGCGTACAGGCAAATGCCCCTGCGCGACGGATGTTCACCGCCGATGAATTGCTGGGTATCCGCGTGTTGGTGGTCGATGACAACGCCAGTGCCCGGGAGATTCTTTCGGGCATGGCGCACAGCTTCGGTGTCGAAGTGGACGTCGCCGAAAGTGGTCGCATGGCCCTGCGCATGCTGGCGCAGGCCGAGAAGAATTCGTTGCCCTTCGACGTCGTTCTGATGGACTGGCGGATGCCGGGCATGGATGGCGTCGAGACGGTCCGCCAGATGCGTTCGGCCAATCTGGCGCGTACACCGTCAGTCATCATGGTCACGGCACTCGACCGCGAGGAGTTGCTTGAACAGGCCAGGCGCGAGCATGTGCAACTGCCGGTGGTACTGACCAAACCGGTCACTCCCTCCACTTTGCTCGAAGCCATAGGCAGCGTGTTCGGCAAACTGCCGCAAACCGGCACACGCGCCAGTGAACGCAGCGAGCAGAGCGCTGACAATATCGCACGCTTGAAAGGCGCGCGGCTGCTGTTGGTGGAGGACAATGAGCTGAACCGGGAGCTGGCGTGCGACTTGTTGCAAGAGGCCGGCATAACGCTGGAACTGGCTTTTGATGGTCAACAGGCACTTGATCTGCTGGCACGCGACAGCGATTTCGACGGTGTGCTGATGGACTGCCAGATGCCGGTAATGGACGGCTATACCGCGACCCGCCGGATTCGTCAGCAGTCGCATCTGGCCGCACTACCGATCATCGCCATGACCGCCGACGCCATGACCGGAGACCGCGAACGCGCCCTCGCCTGCGGCATGAATGACCACCTGACCAAGCCATTGGACGTCGAGGCCATGTTCGCCACGTTGGCCGGCTGGATCAAACCAAGGCGCGGTCGTCGAGGCCGGGAGCAGGAGGTGAACGATCCCGAAACATCCGAACAGTTGCCCGCTGAGCTTGAAGGTATCGATCAGGTCGCAGGATTAGCCGCCTGTTCAGGCAAGCGCGCCCTTTACCTGCGGCTGTTGCGCACATTCCATGCAGCCCAGATCAGCTTTGTCGAGCAGTTCCAGGCAGCCCTCGCCGACACCGATCCGGCCGCGGCCATGCGCGCGGCTCATACCCTGCGCGGTTGCGCCGGCAACATTGGGGCCAAGGCTTTAGCGCAGACCGCTGCGCAGTTGGAGCAAGCCTGCCGGGCTGGCGAAACGAGTAGTGTCGTGCAGAGCCATTTGGCTGAGGTGCAACAATGCTTGATGCCGGTGTTGAACGCGCTTGCTCGTCTTGGCGCAGCCAGTCCACCGATTGCGCAGCAGGCGCCTCAACCCTCAACGGAGCTCAAGCAGCAGCTCACTCGGCTCGGGCAATTATTGGCTGAGAGCGACACCGCCGCCTTTGAAGCGCTCGAGGAGATCCGTCGGTTGGCGCTCGATGTCGCACTGGCCAAGCGCCTGAGCCGGGTGGCGCATGAGCTTGAACGCTTTGACTTTGACCGGGCCTTGGCGTTGTTGCAAAGCGAAGTCAAACTATCCATCGATGACAGTCAGCTGGGGAGTTTTGGGGGAAGCCAACTTTAATTTGGAAGACATCTCGCGGGAGTAACCACCATGTTCCTCGCTCAAGAAAACCTGATAGCCCTGGCTTTTGCCGGGTTCTTTGGCACAGCCGCGTGCGCGCAAACGCCAGCAGATACCAACCCGCCGCCGGCGATTCTGCCCCTGGAATCCGAAACAGCACCCGAACTGATTGCCTACCCCCCGCTTGCCGAGCCGCTCGCACGTGGTGTTGTGATCATCCAGTATCGAGCGGCGCACGCCAGGATCATGCCGGTCTTTGGTAAAGCGGCGGCTGATGTATCGCCTCGGCTGAGTCATCTGCACGTGACCGTCGACGACTGGAAAGGTACATGGGCGCACACCAGTGAAGACCCGATCATTCTGGTTGGACTGACGCCCGGGCCACACAAGGTTCTGCTCGAAGTCGCCGATCCGACGCACAAGATCCTGACCAGCACGACGGTGAATTTTACCGTCCCGCCGAAGAAACCGTAGCGGTCAGGGCCGGTTGCCGGCCCTGATGTTCAACCCTGCTTCAAGGCGCCGTCGAATGCCGGCGTCAGCCCCGACAACGCCAGCTTGCGAACGAAATCGCCGAGTCGCTGTTGCTTGTAGGCGTCCACGTCGAGGTCTCGGTAATCATAGAAACCCTGACCATCGCGCAAACCATTGCGGCCGTTTTGCATGTTGTCGGCGATCACCTGTGGCGACTCGAAACGCGGTGCCAGCGCCCCGCTCAGATAACGCGAGGCATAGTAGAGAATATCGCCGCCGCCCCAGTCGATGAACTCCAACAGCCCGAGTACCGAGAAGCGCAAACCGAAACCGACGCGCACTGCGGTGTCGATATCCTCTGCACTGGCCACGCCCTCTTCCACCATCCGCGCGGCTTCGTTCATCGCCAGTGCCTGAATGCGCGGCACGATGTAGCCGGCCACCGGATTGCACACCACGGGCACCTTGCCAATGCGCTTGAGCAATTGCAGCAGGCGTTCGACCATCTGCGGGCAGGTCGCTGCGCTGCGGCTGACTTCCACCAGCGGCATCAAGTAGGCCGGGTTCAACCAGTGCGCGTTCACAAAGCGTTGTGGCTGACTGACCATTTCGCTCAACTCGGTGACCAGAAAGGTCGAGGTCGTAGACGCGATGATGGCCGACGCCGGAACATGCTCGCTGACCCAGGCGAAGGTCTGCTGCTTGACCGCGATGACTTCCGGCACGGCTTCGAACACCAGGTCGCACAGGCGCAATGTCGCTGCGGCCCCGGACCGGCATTGCAACGTCAATCGGCAAAGCGCGATGTCCGCCTGCTCCGGTTGGAGCACGCCCAGGCGTACCAGTGTTTGCAGTTCCCCGCGGATATTGTTGCGTACACGCTCGAAGTAATCGTGACGCTCTGCCTCGGCGCGATCCTTGATATCGA
Organism: Pseudomonas sp. Sample_22; assembly: GCF_004307635.1. Lineage (NCBI taxonomy): Bacteria > Pseudomonadati > Pseudomonadota > Gammaproteobacteria > Pseudomonadales > Pseudomonadaceae > Pseudomonas > Pseudomonas sp. Sample_22. Next base: position 34,643 of record NZ_RCNY01000048.1, read on the forward strand.
TGAGGGTGACCGGCAGGCCCGCATGAATGAACGCCAGGGCAATGCCCTCGCCCATCCGCCCGGCACCGACCACGCTGACGTTCGGCAACGGGGCGTTCATCAGTTAAAACCCTTGGTCAGCAGTTCGGTCATTTGCACCCGGTCAAGCTTGGCCAGACCGAGATTTTCCAGGGTGCGGCCCTCGGCGTAGAGATCACGCTCGGCAACCACCGAGGCAATGCTCAGCAAGCCCTGCGCCACCGGGGTCGGCACACCGGCCCAGCGCCCCACGGACACCAGGAAAGACAGGCCCAGGCGAGTGTCTTCGAGCATGTAGCGATGTTTCTGCAGGTCGATTTCTTCGCGCCAGTCGCCGCTGTCGGTCAGCTTGCCGTGGGCGCCGCGACCGTACATCCACTCGTCGCCTTGGTGGGTGTTGTAGTGGTCGGCCAAGGGGAAATGCGGCGCGCCATAAGTCAGGGCTTCGCGTACGGCCATGCGTTCGGCGTCGAGCTGGTTGGTCACGCGGCGAATCGACGGTTGGGTGCCTTCGTTGTGAATGTCCCAGGCTTCGAAGTGCTCAAGAGGACCGGCGTTCATCATGATCAGCGGCGGGTGGATGATGGGACCTGCGTTCATCAACGCGCCGCTGAGGGCGTCTTCGATCGGCTCCACGCTCGGGTAGGCCTCACGCAATACCGCGAAAGCGTGCTCGGACAGATTGCTGGGGAACACGCCGGTCGGCAGGCGCGTGGCGTAGCCACTGATCACCAGGTCACTGGCGCCATGCTTGCGCACCAGGTACGGCAGCGTACCGGTTTCGGCGAAGGCGACTTTGCTTTGGTTGCCCGCTTCGGCCATGGCCTTGGCGAACACGTAGCTGCCGAACGTGCCCGGCGGCAGGAACACCACTTGACCGTCGTGCAGGTGCGGGGCCACGTGTCTGGCGAGGTCTTCGTGGGAGGTCGACGGCAACGGGATGATGACCAGTTGCGCATCGCCCAAGGCTTCGGCCAGGTCGTCGGTCAACGACAGCTTGTCGCCCTGCTTGCCGACGGATAACTGTCGAGTGCCCCGATAGTCCTTGATGGTCAGGCTGCCAATGCCCTGCAAATCCTTGAGCGCGGCGCTGTCACGACGCCACAGGCGGGTTTGATGTCCCTTTTCAGCCATTTCAACAGCAGCGGCGTAACAGCCATGTCCACCACCCAGCACCGTAATATTCATCGAGTCACTCCTCTTGTAAGTGACTCGATGCTATCGAGCCGGGCTGCCGCGCACTTACCCGATTGCGCAGCCGCGTTACGGATTGCGCAGAAGTCTCAATGCTTGCGTCGCCGCAGGGTGTCCGACGGCAAGCAGCCGTAGCGATGCCGATAGGCCGTGGAAAAGTGCCCGAAACTGTTGATGCCGTGGCGCAACAGGATATCGGTGACGGTTTCACCGTCCCGGCCCTGCTTCAGCGATTCATGGATCACCGCCAGGCGCCGGTCACGGATGTACTCCACCGGCGCTTGCTGCAGAAACTGCTTGAAGCCGTTCTGCAAGGTGCGCACCGAAACGCCACACAGCTCGCTCAGGGTGGCCAGGCTGATCGGTGCATCGAGGTGCGCCTCGATGTAGTCCCGGGCCTTCTTCACGTGATGCGGCAGCGGCGCACGCTGGTCGAGCAAAAGGTCCGCGGAGTAGTTGTGCGGTAACTGTGTCAGCAGCAATTGCATCAGGTATTCGGACAGCCCGCTGGCGAGGCGCGAACCGTCCACGCCATCGCCGTAGAGCCGGCAGATGTAATCCAGCGTGTGGTAGAGACTGACGACGCCGGCGCCCAGCGGGTCGACGCTGACATCGAAGATCACCGACTGCCGCAGGCTGCGGCCGAGCAAGCGTTGCAGTTGGGTCTCCAGGGCATCCCGGTCGATGCGCAGGATCAGGTTGCGGCATTGCCCATCGGTGACGATGCGGCTTTGCGCGAACGGCGAGGACACGCTCAGGTAGCCCGACTGCATCGCCGCGCTGCGCCGGCCGTGGGCCACTTCGCAATGGCCCTGCAAGGTAATGCGAAACAGGTATTGATCGGCAATGTCGCCGATGGTGATTTCCACCGGCGCGCCATAGCGCAAGTCGAGCAGTGCCGAATCACCGAAGAACACGCCGTTGAGCCGGGTCTGGATCGGCGCGTCACGCAGCACGTTGAAACTGTGCGGGCACAGGTAGTGGCTGACCTTGTCCTTGATCTCACGGTAATCGGCCGAGCTGAGCAGGCTGTGCCGTTCCAGCAGGTGTACGTCATTCAACATCGAGGATCCTCCTGACCTGGAGCGCCAAGGCCCCGCTCCCGTCGAAAGGAGCGAGGCCGAGGCGCCGATCATGGACTATGACCGATCACGCGTGAGCCGGATATTCCCGGGCATAGCTTTCACGGAATCGACGGCAACCACGCCACAGCAGAAGCACGGTCAACGCCGACGCGCCGGCGATCACCAAGGACATCGACGAACCCACCGCCGCCGGCGAACCGAAGTAGCGGTCGGTCAACAGAGCCACCAGCGTAGTGCCCAAACCCAACCCCAACAGATTGCTGATCAGCAGGAAAACTGCCGAGACCTGTGCCCGCACCTGATTCGGCGCGAGGATCTGCATGGCCGCCGTGGACGCCGGCATCGGGAACGAGGCAAAAAACATCGCCGGCACCAACAGCGCGACCGACAGCCACAGTTGATCGACTTGCGGGAACAGCACGGCCGGTACCGCCATGCCGAGGGCGCCGATGACGCCGGTGCGCATGGCGGCGTCCTGGTGCCCCTTCTTGGCCAGATAGTCGGTGAGCCATCCGCCGAACAGCACGCCGGCGGTGTTGGCCAGCAACAGCACGGTCCCGAGCATGTAGCCCGCCTCCATGGGCGACAGACCGAACTTGCGGATGTACAACGCCGGGCTCCAGCTCATCATGCAGAACAGCACCATGGCGTAGAACGAAAAGCCCAGGTAATGGCAGGTGAACGTTGCACGGTGGCGCCCGAGGAAACGCAAGCCATCGCTCAGCGCGACCTTCTTTGCCCGCCCCTGCGCATCGACCTGCAGGCCTTTGCGCGCCGGGTCGCGCACGGTGAGCCAGATCAGCAGGCCGACCAGGATGCCGGGCAGACCGACAATGAAGAACGCCAACTGCCAGGCTTTCATCGCGCCGAGAAAGGCCACTTCGATGGTGTTCATGTCCTTGAGCATCGCGATCACATAGCCGCCGACCAGGAAGGCCAGGCCGCCACCAACGAACGAGCCGATCGAGTAGATACCCACTGCGCGGCCGAGCTTCTCCTTGGGGAACATGTCGCTGAACATCGAGTATGCCGAAGGCGATAGCGCAGCTTCGCCGACACCCACGCCGATACGCGCGAGAAACATGTGTAGAAAATTCTTGCTCAGGCCGCAGGCGGCCGTCGCCAGGCTCCAGAACACCACGCCAATGGCGATGATTTTCGGCCGCGAGAAGCGGTCAGCCAGATAAGCAATGGGCATGCCCATGAACGCGTAGAACAATGAAAACGCCAACCCGTGCAGCAAGCTGAACTGGGTGTCGCTGATTTGCAGATCGGCTTTGATCGGTTCGATCATCAACGCCAGGATCTGCCGATCCACAAATGAAAAGATGTAGGCGATCATGCACAAGCCGACCACGTACCACTCGTAAAGGTAAGTCTTCTTCTGCTGCAGGACCGCGTTATCGACCTGGATATTCACTAGTGTTTGCTCCTTTTGGAATCCGCTCATGCGCGCAGCGCACCGGGTGACGCTGCACGGCGCAGCGACTGGGAAGTTGCGGGGCAGATGTAAAGGATGAGGGGTTCGCTCATGGTCAGGCCTCTTATTGTTATGGGGACAATCACTGGGTGAACCGGGTTTACCAGAACTTCCAGGTGTAGGTCGTGGCGACTCGGAATTCGTTGTAGTCGTAACCGTACTTCTGCTTCACATCGATGTTACGCAAATCCAGTGCCAAGCCTTGCAGCGCGCCGCTCTGCACCACATAGTTGAGTCCCAGGAAACGCTCGCTTTCTTCGTTGTCGCTGAGGTTGCCACCACGGTCCCAGTTGGTGCCCTTGGTGTAGCGAGTGAAGAACTTCAAGCCCGGCATGCCCATTCCGGCAAAGTCATAGCTGTAGCGCGCCGACCAGGACTTTTCGTCCGGGCGCACAAAGCCCAGAGATGACCAGTGCACGAGGTAGGGTTGCGGGATATAGCCGTTCATCGTCGGGAACACGCTGTCACCGAGCATGCGCTGGTAACTGACGCCAAACATGTGCGCGCCCTTGAGCAAACTGAACAGTGCACCATAGGAACGGTTGTCGATTTCACCGTTCAGCGCACTGCCATCTTCATTGTTATTGAAGTAGCGCAAATCGGTTTTCAGTTTGTAGCCGTTGCCCAGATCAGCCATATGCATCAGGCCGAAATAGTGTTGCTGATAAATATCGTGCAACACGCCATAGAAGTAACTGGCTTGCAGGTTTTTGCTGATGTCGTAAGTGGCGCCGCCGAAATCCAGGCCGTCACTGTCGAGGTTATCGGTGGAGCCGTACTTGTACAGTTTCTCGTGGTTGGATGACTCACGTGTCACCGCAGACCAGAAACGGCCTCCGGTCAGCGTCAACTTGTCGATTTCCCTGGACTCAACCACGGCCCCTTGATAGATGGTGTCCAACTGCCGACTGGGGTCATCGAACGCCACCGGCAATTGCGGGCGAAGATCCCCCACCTTCAACTCGGTCTTGCTGTAGCGCATTTTCAAGGTTGCACCGGCGCGACTGTAGTCATCGGCCGTCTGCTGGTCGCTCACACTGTAGGGCAGCGAACCGTCGTTGCCAGACGAATCCAGGCGCAGGGCGTATTGCGCATCCACATCGAGGCCGATGGCCAGCGCCGTGTCGGTGTAACCGGAAGTGAATTGCGCATCGAAGCCCTGCGACCAACTGTGCACTTCGGAATCCGCGGCATTGTGATTGGTGTAGTTACGGTGCAAGTAGAAGTTACGGGTATCTACTTTGAAATGACTGTCATCAATGACATCGGCCTGTGCCGCCAACGGCGCACAGATCATCCCCAGCACGCCGGCCATACCGAGCCCGCGGCAAGATTGCTTTACCTGATGCATCTAACATCTCCACATCTGTATGTGCTCGGGGCACTGTATTTATAGGAGCAGTGTCAAACTAAAAGTCGCCAGAAGCAGTTACCGGCAGATGCCTGTCACATACCGGCGGTTTGGAGGGGAGATGTACGGGACGTTTGAATCGAGCATTGCCAGGCCTCTTGTTGTTATGGGTAAAACGCCAGGCGGACTCATGGAAAGGTCCGCTGCGACGACACGCCTCTTGTCTGTGCAAGGTAAGTCAGTCATCACCGCAGCGGTATTAAGACGAACAGCATCCGAAGGGGGGAAATCTCCAACCCGGGTAAAGATTTCCCTTACAAAAGCAGCCGCAGATCCTGCGCACGACTGGATTGCGGCTGTTCAATGAAGAGCTGGATCAGGCCGTGAAACCACCGTCCGCGACGATGTCTGCGCCAGTGACGAAGGAGGCTTCAGGCCCTGCGAGGAACGCGACAACACTGGCAATTTCGTGGGACTGACCGTAACGGCCCACCGCGATACCAGGTTTCACGATGTCGCTCACCGGGCCGCCATCCGGGTTCATGTCGGTATCGGTCGGGCCGGGGTGAACGGTGTTGACCGTGATGCCTTTAGGTCCCAGGTCACGCACCAGGCTGCGATTGAAACCGGTGATGGCGCCTTTGGTCAGGGTGTAGAGGGACGCCGTAGGGAACGCGGCATAACGGGTCATGGAAGAGCCGATGTGGATAATCCGGCCGCCGTCTTTCATGTAGCGAACTGCTTCCTGAGTGGCGATAAAAACGCCAGTGACATTGACGGCGATCATGCGCTGGTAGGTTTCAAACTCGATGTCCTCGATCGGACCACCGAGCGCAAGGCCGGCGTTGTTCACCAGAATGTCGATACCACCCAATGCTTCTACGGTTTGCGCAACGGCTGCGCGCACGGCAGCGGGCTTGCCGGCATCAGCGGAAATGGCAATGGCGCGTCCACCGTCAGCGTTAATGGCCTTTACGACTTCTTCAGCCTTGTCAGGCGAGGCGCTGTAGGTTAGCGCAACCCGTGCGCCGTCAGCGGCAAGACGCTTGGCAATCGCAGCACCAATCGAACGGGAACCACCGGTCACCAAGGCGACTTTTCCAGCAAGCGGGAGTGTTTGAGTTGTCATGAACATTTCACTCTTGAGTTAGGGTGAAATCATCATGGCTTGCTGAAAATGAATTGATTAGCGTGCAATGATTAGCATCATTTTCAAGTATTAGTATCAGGTGACCCATGGAAACCCTGGCCAATCTCGAATGTTTCGTCCGTAGTGCAGAGTCCGGCAGCTTCTCCGCTACCGCGCGCCAACTCGCGCTGACCCCCGCCGCCGTCAGTCGCAATGTGGCGATGCTCGAGCGAAACATCGGCGTGAGATTGTTTCATCGTTCGACACGCAAGCTGACGTTGACCGAAGCCGGAGAGCATTTTCTGACAAGCATTGGCGGCAACCTGGACGCGTTGCAAAACGCCATCAGCTCGATTGCCGCGGACCACGGTGAGCCCGCCGGGCTGTTGAAAGTGAGCATGCCCCCCACCTTTGGCATCAGCCACGTTCTGCCACTGCTACCAGAGTTTTTGGCCCGGTATCCGTTGGTTCGCCCGGAATGGCATTTCGAGAACAGGCAGGTAGACCTGATCGCCGAGGGGTTTGACGTGGCCATTGGTGCAGGCTTTGAACTGGCTCAAGGCGTCATCTCGCGCCGACTTTCTGCGGCTCATGTCATCGCGGTTGCATCACCGCAATACATGCGTGGAAAAACCTCACCCCCCCATCCAGGCGCACTCGAAGACTTGAATGGAATCGTAATGCGCTCCGGCCGCACCGGTCGTGTCAGGCATTGGACCCTGCGCGACAAGCAAGGCGCAGAAATGACCGCCCGTCTCAAGGAGACCATTGTCGTCAACGACCCGGCGGCGATGCGCGAGGCCGCATTGCTGGGGTTGGGCGTCTGCTTCCTCGCAGTCCCGGATGTGCTGAGCTGGATCGAGCGCGGCGACCTGGTGCGACTGCTACCGGATTGGTACGCCGACGCGGGAACCATTTCGATGTACTTCGCCACTCGCGCCCTGATGCCAGCCAAGACAAGAGTGTTCATCGACTTCGTCAGTGAGGTGTTCGAACAGCGACAGCTGGCGCGAATGTTTTCAGCAAGCGAGGGCTGAATGTAAAAAGCCGATGCTGCTGTAGGAGCGAGCCTGCTCGCGATGGGCATCAACGATGACGCGCCTCGTCTGGAAGATCGCGAGGATTTGGGAACATTTGGCAGAGATGGGCTGGCAGCCAGGCAGCCATCGCGGGCAAGCCATGCTCCTACAGGTTTTGGGGCTGGCGGAAGATTTTGTGCTCGGCTCCCAAGCCTTGTGAGAGCGGGCTCGCTCCTGGCGGCGTTCCGACGAAAGCAGGGTATCAGTCATAGAAGTGCTGAATGTGCCGGCACCATCGCTGGCAAGCCAGCTCCCACAGTGGATCCCGGTGTGATCGGGATTTTCGACCACAGTAGATCCCCTGTGGGAGCGGGCTTGCCCGCGATGGTCGTCAACGATGACGCGCTCTGCCTGAATGAACGCGCTGTCTTCAGGCCCATCGCCAGCAGGCTGGCTCCTACACGGATTGGTGCAGCAGACCTGTCAGTTGGACAAAGCCGTCATATTGGCCCGCGCCGCGTGCAGTTTTTTATAGCTGTCGATCAGCCGCTGGTGCCGGTCGAGGCCTTCGAGTTTCATGCTCGTCGGCGTCAAGCCATAGAAGCGCACGGTGCTCTCTACCGAACCGATGGCCGCGTCCATCCGCTCGTTGCCGAACATGCGGCGGAAGTTGGCTTCGTAGTCTTCCAGTTCCAGGTCTTCGTCCAGCTTCATCTCCAGCACCACGTTCACGGCCTGGTAGAACAAGCCGCGCTCGACCGTGTTGTCGTTGTATTGCAGGAACATTTCCACCGCTTCTTTCGCTTCTTCGTATTTCTGCAGAGCGAGATAAATCAGCAGTTTCAACTCCAGAATCGTCAACTGGCCCCAGGCGGTGTTGTCGTCGAATTCGATACCGATCAGCGTGGTGATATCGGTGTAGTCATCCAGCTCGCTGTCTTCCAGTCGCTTGACCAGTGATTTCAGGCCGGCCTTGTCGAGGCTGTGCAGGTTCAGAATGTCGGCACGGAAGAACAGGGCTTTGTTGGTGTTGTCCCAAATCAGATCGTCGAGCGGATAAATTTCCGAGTAGTCCGGTACCAGAATGCGGCAGGCAGTTGCACCGATGTGCTCATACACCGCCATATACGCTTGCTTGCCCATGTTTTCGAGAATGCCGAACAGTGTTGCGGCCTCCTCGGCATTGGAGTTTTCACCCTGGCCCGAGAAGTCCCACTCCACAAATTCGTAGTCCGACTGGGCACTAAAGAAACGCCACGACACCACACCGCTGGAATCGATGAAGTGCTCGACAAAGTTGTTCGGCTCAGTCACCGCATGGCCTTCAAACGTCGGCTGGGGCAAATCGTTCAGGCCTTCGAAGCTGCGGCCCTGCAGCAGTTCCGTCAGGCTGCGTTCCAGCGCTACTTCCAGGCTCGGGTGCGCGCCGAACGAAGCGAACACGCCGCCGGTGCGCGGGTTCATCAAGGTGACGCACATCACCGGGAATTCGCCACCCAGTGACGCATCCTTGACCAGCACCGGGAAGCCCTGCTCTTCCAGCGCCTGAATGCCAGCGAGGATCCCCGGGTACTTCGCCAGCACCTCGGCAGGCACGTCCGGCAGGGCAAACTCGCCTTCGATGATTTCGCGCTTGACCGCGCGCTCGAAGATTTCCGACAGGCACTGCACCTGCGCCTCGGCCAAGGTGTTGCCGGCACTCATGCCGTTGCTCAGGTACAGGTTTTCGATCAGGTTGGACGGGAAATACACCACTTCGCCGTCCGACTGACGTACAAACGGCAGCGAAACGATGCCACGTTCTTCATTGCCCGAGTTGGTGTCGTACAGGTGCGAACCACGCAACTCGCCATCGCGGTTGTAGATCTTCAGGCAATAGTCGTCGAGAATCTCGCTCGGCAGTTCATCTTTAGGGCCAGGCTGGAACCAGCGCTCGTCCGGGTAATGCACAAACGCCGCGTTGGCGAGTTCTTCTCCCCAGAACTGGTCGTTGTAGAAGAAATTGCAGTTCAAGCGTTCGATGAATTCGCCCAACGCCGACGCCAACGCGCCTTCCTTGGTCGCGCCCTTGCCGTTGGTAAAACACATCGGCGAGTGCGCATCGCGGATATGCAACGACCACACATTGGGCACGATATTGCGCCACGAAGCGATTTCAATCTTCATGCCAAGGCCGGCCAGAATGCCCGACATGTTGGCGATGGTTTGCTCCAGCGGCAGGTCCTTGCCGACGATGTAGGTGCCCGCCTCCGACATGGAAGCAGGCATCAACAACGCCTGGGCATCGGCGTCCAGGTTCTCCACTTCTTCAATCACGAACTCAGGCCCGGCTTGCACCACCTTCTTCACCGTGCAGCGGTCGATGGAGCGCAAAATGCCCTGACGGTCCTTGTCGGAGATGTCGGCCGGCAACTCGACCTGAATCTTGAAGATCTGGTTGTAGCGGTTTTCCGGGTCGACAATATTGTTCTGGGACAGGCGGATATTGTCGGTGGGAATGTTGCGGGTCTGGCAGTACAACTTCACAAAGTAAGCCGCACACAACGCCGACGAAGCCAGGAAGTAATCGAATGGACCCGGTGCCGAACCATCGCCCTTGTAGCGGATGGGTTGGTCGGCAACCACGGTGAAGTCATCGAACTTGGCTTCAAGTCGAAGGTTGTCGAGAAAGTTGACCTTGATTTCCATGCGGGATTACCAGAATACGAGCTAAACGAATGGCGGCCATTATCCGGCTTTTCAGCTGCAAGTCTTGTGCTTTTCAGTCATGGCCGCTGAGCGGGAGAGACCGCTGGCGAATTCGTTGCCGACACCGCCCGCGCGCAGGCGGACGGCGAATGTGCGCTGGCAGGTGATCATCAAACCGAAGTTTGCACCTCCACAGCCTCCCGGCCTTTGAACGCCAGGGAGAAGAAGAAAAAGATCACCAATGCAAAACCTGCCGGGAACAACCAGATGTGCTTCCAGTCATGGCCGCCCGCTGTCGTGGCGTAGTGATCGGTCACCTGCCCCGCCACCCAGAAACCGATCAGCATGCCCAGACCGTAAGTCGCCAACGTAATCAAGCCTTGGGCCGAACTCCTGAAACGTTCCGAGGCCTTGGCGTCGGTGTAGATCTGGCCCGAAACGAAGAAGAAGTCGTAACAGATGCCGTGCAAAGCGATGCCGGTGAACAGCATGAAGGCCAGGTCGCCGTTATTGCCGTAGGCAAACAGCAGATAGCGCAAGGCCCACGCCAGCATGCCCACCAACAGCGCGAGCTTGATCCCGAAGCGATGGATGAACAGCGGCAGAAGCAGCATGAACAACACTTCGGAGACTTGCCCGATGGCCATTTTCGCCGTGGGATTGGTCACGCCGATTTCCGCCAGGAACGGGTTGGCGTTCTGGTAGTAAAACGCCAGTGGAATGCAGATCAGGATCGAGGCGATGAAAAATACCAGGTAGCTGCGATCCTTGAGCAAACCCAGCGCGTCCAGCCCGAGCATTTGCTTGAGGCCGACACGCCCCGCTTCTGGCTGCAATGGCGCGGTACGCGGCAAGGTGAAGCTGTAGAGCCCCAACAGCAGCGAAGCGATGGCCGACATCAGAAACGTATTGCGCAATCCGCCAGACGAAATCGCCGCTTGCGAGTCCCAGGCGAACACAAAACTGATCACCACACCGGCGACGATCCAGCCGATCGTGCCCCACACGCGAATGCGCGAAAACTCCAGGGCCGGGTCGCTCATCTGGCGGAAAGCCACCGAGTTCACCAGCGCCAGGGTCGGCATGTAAATCATCATGTAGGCCAGCACAAACGGGTAGAACGTGCTGAAGTCAGGCGCTTGATACAGCTGATAGAGCAATACCGCGCCGACCAGGTGCAACACCGCGAGGATGCGCTCGGCATTGAAGAACCGGTCGGCAATCAGGCCGATCACAAAAGGCGCGATGATCGCGCCCCAGGACTGGGTCGAAAACGCCATGCCGATCTGCCCGCCACTGGCGCCCAGATTGCTGGCAAGGAATGTACCGAGGGTGACGAACCAACCACCCCAGATAAAGAACTGCAGGAACATCATTGCGCTCAGTCGCGCGGTCATCAACGTCATAACAGTCACCGTCTTATTGTTGTTTTTTACCAGCAAGGGACCTGCATCAGGCGTCGGGCAACCCCAGCAAACGCCGATTGAAACGCTCATCAGCAGACACCCCGGCGAAGTCGTCGAAGGCTTTGCGCGTCCTGGTGATCATGTGTCGCTCGATGAACGCTGCACCTTCAGCGGCACCCTGCGCGGAATCCTTCAGGCAGCATTCCCACTCCAGCACGGCCCAACCGTCGAAGTCGTATTGGGTCAATTTGCTGAAGATCGATCTGAAATCGATCTGGCCGTCGCCCAACGAGCGGAAGCGCCCCGGCCGCTCGACCCAGCCTTGGTAACCGCCATAGACACCCGAACGGGCATCGGGGCGGAACTCGGCGTCCTTGACGTGGAACATGCGGATGCGCTCGTGGTAGATGTCGATGAACCCCAGGTAATCCATTTGCTGCAGCAACAGATGGCTCGGGTCGTAGAGGATGGCGGCGCGGGGATGGTGATCGACCGCCTCGAGAAAACGCTCGAACGAAGCGCCGTCATGCAGGTCTTCGCCGGGGTGGATTTCGTAGCACAGGTCAACCCCGGCGGCTTCGAAGCAGTCGAGGATCGGCAGCCAGCGCTTGGCCAGTTCGGCAAAACCTTGCTCGACCAAACCGGCCGGACGCTGTGGCCACGGGTACATGTATGGCCACAGCAACGCACCGGAAAACGTCGCGTGAGCCTTCAAGCCCAGACGTTGACTGGCGCGCGCGGCCAGTTTCAACTGGTCGATGGCCCATGCAGTGCGCGCCTCGGGCTGCCCACGCAAATGCTGTGGCGCGAAATCATCGAACAGCGTATCGAACGCCGGATGCACTGCCACCAATTGCCCTTGCAGATGGGTCGACAGCTCGCTGATTTCGACACCCGCGTCGGCACACACGGCTTTCAATTCGTCGCAGTAGCTCTGGCTTTCGGCAGCGCGTGCGAGGTCGATGAACTGCGTCCCCAGCGTCGGCAACTGAATGCCTTTGTAACCCTGGGAGGCCGCCCATCGGGCGATGTTGGCCAAGGTATCGAACGGGGCCTCGGCGGACATGAACTGCGCAAGGAAAATCCCCGGGCCGCGCATGCCGGATGAAGATTGAGAAAAGTCGGTCATGCAGGTCTCCAGCGTCATGGGGTACAGACCAGTTCGGTCCACTTGGCGTCGCCGCGATGGTTGGCGATGACGGTTTCAATGAACGCCATGCCACGCAGGCCGACGTCGATACCGGGCACGCCCAGCGCGTCATGCCCGGCAACCTCACCTCGAATCGCATTGGCAAAATCGCTGTACAGATTGGCCATGGCTTCGAGATAGCCTTCGGGATGGCCAGCGGGCAGGCGCATGCGCTGGCTGGCGGCTTCGCACAACCACGCCTGGCCGACCCCGGAACGCAGGATGCGCAACGGCTGATCGAGGGCTCGGTGGATCAGGCTGGCCGGTTCCTCCTGGCGCCACTCCAACCCGCCCTTGTCGCCGTAGACACGGATCTTCAACGGGTTCTCTTCGCCCGCGCAGACCTGGCTGGCAATCAGCACGCCACTGGCGCCATCGGCCATCTTGAACAGCATCGAGGCATCGTCGTCCAACTGTCGGCCGTCAATATGGATACCCAGCATTGCGCACAGCTGCTCAATGGGTTGATCCGCGACAAATTCGGCCAGGGAAAACGCGTGGGTGCCGATATCACCGATGCATCCACCCAAACCGGACTGCTCAGGCAGATCACGCCAGGCGGCCTGCTTGTTGCCCTGCCCGGCGACGTCCTGGCTCAGCCAGCCTTGGGGATACTCGACAATCACCTTGCGCACGGCGCCGATCACACCACTGCGCACCATGTCCCGCGCTTGCCAGACCATGGGATAACCCAGATAAGTGTGGGCCAGGCCGTACAAACGATCGCTGCGCTCGACCACCGTTTTGAGGGTGAGCAGTTCGGCCAGATTCAACGCTGCGGGTTTTTCACTGAATACATGAAACCCCGCGCTCAGCGCCTCGCTGGCAACCGGCGCGTGCAGATGATTGGGGGTGACGATCACCACCAGTTCCATGCGTTGTTCCATTGGCAAGGCACGTTCGGCTTCGAGCATTTGACGCCAGTCGCTGTAGCAGCGTGACGCCGCCAAGCCCAGCGCTGCGCCGGTGCCTTGATTGTTTTCGGCGTCGCGGCTGAACGCGCCACACACCAGTTCAAAGCGCCCATCGAGCCCGGCGGCCTGACGGTGGGCCTTGGCGATGAAGGCACCTTCGCCACCGCCGACAAATCCCATTCTTATTTTTGGCACCACAGCGTTCATTGCATTTTTTCTCTATCTGGACTGGAAACCGGCCATGATGTAACCGGTTACATCGTGGCGGAAATTTAGGCTCAGTTCAGTGACCTGTCAAACCCCGGTTAAAACTTGACGAACATTTCAGCCCATGACCGACCTGCGGTAAGCTCGCCGGCCGCGCTGTTTGAAAACGAGGTGGTCTTGTCCAATATCCGCGAAGTAGCCCGGTTGGCCGGTGTCTCGGTGGCCACCGTGTCCCGCACACTGAAGTCGCCCGAGCGCGTGCTCCCCGAAACCCGCGACAAGGTCAATGCCGCCGTGGAACAGGCCGGTTACCGTCCGAACCTGATGGCGGTGCAGTTTCGTTCGCGCAGGACCGGCAATCTGGTGATTCTGGTGCCGGCCATCGCCAACACCTTCTTCGCCCGGGTCATCAGCGGTGCGCAGCAGGCCGCCCAGGCCGCAAACTATCGTTTGCTACTGTGCGACACCCAGGGGCGGGAGGAAATCGAACGGGAATTCGCCGAACTGGTGTACAACCACCAGGCCGATGGCGTGATCCAGCTGCGTGCCTACGACCCGTTCGAGGCGCCCTTCCCCAACGCCGAACTGCCGCCCATCGTCAACGCCTGCGAAGTCATCCAGGGCGGTCGCCATCCAACGATCAGCCTCGACAACCGCGCCGCCGCCAAAGCCATGACTGAACATTTGATCGCACTCGGCCACCGCCGCATCGGCCTGATCAAAGGCCCGAAAAGCAGCCCGCTGACCCGCGATCGCGTGGCGGGTTATCAGGCTGCCTTGGATCAGGCGGGCATTGCCTCCGATCCTGCCTTGATCTGCCACGGTGATTTCAGCCTCAAAGCCGGCTATGACGGCGCGGCAGCGATGCTGAAACTGGCCGATCGTCCCACCGCGTTGTTTTGCGAAAACGACGAGATGGCCATCGGTGCGCTCAAGCACATCAAGCAACAAGGCCTGCGCGTGCCAGAGGATGTTTCGTTGGTGGGGTTCGACGATATCCCTTTCGCGGCTTACTGCGACCCGCCGCTGACGACCATCGCGCAACCGGCGGAAATGTTCGGCCAGACAGCCGTCGAAATGTTGATCGCGCTGATCGAGAAAAAACCGCTGGCACAGCGGCATGTGGTGTTGCCATTTGAGTTGACGTTGCGCAGCAGCACAGCGGCGCGAACCTGATCCCCGGCGGGAGCGTACCTGCTAGCGGTGCCTCACAGACATTCCTGGGCAGCGCGTTCAAGCCGGGAAGGACCGAACGTCGACGCCAGCAAAGCGCGCTCGTACAGGAACACTTTGCCTTTGTAGGCCTCGAGAACGTCGTCGGCAGCCACCTTGCTCGAGACCACGATCCGGTAACTGCGCTGAGTTTCCGAGACGGTGGTGTGCAGTGCACCTTCATGCAGTTTTGGCAGAACGCACTCTGCGTATTCTTCAGGTGCTTTTTTCGTCTGCAATGTCAGCGTCGGGTCGTTTGGCGTGGAGGCACAACCCGACAACAGCACAAATGCGACAAGGGCCAGTGGAGTTAAAATCTTCATCGCGCCGGTTCCGTTAAAAGCGTTTGAGTTGGGCGCAATTTTCACTGTTTGCTGCAGGCAACAGAACTTGTGATCAATGATGGTCACTATTACTCGAACGAATAGTCGGCGTTAGCGGCCTCATGCCACCTGCGCCTCACTGTTCGAGTTTATCGACCAGCGTCCCGCGCTTGCCCTTGAAAGCGTCGCGCCGTGCAGCGCGTTCTTCGATGTAGGCTGGCGCGGGCTCGCTGATCAGCGTTTCACGACTCAGCAACTCGCCGCAATGTGCACACAACGGCCCGAGTCCCGCAGGCTGGCCGCAGACCCGGTGGATATGACGCACGGCCAGCCCCTCGTCCGGGGATTTGCACCAGTTCTCGCCCCAGGCACGCAACGCCAGGACCACCGAGTAAAACGCCTCGCCCTTGGCAGTGAGGTGGTACTCGTAGCGCGGCGGCCGCTCGCTGTAGGCGCGGCGCTCAACCATCCCGTCAGCCTCCAGGCTTTTAAGACGCGCCGCGACCATCTGCGGCGTGCCGCCCGTCTGCACTTGAATCTCGTCATAACGATGATTGCGCATGAACAACTCGCGCAAAACCAGCACGGTCCAGCGATCGCCGACGATGTCCTCGGCCCGTGCAATCGGGCACAACGTTTCAGGACTATTCTTCTTTACCGCCATACGGGCTTGCCTCTTTCCTAGTTACTATGATTATCATACTAACAACATGCCAAGGCAATCCCATGGCATGGGTCAGTCTAAATTCCTGGAGTATCCGTCATGTCCAACGCAGCCTACCCGCTTGATCGGACCGCTTACCTGCTGGTCGACCCCTACAATGATTTCCTGTCCGAAGGCGGCAAGATCTTCCCCTTGCTCGAGCCCATCGCCAAGCAGGTCGGCTTGCTCGATAACCTGCGCAGCCTCGACCGCACCGTCCGCGCCCTCGACATTCCGGTGGTCATCGTACCGCACCGTCGCTGGGAACACGGCGACTACGAAAACTGGGATCACCCCAGCCCCACCCAATGCAAGATCCAGCACATGCATCACTTCGCACGTGGCGAATGGGGTGGCGAATGGCATCCCGATTTCGCGCCGCAGGAAGGCGACATCATCGTCCAGGAGCATTGGGGTTCCAGCGGTTTTGCCAATACCGACCTGGATTTTCGGCTCAAACAGAAAGGCATCACTCACGTGATCATCGTCGGCCTCCTCGCCAACACCTGCATTGAGGCCACTGCCCGTTACGCCCAGGAACTCGGCTATCACGTCACCCTGGTACGCGACGCCACCGCCGCGTTCAAACCGGAAATGATGCACGCCGCCCATGAACTGAATGGCCCGACGTATGCCCATTCGATTGTGACGACCGAGCAACTGATCGCCACCCTCAAGCCGTGAGCCAAACATGAAACTGACCGGAAACCTGTTGATCGGCACCAGCGAAGTCCCCGCCAGTGCCGGGACCATGAAAGCGCTCAACCCAGCGACCAATCTGCTCATCGAGCCAGACTTCGCCTTCGGTGGCGTCAACGAAGTGGACATGGCGGCCAATCTGGCCGACGAAGCGTTCGACCACTACAGCCATACTTCACTGACTGAACGCGCGGCGTTCCTCGAGCGCATCGCCGCTAACCTCGATGCGCTCGCCCAGCCCTTGGCGGCGCGGGCCGCACTGGAAACCGGCCTGCCCGAGGCGCAACTCCAGGGCGAAGCGGCGAAGGCTGCCACCCAGTTCCGTCAGTTCGCCGAAGTGGTGCGCAAAGGTCGCTTCCTGCAACTGGCCATCGATCCGGCGCAGCCTGATCGCCAGCCACGGCCGCGCATGGATCATCGCCTGCAGAAAATCGCCCTCGGCCCGGTGGCCATTTTTGGTGCGAGCAACTTTCCCATCAGCTACTCGGTAGCCGGTGGCGATACTGCTTCAGCGCTGGCGGCCGGCGCGACGGTGATCGTCAAGGCGCACAACGCGCATCCTGGTGCCTCGGAGATTCAAGCGTTGGCCATTCGCAAAGCCGTGCAGGACAGCGGTTTGCCCGAAGGCGTGTTCTCCATGGTGCGTGGCGGCGGCAATGCCATCGGCGAGGCGCTGGTCGACCATCCATTGATCAAGGCCGTGACCTTCACCGGTTCGGAACAGGGTGGCATGGCGCTGTACCGCCGCGCACAGCTACGCCCTGAGCCCATCCCGGTGTTTACCGAGATGACCAGCGTCAACCCGACGTTCATCCTGCCCCAGGCCTTGGCCGTGCGCGGCGCGCAGATCGGTGACGGATTTGTCGAGCGCATGCTGGTCAACGTCGGGCAAGCCTGCCTCAAGCCGGCGATCCTGATTGCCATCGAAGGCGCCGGGTTCGAAGCCATGCGTGCCGCCATGATCAAACGTGTGGCTGACGCACCAGCGCGTCCGATGCTGACGCCGGGCATTCACGCGTCCTACCTCCGCGGTCTGGACCACCTGCAAAACGCTGGCGCTCAACCTGTCGCTGAAGGCACGGCGGCGGTGGCAGACCTGGATGGCCAGTCGGCCTTGCTTGAAGTGGTCGGCGATCGCTTCCTCAGCGAATCGGCCCTGGCACACGAAGTGTTCGGTCCGGCAGCGCTGTTGGTGAAGGTCAAGGATCAGGCGCAAATGCTCGCGGTCGCGCGTGCACTGCGCGGCCAACTCAGCGCGGCAATGCATTTGGAGGAGGAAGACTTTGAACTGGCCCGGCGATTGCTGCCGATCCTCGAGCGTCGTACCGGGCGAATCGTGGTCAACGCTTTCGCCCATCCGCAGGAGGTGTCGTACGCCACCATTCACGGCGGGCCGTTTCCGGCATCGTCAGACAGCCGTTTCACCTCGGTGGGCATGACCTCGATCGAGCGTTTTTTGCGTCCGTTGTCCTATCAGGGCTTCCCTGACGCGCTACTGCCCGAGGTCTTGCGTGACAGCAACCCCTTCGGCGTGCCGCGCAGCGTGGACGGTCAGTAAACAGAAATCCGGCGCGACGCAAGCGCAAGACTATGCCGGGCTTTTCTGCAAGGCATGCACCTGATTGCGACCGTTGCGCTTGGCTTCATACAGTCCGTCATCGGCGCGGGTCACCAGGCTTTCAAGATTGTCGTCGGGCTGTGCGAAGGCGACACCGAAAGACGCGGTGATTGTGTCCAGCACAGTATCGGTGCCACGCGCCTTGATCCGCAGGGATTGCACTTTCAGGCGCAGGTGTTCGGCGAAGGCATGGGCGGCGGCCAGATCGGCGCAGCCCTCGAGCACGACACAGAACTCCTCGCCGCCGTAACGTCCTGCGAATGCATTGGCGGGCAGCGCGCCGCGCAACACTTGCCCGACATGCTGCAACACGCGGTCGCCCAATGGGTGACCGTACTGATCGTTGAATTGCTTGAAATGGTCGATGTCGAGCATGACCAGCGCCACCGCCCGGGAGGCCTTGCCCAGTGCCTGCTGCAGCAAACGGGTAAACGCCGTGCGATTGAGCAGTTCGGTCAGGCCATCGACGGTGGCGGCCCGTTGGGCGCGCTCCAGTTTGTCGCGCAGGGTCTTGATTTCGTTTTGCGCAGATTGCAACTGACCGAGGAAGTGCTCCTGCTGGCTTTGCATCACGCGGGTGCTCTGCTGCAGCTCATTGAGAATGCCCGGCAAGCGATCGCTGACCGGTTCGTCGAGCATTTCAAGGCACTGCCCCAAGCGGTTCTGGAAGTTCTGACTGCCCTGCACGCTACGCGAAATGTCGCGCTCCATCCCGTCGACCAGACTGATGACCTGGTGCTGCTCGGCGCGGGCGTCTTCCAGCTCGTCACGAATGATGTATTCGCGAAACAGCCGGGTGGCGGATTCTGGCGGGCAACCGTCGAAGTCCCGCACAACCCGGTCCAGGTGCCGGTTGAGCTCCGGATCCAGCCCCTTGCTATAGGTGTACCAGAGCGCGTAATGCACAGGATTGGGCGGAATGTTGTGGCGAACCATCAGGGGCACGGCTTGCTTGAGCAACGCAGCGGCCTCGCGGGAGTCTTCCGGATAAAGCGCTAGAACATTCGCACGCGATTCTGATTGGCTCATGGCATCACTGTAGTTATTAATCGATGGCATTCAGACGACGCGCAGAGCATACCGATACCCCTGGCAAACGGCTATCCCGCTTTGGTTTGGAAGTGACTTTGAAATGGCCATTCCTAGCGACTATTCATGCCGATACATAAGAAATGAACAGTCTTTTTCATGAAAAGATGTCACAATGACATTACACCACTGCCATACACACTCGGTAGTCACCAAAAACATCGGCAGCATGAGGAAACGCCATGTCCATGAAAGCGCTGTTCATCTACTGGCCATTGCTGTCAATCGCCACCGCCTTCGTATTCTGTCGCCTGATCCACAAGGCCAAACTGGCTGATCGGGCAATTCAGGCACAACAACGGCGGGATTTGGCGCCCCGCGAACGAAATACCGAGGTTCAGGTTACACACAGTGACCATGCCTCGGCTCGCCTGGCGGCGTGATCCGCTGGCGTTACAGAATTGCGCATAAAAAAACCGGCCTGTTCAGGCCGGTTTTTTTATTCACTCAACAACACTTCGGTCCAGCCTTGCTCCCGTAACGGGCCTCCTGGCGTTCGCGGAAGAACGCCTCGTAGTCCATCAACGGCTGGTCCGGGTGCTTGGTTTGCATGTGCTCGACGTAGTTATCGTAGTCGGGCATGCCCACCATCAGGCGCGCGGCCTGACCGAGGTATTTGCCGAGACGACTCAGGTCATTGAACATGATCAGGCATCCGGCAGCGCTTGATACGGCGCTTCTTTATCCGTGCGCTCTTTGGTACCCCAGGCGGCAACGCCGACCTTGAGCGCAAAGAACAGGATGCTGAACACCACGAACAGGAACAGCGCGGTCAGCGTTGCATTGGTGTAGGCGTTGAAGATCACGTGCTGCATCTGGTCGATGCTTTTCGCTGGCGCCAATACCTGACCGTTGGCCAAGGCATCGCTGTACTTCTTGGCCAAGGCCAGGAAGCCGACTGCCGGGTTAGCGTCGAACAACTTGATGAAGCCCGCCGTCGTGGTGCAGATCAGCAGCCAAACGGCTGGCAGCAACGTGACCCAGACGTAACGCTGGCGCTTCATCTTAATCAGCACCACGGTGCCGAGCATCAGCGCAATACCGGCCAGCATCTGGTTGGAAATACCGAACAACGGCCACAAGGTGTTGATGCCACCCAGCGGGTCGATCACGCCTTGATACAGCAGATAACCCCACATCGCCACGCAACCGGCAGTTGCAACCAGGTTGGCGGTCCAGGATTCGGTACGTTTGAGGGCCGGAACGAACGAGCCGAGCAAGTCTTGCAGCATGAAACGACCGGCACGGGTACCGGCGTCTACCGCCGTGAGGATGAACAGCGCCTCGAACAGGATCGCGAAGTGGTACCAGAACGCCATGGTGTTTTCACCCGGCAGCACGCTGTGCAGGATCTGCGCGATACCGACGGCCAGGGTTGGTGCACCGCCGGCACGGGCCAGGATGGTGGTTTCACCGATGTCATGGGCCACCGCTTGCAGCGCTTCCGGGGTGATTGCAAAGCCCCAACTGCTGATGGTTTGCGCGACCGTTACAGCATCGGCGCCGACGACGGCGGCCGGGCTGTTCATCGCGAAGTACACACCCGGATCGATCACCGAAGCGGCGACCATGGCCATGATTGCCACGAAGGACTCCATCAGCATGCCGCCGTAGCCGATGTAGCGGGCATGACCTTCACTGGCCAGCAGCTTCGGCGTGGTGCCGGAAGCAATCAACGAGTGGAAGCCGGATACCGCACCGCAGGCAATGGTGATGAACAGGAACGGGAACAGACCGCCCTTCCACACTGGACCGGTACCGTCGACGAACTGGGTCAGCGCCGGCATTCTCAGCTCCGGCATGGTCACCAGAATACCGATGGCCAGGGCAACGATGGTGCCGATTTTCAGGAAGGTCGACAGGTAGTCGCGCGGCGCCAGGATCAGCCATACCGGCAACACTGCCGCGACAAAACCGTAGCCGATCAGCATCCAGGTGATCTGGATTCCCGTGAAGGTAAAGGCCTTGGCCCACATCGGGTCAGCGGCGATCTCGCCACCAAGCCAGATCGAACCCAGCAGCAACAGCACGCCGATGATAGAGATCTCACCGATGCGGCCCGGGCGGATGTAGCGCATGTAAATGCCCATGAACATCGCGATCGGGATGGTCGCCATCACCGTGAAGATCCCCCACGGGCTCTCGGCCAAGGCTTTGACGACGATCAGCGCCAACACGGCGAGGATGATGATCATGATCAGGAAGCAGCCGAACAGCGCGATGGTGCCAGGAATGCGGCCCATTTCTTCACGGACCATGTCACCCAGCGAACGACCGTTGCGGCGGGTGGACATGAACAGGACCATGAAGTCCTGAACGGCACCGGCCAGCACCACGCCGGCGATCAGCCACAGCGTGCCGGGCAGATAGCCCATCTGCGCCGCCAACACCGGACCGACCAGCGGCCCCGCGCCGGCAATCGCCGCGAAGTGGTGACCAAAAAGCACGTGTTTATTGGTCGGCACATAGTCCAGACCATCGTTATTGAGTACGGCGGGAGTGGCGCGAT
Source organism: Pseudomonas sp. Sample_22 (assembly GCF_004307635.1). Taxonomy (NCBI): domain Bacteria; kingdom Pseudomonadati; phylum Pseudomonadota; class Gammaproteobacteria; order Pseudomonadales; family Pseudomonadaceae; genus Pseudomonas; species Pseudomonas sp. Sample_22. The sequence continues at coordinate 56,476 of NZ_RCNY01000048.1, forward strand.
TGGGGTCCAGTTGCATCACTTTGTTGGCGATGAACAGACCGTAATAGCGGTAAGCAACGAGATAGATGGCAACGGCTGCGACTACGATCCACAGGGCGTTGATCGCTTCGCCGCGGCGCAAGGCCACGACACTCAGCGCAATCGCTCCCAGGACAGCCACGGCAAACCAGGCAAGGTGTTTAGCCAGACGGGGCATAGCGTGTCTCCTGCCACAGCCAGTGAACTGCGGCGGTAATTTTTATAATTGTGTCCGCTGTGCGGAGCTGGCCCAATATCCGCGCATGCCGTCCACAAATAAATCCGCGTTACTACGTACGTGGCCTCTACGTAGTTCTACGTAGAACATGCTGATGCAAACCCCTGTAGGAGCAAAGCTTGCTCCTACAGGACTTGGGCCATCAGTCATTCCGTCCTGCAACGCTACTGGCCAGGCGTATGTTTGGCATATGATCCCGAGCCTTCGCGCGCAGGAGTCAGCATGCAACTCAAACACAAGATCGTCGCCCTCGGGATTCTGCCGCTGGTGCTGGCCATTGCCGTCATCTGCGCGCTGGTGATTTCCCTGAACCGGCAACTGGGCGATCAACAGGCTCAGTTGATCGAAGACAGCATTCTGGCCAGCAAACGCGCCGAACTGAAAAACTACGTGGAAATGGCGAAAAGCCTCATCGAGCCGCTTTACGATGACGGCCACGGTGACGCCCAGGCCCAGCAAAAAGTGCTCGAAGAGTTGCGCAAACTCAGCTTTGGCATCAACGGCTACTTCTTCGTCTACGACCACGAGGGCCGCAGCCTGATGCACGCGCGGCAGTCGGAGCTGGTCGGCAAATACCTGTGGGACATGAAAGACCCCCATGGCCTGCCCGTCATCCAGGCCTTGCTCAAAAGCGCGCAATCGGGTGAAGGCTTTCAACGCTATGCCTGGAACAAACCTTCCTCGGGTCAAGTGACCGACAAACTTGCCTACGTCGTGATGCTCGATCGCTGGGGCTGGATGCTCGGCACCGGCATCTACCTCGAAGACGTCGAGCGTGCCACTCAACAGGCGCGCGACGAAGTGGCCATGGGCATTCGCAAGACCATGATGGCGATCGCCGTGGTCGCCCTCGTTGCGGTGCTGTTCGTGTTCGCCACGGGCATGACGCTCAATGTCAGTGAACACCGTCTGGCGGACAAGAAATTGCAGCGCCTGACCCAGCGCATCGTCAGCCTCCAGGAGGAAGAGCGCTCACGGGTGTCCCGCGAGCTGCACGACGGCATCAGTCAGGTGCTGGTTTCGATCAAGTTTCAGTTCGAACTGGCCAGCCATCTGCTGGAGAACGCTCAGGCGCACGACAAAGGCCTGGGCACGTTAAGAAACGCCACTGAACGATTGGGCGAAGCGATTGGCGAGGTGCGCAGCCTGTCCCACGACCTGCGTTCATCCTTGCTCGATACGCTTGGCCTGTCCGCCGCAATCGGCCAACTGGCCGCTGAGTTCGCGCAACGCAGTGGTCTCACGGTGAGCTACGACGACAATGAGTTCGACTGCCAATTGGTGGATGGCGCCGACGTCGCGCTGTTTCGCATCGTGCAGGAAGGCCTGACCAATATCGAACGTCATGCCGGGGCAAAAAACGTTGCCATTACCCTGCGCGGCTGTGAACAATCCGTTCGGTTGACCGTGGTCGACGACGGCGTAGGTTTCAACGTCGCTCAGGTCGAACGCCGTCACACCGGCATCGGCCTGCGCAACATCCGTGAACGCGTCGAACATTTTGGTGGGCGCTTCGAACTGATCTCGACCTCGGGACGCAGCGAATTGGATGTCCTGCTGCCGATGCAACTGCCCACCGGCAAACGCTGATGCCCCTCAAAACAAAAGTGAGCCTCGCATGAACCTGCCCTCCCCGATCCGCGTCGCCCTGGTCGACGATCACTCCCTGGTCCGCGACGGCATCAAGGCGCTACTGGCCGTCATGTCGCCCCTGGAATTGGTTGGCGAGGCGGAAAACGGCGCACAGGCCATCGAAATGGTCGGCCGCTGCCGGCCGGACTTGCTGTTGGTCGACATCAGCCTGCCCGACATGAACGGCCTGGAGCTGACCCGCGTGTTGCGCAGCCAGTATCCGTCGCTCAAGGTGCTGGTGCTGAGCATGTACAACAACTACGAATACGTCAGTGAGTCAGTGCGCTCCGGCGCCAGTGGCTATGTGCTGAAGAACGCGCCGTCCCGGGAAATCATCGCCGCCATCGAAGCCATCACCAGCGGCGGAACCTTCTACAGCGCCGAAATCGCCCAGCGCTTGATCGCCGACAAGAACACCGATAACGAGCTGACGCCGAGGGAAAGCCAGGTGCTCGCCAAGATGGCCCAGGGTTTGAACAACAAGGAAATGGCCCGGGAACTGGACATCAGCGTGCGCACGGTGGAAACCCATCGGCTGAGCATTCGCCGCAAACTCAACATCGACAAGCCTGCGGCGCTGGTCAAATACGCCCTCGATCACGGACTGATTTCCCGCTGACCCCACAGCCACTCAGCTTCCCGCACCACCGTGGGCTTCTTCAAAGAAGTAGTCTTTCCAGCTGTCCGCCTTGTTTTTCAGCACACCCAACGCCTGCAGTTTCTCGGCATAGACCGCCGTGCGCTGCGGCGTAATCGTGAAGTCGATCTCGGGATCGTTGACGATTTTCTCAACCAGTGGCAGCGGCAATTTCGATTGCTCAACCCGAATGTAAGTCGCGGCCGCCGCCGACTTGTCGGCCTTGATGATTTGTTCCGCCTCGGCCAATGCGTCGTAGAACGCCTTGTAGGTTTTCGGGTTTTCGTCGTGGAATTTTTCAGTGGTGTAAAGCACGTTGAACGTAGCCTGGCCACCCAGCACGTCGTAGGAACTCAGCACCTTGTGCACGTTGGGACTTTGCAATGCCTGATACTGGAACGGCGGACTGGAAAAATGAGAGGTGATTTCCGAGCCGCCCGCGATCAGTGCTGACGTCGCATCCGGGTGCGCGAGGCTGATAGAGATATCGTCGAACTTCTTGTAATGCTCATCGCCAAACACCTTGGCCGTTTCGATCTGCAACGTGCGTGACTGGAACCCGACACCCGCGGCCGGCACCGCAATCCGGTCCTTCTCGGTGAAGTCCTTGAGGCCCTTCACCTTCGGGTTATTGGTCAGCAGGTAGTTGGGCATCGAGCCCAGCGACGCGATCGCCTTGACGTTCTGCTTGCCCTTGGTCCGATCCCAGATCGTCAGCATCGGTGGCACACCCGCTGATACAACATCCAGTGCACCGGCCAACAACGCCTCGTTCATCGCCGTGGCACCGGAAATACTGTTCCAGTCCACCACAATGTCCAGGCCCTGCGCCTTGCCTTGCTTCTCGATAAGCTGCTGATCGCGCACCACATCCAGAATCAGGTAACCGATGCCGAACTGCTGGGCAATGCTGATCTTGCCTTCAGCCTGGGCGGCCGGACTGAGCAATACACCGACCGCCGCTACGGATGCCGCCAACAACGTCAACGCCGAATGCTTGAAACGACTCACCATGAAAACCTCAGGAATGAATAAAAGGAACGCGCCAAGTCACTCGCTACTCACGCGCGCCTGCGCAAATGACTTGAGACCGGGCTCAGAGTTTGGCAATCGAGACTTCGGTGGATTTCACGAAGGCAATGACTTCGCTGCCGACCTTCAATTCAAGGTCGCGTACCGAACGGGTGGTAATCACGGAAGTGACAATGCCGGACGCCGTCTGAACGTCGATTTCAGAGACCACTTCGCCTACGAGGATCTCCTTGATGACACCCTTGAACTGGTTACGCACGTTGATCGCTTTGATAGTCATGATGAGGCTTCCTGTCTGATGGCGAGCCCTTCCGCATGGATGGGCAGGCACTCAAAGTGCACTGCCTGCGACGACAACAAAAGGAATATATAATTATCTAGTTATTCTTTTAAGGAATATAAACTAAATCTGAGATGTGCTGTTTTGTCTACTGGCGAGGGGCACGACCGACAGTTATGCCGGTCGGCATTCAGTATTCCTCAAGCCAGGCTTGGCTCGGCTTTACCGTTGCTTATGCGCTGCTCATCCTGCAGCACATCCAGCGTGGTGAGAAATAGGTCGTGACTCATGATGCCGGTGCACACCGTTGAGAGCATCTCACTCCCCGTATCGTCCGTAAGGGTGACCTTCTCACTCCAGGTATTCAAATCGACTGAGGATAGCGTCGACGTTGCTACCTGACGCCCTTCAACTTTCAGAAAGTCGCGTGCCACAACAATTGTCTGGGTGTCCACATTCAGGAAATCGCCGGCAATGCGTTTGCGCCAGACCTGTCCGGTAGGCACATATTTGAAAGTTACCGGAGCGTTAGAATCAAGCATGTTCATCACAACCGGCAGTCGTTCTCGGACATGTAGTTCGCGCACCAATTGCTGAAAATCCTGAAACCCTTTGAGCGATTCGATAACCCGATGAAATGGCTCACTCGCGCTGCGCCGGTACGCCAGATTAGTAATCAGCCCAGTGAATGCAGCTTGCCCGGAGGCGAACAGGTAGAGGTCTTCTATTTCAGAAAACGCCGTGTATTGTTGCTGCTTCCCCGTGAGAGCAACAATGCCGTGCTCATAAACCTCATAATGGGTCCCACGCAGTTTTTTCTGCCAAACATATAGTCCGAACAGGACCGCGGAAATGACGACTAGCAAGCCACTGACAGAATAGATCAGCAACTGTGGACTGGAACCACGGCTGGTGTTCGCCCCGGAACTGGCCGCCGGCAGTATGGTGCCCAGAAACAACACAAATCCTGCCAGGCACAACATGACAATTCCAAACAACAGCATGAAAACCGGAAAGCCTTGGGCATGCCGGAAGGTGGAGATTAGCTGACCTGTTACTGATGGAGCGGGTATAGATGATTGCTGCATGGAATGTACTTCCCTAGTAGTTTATTTTCAAACAAAGCGTTATGGTTATTTCAACTGCCTTGTGTTAATCCATTAATAGATTTTTTAGTACAACCTCCTTCGATTTAATTCAAATACTCTTCGAACATCGTTCAATACGTGCGCTCCGAAGTTTTGGCCTCTCCTGGGAAGGAGTCTCCAAGGGAAGAACTCAAGTAATGGAAAAGTTTGATCTATTCCCTTTAGAAAAATACTATATCCATCTCCGGAATCTGATAGATAGGAAAAATCACTCCCTTTCCCACTACACTTAACCCAATTGTTTCGCCACTCAAAAAAAGCTCGAATAAATTACCAGTATCTACCCCATTACTTAGAACAAAATCATTCAATACAACTGGGTCAAAAAATAACGATCCCGGGCTCGAATATTTCAATTTTCGCTATGCTTTTCATCCACAACCTCCTGCCGACGAAAAACTGATGAGTACAAATCCCTTCAATTTAACTCAAAAAAACTCTCCAAGAACTCGTTAAAACTTGCCCACTGGGGCTTGAGCTTCCCCAGCTTGAAATCAACCAATGAATCACCAAGAGAAAGTTCAACCACTTCGCCAGTTAGCTTATTATAAAAAAACCCACTCTCACCCTCAAAGCTATCCAACGGAAGGTACTCTAAAGGTACTCCAAGCGTTTCATGGGTTCGTTTCAGCGCCAAATCAAAGTTAGTATTTTTGGAAAACCAACAAATTTGATATATCTCTTTGCCGCGACTCATAAAAGTCGGCCCATCCTCAACATGAAGATAAAACTGACCGAAATCGCTAGACGCATCAACATTTATTTTCTTTAACTCTATTTCATAGTCAGCGCTGACGTCATCATACCACCAGCCTTGCTGCTTACAATAATCCATTATTTTTTTCGAAATCATATATTCACCCGCAACTTACAGATCCTCTAGAACGCCCAGAGTTTCGATTATTAATTTCCGATTGCGCTCGCCCCTTCCAATAAGCCTCTCGATCTCCATTGAACAAGTCTCTGTCTACAGGATTAATCGGGTGTTGACCAGGCAGATGAGGATGAAGGGCATTAGTTTTACCAAATTTTTGGTGGGTATCAGCAGACAGCTCGAACAGAGAACCCAAGCCATCTTGTTTCGAATGGTGTAAATTAAGTTGTGAGTAACTACCATTCTTTACCACGAACGGACTCTTCCCTTCCGACGCCAAATCGAGGTTAGTTCTGACGCCATTTCGAGTATTCACAGGCAGATCCCAATCGATAACTTGCTGATAAACCGTATGGACGCTCCCGGAAGGTGCTGTGAATGTAGACGGTGAGAAATATCCGGTCAACCCGAAAGGGTCTATCCATCCGGTAGAGTTGGCAGCATATCGGTAAAGATTAAACCCACCCAACAACCCAATCGGATCCTGCGTAACAAACCGCCCCACCTCCGGATCGTAATACCGAAACGTGTTGTAGTGCAGCCCCGTCTCATCGTCGAAATACTGCCCCTGAAACCGCAGGTTCTGCTCGACTTCATTGACCGTCAGCTTCTCAACCGCCCCCCAAGCCTTGTACGTCGCCTGCCAGACGATCTGCCCTTCCCGGTCAGTCATCTCCAACGGCGTACCAATCTGGTCGGTATGGAAGTAGTAAAGCTGCTGCGCTTCACCTTCTGCCTGATCCACCCGCGCCAGCGGCGCATAGCTGCCCGGCTCGTAGATGTACAGACTGCTCTGCCCCGGACTTTCCTCACGCAACATCCGCAGACCTTGCCACAGGAAATGCTTCTGCTCGGTTTTACCCTTGAACTCTGAAACCTTGGCAACCCGCCGTCCGAGGCTGTCGTACCGATACGAACCGGTACTCTCCAGCTTTCCGTTGACCAACGTCTCGGCCCGGACCAGCCGATTCTCACAGTCATAAACAAACGTCTGCAGCGTGCCCATCCCGCTGCGTTTCTCAATCAGGTTGCCCCACGCATCGTAGGCATATTCCTGATCTCGCCAGCGCTTGAGACGGTTGTCCTTGACGTGGTCGAATTGGCTGGTGTTGAAGTTCAGCCGGTTCGCCGCGGCGTCGTAGCGGAACTCTTCGTTGTCGATCAGTTGTCCGGTGTACCGATACTAACCGGTACTTTCCAGCCTGCTATTAACCAATGTCTCGGCCCGAGACAACCGATTCTGACCATCATACATTCGGCATCGCCTAACTAAAAATCATCCCACGGTGCGTACCGATAATCATCATCTATCTTTTTAAAGGTAAGACCATCGATTTGTTTATCAACACATTCATTAAAGAAGCGAGCAGAGCATACAACCTCATGAATTTCTTCAAAATAGAACAAATCAGACTCAACACTATCTAAAACAACAAGTTTATCAATACGCTCATAATTTGAACTACTCAAATCGAGAGCGCCTGACTTCACATTACTATCCAGCACAAAAGAGGAACTATCCAGATCCATAGCTCTCAGTCTTTCGACAACAGCGAAGAAAAAATATGACTTATCTTGCTTAGCCATACCCTGAGTAAAAAGTTCAACTGGCCTGCTAACGTACTTGCACTCGAAAGCATCGCAGACAGCCAAAAAATTTTCGGACGCCAAAAAATGATCTGGCAACCAATCTGCCGTCAATTGGGGAGTATCAGCCATTGCTTGATAGCAGGCACTCAAAGCACCTTGCGCTGGATTTTCGGAGGGATAATGAAAGGTTGGCAAATCGGGAGTCCAACTCAAATCAAAAAAGTATGGCGCCCCCTCACCATCCGGCTCATAACCAATGATATATAAACCCTTCATTTTTCCACCTCTAAAGTAACCGACCAGTTATGGCATCAAGTTTAAATAGCCCGCCTTCTAGACCCTGAGAAGCCCACGCTTGAACATTTTTCACACCAAGCGCCAGATCTATATCTGGTCAAGCTATTTAGGTTATTGTTAAGTTTCACCAACTTGTTTTTTACAGCTTCAGTGTACTGACCGTGATTCGACCAGTGCCCCGGCATGCCAGTAGTTTTGGCTAGATCTTTTGATCCAGGTAGAAAAATCCCATTGGACGCCCCATCCGGATCCCAACCAATTTTTTTCAGCCTACCAAACATATTTTTGAACTGAGTGCTTTTTATTAGCTCTTCGGGTATCAAATGGTGATTTGCCATTCCATCCCCGGCGCTTGCTCCCATGTTGTTACCCAATTTCGTAGAGCACCAACCCAACGGATCGACCCAGTTATTAGGGCTTGGCGCATAAGAGTAAAAATTCATGCCTCCTGATAAAGAAATCGGATCCTGCGTAACAAACCGCCCCACCTCCGGATCGTAATACCGAAACGTGTTGTAGTGCAGCCCCGTCTCATCGTCGAAATACTGCCCCTGAAACCGCAGGTTCTGCTCGACTTCATTGACCGTCAGCTTCTCAACCGCCCCCCAAGCCTTGTACGTCGCCTGCCAGACGATCTGCCCTTCCCGGTCAGTCATCTCCAGCGGCGTACCAATCTGGTCGGTATGGAAGTAGTAAAGCTGCTGCGCTTCACCCTCTTCCTGGTCCACCCGCGCCAAGGGGGCATAACTGCCCGGCTCATACAGGTACAGACTGCTCCGCCCCGGACTTTCCTCGCGCAACATCCGCAGACCTTGCCACAGGAAATGCTTCTGCTCGGTTTTACCCTTGAACTCTGAAACCTTGGCAACCCGCCGTCCGAGGCTGTCGTACCGATACGAACCGGTACTCTCCAGCTTTCCGTTGACCAACGTCTCGGCCCGGACCAGCCGATTCTCACAGTCATAAACAAACGTCTGCAGCGTGCCCATCCCGCTGCGTTTCTCAATCAGGTTGCCCCACGCATCGTAGGCATATTCCTGATCTCGCCAGCGCTTGAGACGGTTGTCTTTGACGTGGTCGAACTGGCTGGTGTTGAAGTTCAGCCGGTTCGCCGCCGCGTCGTAGCGGAACTCTTCGCTGTCGATCAACTGCCCCGTGTCGCGGCTGTGTAACTGGCCGTTGGCTTTGTATTGGTACTTGATCTCGCCGCGCAGTTTGTCGAGGGTGCGGGTCAGTTCGCCAGCCGGGTCGTACTGGTGACGGCGGTGGATCGGGTTGTAGGCGTGCTCCACCAGCAGGTCGGGCTGGATGCCGGGGTTGTGGAGGCGCGAGAGTTTTTCCGCCGGCAGGCGCGAGGCGAACTGCCAGCTCTTGCGGCCCATCGCGTCGTAGCCGAAGCAACTGGTGAGCGCGCCCTGGGTGCGCAGGGCTTCGCGGTGCAGGTCGTCGCGCTCGATGTCGCTGATGAGCTGGCCGTCGAGGTTGAGTTGGTGCAGGTGGCCACTGCCGTAGTACAGGTGATTTATCTGTTGGTCGGCGCAAGCACTTGATTACTCGACCCGATGCGTCCCATGTAATTTCTGATTATAGAGAAAAGTGACTTAAGAAACCTTACACCACTCTGCAGTTAAAATTTTAAAGAACGGCTCAATCCCCACTAATTCTTGACCACCGATAAACAACTAAATACGCAACAAAAATATCGCACCAACGGTGCAGCAGAATACTCCACCGTCTTCTATACGAAGGTCAGAGAGCCGCTTTTTTCCATTTATCTCCATTTTTTGTTTCTTTTCTCACTATCAACCACCCATTTTCAGTATTTTTCAGAACAAACTTATACACAGCCTTTAGCCTAGCCATTTGCTCGACAACCACAGTGTAATTTTTGCCTTCTTGAACAGGCTTACTTATTACATCCCTCTCAGGATCATAAGTCGGAGGAGACCCACAACCCAGATCTACCAGTCGAGCCCAGCTGCGTTCATCTGATACAGAAAACTTGGTTAGAATTCTCTTAAGTTCTGCTTCATATTTTTTATCACAATCAGACGTATCTTTATCCGCATCGATCAGGCTCATCTGCTCATCGCGAAAAGCTGTCTCCCAATCTCGCATTTCTGACATAAAGCCTTTCAACGCCTCAACCACCGAAACTTCTTTTTCCATAACAAACTCCTACCAAGCACAACAATACAATTGCGAACAGCAGAATAAACCAGAAAGCCTTTGCCGTGGCGGAAGGTGGAGATCAGCTGACCTGTCACCGTTGAAGCGGCTGTGGATGATTGCTGCCTGAGATGAGTACTTCCCTAGTAGTTGGTTTTATAAAACACCCTAATCCAGACCGGTGTTATTGAAAAAAGCGGAAAATGACAATCATTGTCCGCCTCACTGTGCAGGTCATCGCGATCCCTGTCACGGCTCCTCTGGCCTTCGATTTTACAGGTCGATCTCAGATTCGTCCTTTAAACCCTCAACAAAAGCGTCAAATGAACTTGCGAGCCAACGATAGGCCTTTGCATGATTGGCGGCATAACTACTATTCGAATCAAAGGAATCAGTTGCGTAAAAACACACATCACCATCAGTCAAATCCAGACAGAAAAAGTTACCACCGTCGTCAGTCGCAAACGGCAGCAATGTTTTAGGTATCACATTTTTAGAGGTCATCACTGCATAACAACCGCTTAAATATTTTGTCTCTGCAGCATCCAAAGCACCACTAGCTGCAACAGCTTTAAATTTCTTTATTCGAACAGGCTCATATTCATCACCACTATCCCACCAATCTCTATCTGCAACCCCACCATTATGAGTTAAATAAAAATTTTTAAAGCCTTCAGGCAATGTATGTCCGATCTCGTCCTCCAGCAAACTGAGATCAGAACTATTCACTTCCGGATCGGACTTCGATACTTTCAGTACACCCATCATTGTCTCCTTACTAACAAGTTGTAGAGGCAGCTTTCGGAGCCCGCCCATTCAGCCAGCCCTTAGAGTGCGAGATACCTACAGCATCAGTATTGCCATAAGAACCAGAAGGTAGACCGAAATGCTTTTCAAACTGAGCAACAGAGCCGCCATGTGGAAATGTCGCTTCATGGGCTGATGTTTTGACTAACTGCATAGTGGTCTTACCGGTTTTCGGATCAAAGTCATCAACGTGATGCCAAGTATAATCATCGGCTGCCGAAGCTTTGATACCTGCCTCTTTATATGCCTGGGTGAAGTCCCGTCCCCTCGCACCCTGCATTGTGATTGAAACGATATTTTTTTGATTACCGGTTATTCAGTGGTGTGGCCGAGGGCGTCGACTTCGGCGATGAGGTTGCCTTTGTCGTCGTAACGGGCCCGCCATGTGCTGCCGTCGGGGGAGTCCACCTGGGTGATCAGCGGGGTCAGGTGGTGATAGCGGTATTTGATCGTGCGCCCGAGCGGGTCGGCGATCCGTCTATTGCGTACTTACTGTTTGCGATAACAGCGTAAATATTAGAGGCCAAGCTATAATCTCAGCCTCTCCGAAAACCAGTTTATTAAAGAACGCCGCAACCAATTAAAAACCGGCCACCATCTCAAACCGCCTTCAGAAGCACACTATACAAACTTAATTACCACCAAACCTTTATCAACACTAAAAATCTAACTTCGCATCATATACCAACTCTGACATTGGTATTAACATCACACCTTTCATACCAAGCCTAATGATTTTCTCCCCAAGCCCGACTGAAAAAACATACTCCCCTCTCAGCATCTCAGAAGAAATAAAAAAATCTAAATCACAAATATCTTTTTTTATGCGTATATCGGATATAGCGTCAAAAATTACTCTACCCGAATGAAAAAAATCCACTTCTGGATCCTTAGTAACCGAATCAAGCCTTAACTCATATTTAGATTTCTCCACATCCAAAATTTTATGAATTCCTCTACTCCGCAACAAATAGTATTTTTTTGATGAAACTGGGAGACCTTGGTCATTCAAACATATGTTTTACTCCACTTACCACCAGACTTAAAGTCACGCCCCTGAATTACACAGTTACCATCTTTGACCGAAAAAACCAATCGATACACTGTTGAAAGTCCAGTGTTCTTTTCTATTACTACCGATGCAAAATCCCCCTTAACCTCAACCCCCCCTACGTTGTCGTTTTCCGGGTCATATTCCGGGTTACTCCCGCAAACCAGATTTGCTAATCGATCATAATTTCTATCAACTTGAACCACATACTTAGAGAATATAATCAACAAATCAGCCCGCATGTGATTCTGCAGCGATTCTTCCAAGGACTCATCCTCAAGTGCCTCCATACTTTTTTTATAGTACTTCTTCTCCCATCCATACATTTCATTCATAAAACTATTCAAAGTTAAATACACGACCTCTCTGAGGGAATCACCTGTGTTAGTTGAGGAATATTTTGCCATCAAGCAATTCTCCATTCCTAAATAAGTTATACAAAATTTTTGTCGGCCTTGTACCACCAGCCCCATACTTAAAAATCAATTCCACATCAATTGGCCCATTTTTTGATATATCGTTAAATATTTGCCTCTCATAATCCCTAAACAATCCTCTATTCACCTTGGAAAGCTGAGGAAACACACCATCTTTCCCACCCGAACCGCCAAGTAGCTTACCAATTATATGCCCAGCATCATCATCTGAATTACCCAGCGATCTAGCCCAAAACCGAGATGATTCATTAGTTGCCGTTCCTGTCCCCAAGTCTTTCTGGGTTATGGTGGCGGTTGCTTTCAACGGTTGCCCTGCCGACCCTCTGGTGACATTAGTAGTCACGCACCACCCTAAAGGGTCAATCCACCCGTTTGTGTTGGGAGCATAACCATACAAATTACTACCGCCCAACAACCCAATCGGATCCTGCGTAACAAACCGCCCCACCTCCGGATCGTAATACCGAAACGTGTTGTAGTGCAGCCCCGTCTCATCGTCGAAATACTGCCCCTGAAACCGCAGGTTCTGCTCGACTTCATTGACCGTCAGCTTCTCAACCGCCCCCCAAGCCTTGTACGTCGCCTGCCAGACGATCTGCCCTTCCCGGTCAGTCATCTCCAGCGGCGTACCAATCTGGTCGGTATGGAAGTAGTAAAGCTGCTGCTCCCCACCCTCTTCCTGGTCCACCCGCGCCAAGGGGGCATAACTGCCCGGTTCATAGAGGTACAGACTGCTCCGCCCCGGACTTTCCTCACGCAGCATGCGCAGGCCTTGCCACAGGAAATGCTTCTGCTCGGTGACGCCATCGACCTCTGACACCTTGGCAACCCGCCGCCCAAGGCTGTCGTAACGATACGCACCGGTACTTTCCAGCTTGCCGTTGACCATCGTCTCAGCTTTGACGAGGCGGTTTTCGCAGTCATACGTGAACGTCTGCAGCCGGTTCATCCCGCTGCGTTTCTCAATCAGGTTGCCCCACGCATCGTAGGCATATTCCTGATCTCGCCAGCGCTTGAGACGGTTGTCTTTGACGTGGTCGAACTGGCTGGTGTTGAAGTTCAGCCGGTTCGCCGCGGCGTCGTAGCGGAATTCTTCGCTGTCGATCAACTGGCCGGTGTCGCGGCTGTGCAGTTGGCCGTTGGCTTCATATTCGTACTTGATCTCGCCACGCAGTTTGTCGAGGGTGCGGGTCAACTCGCCAGCCGGGTCGTATTGATGGCGGCGGTGGATCGGGTTGTAGGCGTGTTCCACCAGCAGGTCGGGCTGGATGCCTGGATTGTGAATTTGCGAGAGCTTTTCTGCCGGTAAGCTAGAGGCGAATTGCCAGGCTTTGCGGCCCATGGCGTCGTAGCCAAAACAACTGGTGAGTTTGCCCTGTGTACGCAGGACTTCGCGATGCAGCTCGTCGCGCTCGATGTCGCTGATGAGCTGGCCGTCGAGGTTGAGTTGGTGCAGGTGGCCACTGCCGTAGTACAGGTGATTGAGGTGTTGGCCGGTAGGCAACATCAGGGTGGTGAGGTTGCTTAGCGGGTCGTACTCGTAGGACAAGGCACCTTGCGCCGTAGTCTCCTGGATCAGGCGGCCGAGCAGGTCGTAGGAGAATTCGAGGGTTTCTTCGCTGACACCCAGTTGCTTGCCCTGCGCGGTCGGCAGGCGTTGGATCGACAGCAGGCGATCGCCGTCGTCATATGCATAATCCTGACGGGCATCGGCATTGAGTTTGGCCAGCAGCCGGCCAATGCTGAGGGCTCACCATAGCTGGTACATTGCTCCACCACACGTTAGCCGCTGTGGATGTTTTCTCAGAGGTAATTAAAGTTCAGGCTCAAGGCATTGATGCGACAGGGAATTGCGTCGTCGACGACATGAACAGAGCATTAGATCACCTGACAACAAACTAATCATGTTATAAAAGAGCGAAGCGCACATAATTACACCAACTAAAAACCCCTCACCAAACTGCCGCCAACGGAGATTCTCAACTCATCCATCGCAAATCAAATAACGACTATTTCATCCTTACAGAAGCCAACAGGCCAGCGACCACAGTAATACAATTTTATTATTGTCGACCATCGCTCACCAAGTCCGTAATACTCTTCAGAGACATATTGCCTAAAAGCGAAGCAGATTCCATTTCTTGCCGCAAGGCTAAAGTCATGCGGCGCACACAAAAATTTATTTTTATCAAGATTTTTAGTCGCAGCCATTACCGCCTTATTCACCTTCATCCGCATAGCAACAAGATCAGAAGGTGGTTTAGGAATATTATAAAAAGGGTCCGGCTGAGTTGGAGATGTGGGCAGCCACTCAACACAATCGTAGCGCCCCTTAAACTCAGCATCAGAAGGCTCTACAAAAACCTTGCGGACATTTTTTATATATATCAAACGACCATCCTCAGCCCCGTCACCCCCCATATTAAAAAAAAAGTCGGACCCTTCTATTTTTTTACACTCTTCGTCAATATCAATCATATTACAATCTCAAATCAGTTATTGTACCAGGCGGCAGAGCCTTTCTTCCTTGTTGAATTGTTGTCCTGAGAACTCCACCTGCGGCATGCGGACCTGGAATTCCTGGCAAGGAATGATTAGGTAACGAGCCGTGTGTCGGCATTAGATTCCACCACTTGTTTGCGCCACCGCTTTCCAAAGGGATGATGTGATGGGGAGTTGCTCCAGATGGCCATACTCTACCGGTGTTGGCTTCCCATTGCTTCATCAAATAGTTTTGACTACCCACAAATTCTTTACGTGCCATCTGATTTTGAAACACAGTACGCCTCTGAACAACGGGCAGATTTCCTTTCAATATCTGCGCTTGCTTCGCAGTGATTTCCCCGCCAGCAGACGCGACCTTGTTCGCATCATTTACTACCCTTTCATGAAGCGACGAACATGCTAACCCTAAAGGGTCTATCCAACCTAACGGGTTGCTTCCATATTGATAGAGATTATCCCCCCCCATTAACCCTATCGGATCCTGCGTAACAAACCGCCCCACCTCCGGATCGTAATACCGAAACGTGTTGTAGTGCAGCCCCGTCTCATCGTCGAAATACTGCCCCTGAAACCGCAGGTTCTGCTCGACTTCATTGACCGTCAGCTTCTCAACCGCCCCCCAAGCCTTGTACGTCGCCTGCCAGACGATCTGCCCTTCCCGGTCAGTCATCTCCAACGGCGTACCAATCTGGTCGGTATGGAAGTAGTAAAGCTGCTGCGCTTCACCTTCTGCCTGGTCGACACGCGCCAACGGCACATAGCTGCCCGGTTCGTAGATATACAGACTGCTTTGCCCCGGACGCTCCTCCCGCAGCATCCGCAGGCCTTGCCATAAGAAGTGTTTCTGCTCGGTCACGCCATTAACAACAGACTGTTTACCAACCCGCCGCCCAAGGCTGTCGTACCGATATGCACCGGTACTCTCCAGCTTGCCGTTGATCAACGTCTCGGCCCGCACCAGCCGATTCTCACAGTCATAAACAAACGTCTGCAGCGTGCCCATCCCGCTGCGTTTCTCAATCAGGTTGCCCCACGCATCGTAGGCATATTCCTGATCTCGCCAGCGCTTGAGACGGTTGTCTTTGACGTGGTCGAACTGGCTGGTGTTGAAGTTCAGCCGGTTCGCCGCGGCGTCGTAGCGGAATTCTTCGCTGTCGATCAACTGGCCGGTGTCGCGGCTGTGCAGTTGGCCGTTGGCTTCATATTCGTACTTGATCTCGCCACGCAGTTTGTCGAGGGTGCGGGTCAACTCGCCAGCCGGGTCGTATTGATGGCGGCGGTGGATCGGGTTGTAGGCGTGTTCGACCAACAGCGCAGGTTGGATGCCTGGATTGTGAATTTGCGAGAGCTTTTCTGCCGGCAAGGTAGAGGCGAATTGCCAGGCTTTGCGGCCCATGGCGTCGTAGCCAAAGCAACTGGTGAGCGCGCCCTGGGTGCGCAGGACTTCGCGGTGCAGGTCGTCGCGCTCGATGTCGCTGATGAGCTGGCCGTCGAGGTTGAGTTGGTGCAGGTGGCCACTGCCGTAGTACAGGTGATTGAGGTGTTGGCCGGTAGGCAACATCAGGGTGGTGAGGTTGCTTAGCGGGTCGTACTCGTAGGACAAGGCACCTTGCGCCGTAGTCTCCTGGATCAGGCGGCCGAGCAGGTCGTAGGAGAATTCGAGGGTTTCTTCGCTGACACCCAGTTGCTTGCCCTGCGCGGTCGGCAGGCGTTGGATCGACAGCAGGCGATCGCCGTCGTCATATGCATAATCCTGACGGGCATCGGCATTGAGTTTGGCCAGCAGCCGGCCAATGCTGTCGCGCTCGAATTCGGTGCGGCGTTGTGGCCGCTCGCCGCGTTCGCCGTAGCCGGTTTCGTCGACCTGGGTCAGATGCCCGCCCAGGTTGTAGCTGAAGCGCCGGGTCAGGTTGTCGATGCGTTTTTCTTCGATCAGCCGGTCGGACGCATCGTAGGCGAACTGGTACGCCGCGTTGTTTTCGTTGATCAACGCGGTCAGGCGAATCGCCGCGTCGTATTCGTAGCGGATGCGCTGGCCCTTGGCGTCCTGGCGGCTGCTCGGCAGTCCCCGGGCGGTGCGTAGCAGACGCGTGGTCTGGCCTTTGCCGTCGGTGTGCGTCAGCACCTGGCCGAGGGCGTTGTAGGTGAACGATTCGCCGCTGCCGTCCGGGTGATGGATGCGCAGCACTTCGCCGTCGGGTTTGCGTTCCAGCGTGGTGGTCTGGCCCAGCGCGTCGGTGACGGCGACCAGGTGCTGGCGCTCGTCGAAGCGGTATGTGGTGGTTTTACCCGAGCAATCCTGGAAGCGCTCGACCTGGGCCAGGGTGTTCCACCACAGGTATTTGGACTTGTGGGTCGCGTCGATGATGGTGTGTGGCAGGCCATCGTCGCCGTTGAGGTATTCGGTGGTGTGACCGAGGGCGTCGACTTCGGCGATGAGGTTGCCTTTGTCGTCGTAGCGGGCCTGCCATGTGCTGCCGTCGGGGTAGTCCACCTGGGTGATCAGCGGGGTCAGGTGGTGATAGCGGTATTTGATCGTGCGCCCGAGCGGGTCGCTCTCTTCAAGCAGGCGTGAGTATTCGTCGTACTTGAGCGTGAGTCTGTTGCCATCCGGCAGTGTCAGGCCAGTCATGTTGCCGCTGTCATCGATATCGATGGCGTAGTGTTCGCCGCCGAAGTCGCGGCTGGCGGTGACGCGATGATCGGCGTTGTAATGAAGCTCGGCTTCGCGCCCGAGCACATCGGTGACCCACGTAATACGGGCCTGTCTGTCGTAACGGAACAGGTAACGTTCGCCATCGCTGGTCCAGTGCTCCACCACGCGCCGCTGGCCATCGATGTGTTCCCAGCGGTAGTTGCAGGTCAGGCCGAGGGCATTGCTGTGACTGACCATCACACCGTCGGCATAGCTGAAACGGCGTACTGAATCACCGTTGCGATTGATCACTTCATTGAGCTGGCCGTGCTTGTCGTAACGGTACTGCACCAGCGTTTCAACGGCCTCGTTGGCGACTATACGCCTGACATCGGTGAGGCGACCCAGCGGGTTGTCGTAATGCAGGTGCACCCGCACGCCACCAGTGGCGCTGATGTCGGTGAGCGTACCTTCAGCGGTGCGAGTGAAATGCAGGAAATGACCCAGGGCATTTTCAATGCGTTGCAGCGCCACGGGGATGTTGTCGTCTTCGACTTCGCCGAAGTAAAAAAAGGTGTTGTCGAGGGTTTGCAGCAGATAGTGACCGCCTTCGGTGCAAACCAGATACACCTGTTCATGCGGGTTGTAGATGCGCTCCCCTGGCTGCACGTCCACGAACGGAACGCTGCGCCCCTGATTGTCGGTGAGATAGACAAAAGCGCCACTGCGACGCAGGCTCTGCTCCCAGGGCAGGACCCATCCTTTTCCAAGTACGCTGTCGACACCCAGGTCGCTTGCATAGAACCGCGACCATTGAATAGGCATCAGGCCCGGCAGGCTGAAGTCGGTTTCGTCGGTGATGACCTTGCGGCCGGTAGTCGCGTCGACCGGGTTGCCGATCAAGCCACCCACCGCGCGCTCGATGGCAGGGCCCACGACGTAACGCGACGCCACCTCACCGGCGACGAATCCGGCGGTGAATTTCAGGACGCAGGGCATGACGGCTTTCATGCCGGCCTGGGTCCCGGCCTTGATCAATTGGGCGATACCGCCCGCCGCGCCGGCAACCGCCATCAGAATGTCGACCGTGGTCCGCAGCCACCCGGGAATTTCATCGTCCACCGGCAGGTAGCGGTAGGTTCCGCCACCGATGAAAACATTGTCCGAACCGCTGGAGAGGGTAGCACCGCAGGTCAACTTGTCGCCCTTGCGAGCAGCCGCCGTACCGTTGATGAAGACGTTGGTTGAACCTTCGGCGACCTTCACCGGGCCTGGATGCTTATCGCAGGCGCCGGTGCTTTTCTCCACATGGGCTGCCTTGCGGCTGTTGATGAAGACGTTGGGCGACGCGGTGACAATGGTCCCCGCGGGTGAAGAAAACATACTGCCTATCTTTTCTCCGGCCGCGGTGAGCAGGCTACCTCCGACGCCTGCCAGTAAACCTGCCAACAATGCCACGCCAAACCCACAGGTAAACGTCGCGATCGCCACCGTAGCGATCAACGCTATGCCAAGTGCTGCGCCGATGAGAAACCCGCCCAATGCACTGGTGTGCGACAGTTCATCACCAAACCTTGCGGCTTCGAACATGACCGTTACTCCTGAGCGCTGGAGTCGGTCACGGAGTCGCCCGGCAGGCGAGGCTGAAAGCTCGCCAGCAGGTCCACCCAGTTCTGGTTCTGCTCACTGCTGAAATCAGCCTGGGCGGTAGTGGAAAAGATTATCGCGCGTCCCGGTGAAATCAGAAACGCTGCCTGACGCTGGTAGAACGGTCGGCCATCGGTCATGTAATACGCATCGATCTGCACGCCGTCGATCGGCGCCGAAGTCGACAGCGCTACGGCTTTTTTGCCCAGTAGCGTATAGCCGCGCAGCTTGGACGCGAGCATCTTGATCTGACGTTCGACGTAGGCTTTGAGCGCCTCGCCGGGCAGCAAAGTATCGCGGGAAATGGTGATGCTCAATGGTGCGGGAATGCTTGCCCCCAGCACAAACATGTTTACGGTTCGATCCTGGAAACCCTGTGGCAACGCAATGCTGCCTTCCTGCAACTCATAATCCATGTGATGTAAATTCCTGAATTCAAAAAAAGGGTATTTCAGCTGGCCGCGAGGTCATCGAGCATGCCGTCAAAATCAACCAGCCAGAGACTGAGCGCGGGTCTTGCCGGATCAATCTCGCAACCGATACTCAGCCATTGCATATCTTCACGTCCAACGACCGGCACAAGCGCACCCACCAGGCGCGCGTGTCGATCGGCATGGCCGCTCTTGAAATGCAGATCCGCCGACTTCGCCGTACTACCGGCCACGATGACATCGCGCTGGCGAATGATGCGCACGTCCGGGTGTTCCTTGCGAAACGCCTGCACCGAGGCATCGAACAGTTGCTCCAGGGTCTGCCCCTGTTGCACATCACGTCGCTTGATCGTCAGGCTGACCGGTTCGCCTTCGTGCTCGACAGTGGTCTGGATCTCGCGGAATTGAAAACCCGTCGGAAATGCCAGATTGAATCCCGCGAAACTGAAGCTGCTGGGCGTGTCTTTCAGCGCCACCACAGGCGCGGGTTCCGGCTCGGGCTCAGGCTGGACGGGGACCGCGTTCTGCTGGGCGAGCCGTTCAGCTTCCTCTTGCGCAATACGCTTTTCGGAAATGCGATCGTAGAGGCTGGTTCTGATCATCGCGCCGCTACCTCAGTCATTGACCCTGACCTCGGAACCGGTGATCTGGGTCGTGCCGGTACTGACCGTGTTGATCGTCTTGCCTTTGATCTCGATGCCGTCCGGCGTGAGAATGATGCTGCTCTCCCCCACCTGAAGAATGATGTGTTGCTTGGCGTTGACCTGGATGAACTGGTTATCGACCTGAATCGTCAGCGAGCCTTCCTGGACATTCATCACCGTGTCTTTCTTGATCGTTTCAGTGTGCGTGCCACCGACCGTGATCGTGCGGTTGCTGCCGACACTGTGGGTCTCGTCGACCTCAATCTCGGTGTCCATGTTGCGCTCGGCATGCATGATGATCTGCTCGGCACCGGCCTTGTCTTCGAAGCGGAAGAAGTTCGCCGTACCGCCGTCACCTTTCATTGACCGGGTCAAAAAACCACTCTGGGTCTTGTTCGCCGGCAGCGACCAAGGCGGTGTGTTCTGGCTGTTGTAGAGACTGCCCATGACCAGCGGGCGGTCGGGGTCTCCATCAAGGAAAGCCACAACCACCTCGTCGCCAACGCGAGGGATCAAGACACTGCCGAAACCGCCACTGGCGCCGGACTGTGCGACACGGACCCAGCAGGAACTCTTGTCGTTGAACTCGCCGTAGCGGTCCCAGTGAAACTGTACTTTCACCCGGCCCAGTTCATCGGTATAGATTTCCTCGCCAGGTGGGCCGACAACAATGGCGGTTTGCGGGCCGGAAATCGTTGGCGTCAGCGTGTCGAGCTGCGGTCGGAACTTGATTTTCTTGCGTACGCAATCAAACTTGTTGGCATAACCCGCCTGCCCGCCGGACAGGTAATTATTACTGCCCCAGTGCTCGATGCACGTCAGCAAGAATTGTCGATCCTCGACTGAGCCATTATCGTGTTCGTAATGCTGCGTGAGTTCGAACGTATAGCCCGGGCGCATCGCACGGCAATTGCTCCTTCCCGAAAATCCCTTGCCCCTGAGCTCCAAAGCCTCGATACGATTGCGCACCAACACTTCGCCATCGTCATAGTTTGCATGGGTGTACTGGCCCATGAAATCGTAAATCTCGTAGGCCGGTACATCGCCCTGCTGATTGAGACTGTTCATGCTGACCGGCAGGCGGTTTCGAGGCTGACGGTAATCGAACGTCTGGACCGCTATCTTGCTCGACTGCAATTCCCTTACCGCATTCCAGTGAGTGATTGAATCCGCCGACTCTGTGATGGACGCCGTGTGAAATCGCACTTGTGGCTGCTCTGGCAGCGCAGGCAACTGGGTTGAATCATCCATGATGATCAGCGTGTGACTGTCGGCAGCATGTTCGTAGTAATAGAACAGCCCTTCGTGCTCCAGCAGGCGCATGACGAAATGCCGATCACTTTCCCGATACTGAGTGATATAGCTATGGGGTTTGAGCGTACGGTTGATACGAAATTCGAACTTGGCCAGCCCTTCATAACGACTGAACACTTGGGTGATCACTTGTTCGACGGTTTGGTCCTGGAATATCTGCGAGTCGAACCGCTGTTCAAGCAAACTGAGCCAGGAGCCAATCAGCGCGAAATACCGACACATCCCACCGTCGCTGCCATTACTGCCAAAACGCAGTACATGCCCGTTGATGTAACGACTTGCGCCAGTCGCCAGTTCGATCTCTATCGTCGCCGACTGCCCCATGGCGGATTTGAGTTTTACGCTGGCATCATCGGACAGAAGGTCCAAATGGAAACCAAACTCCATCGACAGGCCTTCGTGTCCGGTGAAAGACTCAAGCAAGAGCTCCTGACCACTTTTGAGCGGCATGGTCAGTTTGAACAGGCGCCGGTTCTGTGCGGTAAACAGGGATGAAAGGTCCATTGTCATGTGCAACTCCTGGAATCAATATTCGGGCAACCACCGCATTAACGTTCTGATCGTCAGGAACCTGTCGACTGGCGCAGGGAACCCAACCACTTGAATAACCGACCCAGCCACCAGCGGCTGCGGGCTTCGCGTATTTCGTCGATTTGCATGAAGGTGAAGGGGGTTGGCATTTTGCGCTCACGGATATGAAGGGTGCGGAGACCGCGGATGCCATGACGTACGTAAAAAAGAAGAATTACAGAAAGCACCGTGCAGGCTACCACCACAAACATGCCGCCCGTTTCTGCACCCACCGACTTTAGAAACATACTGCCTGTGAGCGTCGATACACCGGAAATTAATCCAAGGTTATAATTCCTGGAATTCACAATTCTTTTAGGTCGAGGCGCGACTCTATTGCCTACGCATTCGAAAGGAAAGAACGATGCCTTACTATAAAAAATCACCAAAAACATCATAAGCACTATAGTGATCGGTGCTATCCCAATAGCTACAGATCTAGGATCTCCCTTGCCAAAATAATCTGAGACAATCAAGTACGCCAGACTACCAGCAATATAAGGAAAAATACATATCGCAACTGACAACACCGTCGCCAATAACAAAATATATCTCTCACAGCAATAAATTAGATATAGGTTAAAACCAAAACCAACCACAACAATAAAAAAATACCACCACCAAAAATACTTCAAGTTTGAGGGTCCAAAAGCACCAAAAAAGGCCACTCCAATAAACATTAGAAAAATTTGTTTTTTTATATTCTTTGCATCAATCATGACCATTTCACTCGACTCCGCGCCACATCACGTCGAAGAACGCAGGGAAGTTAACCACTTAAACAACCTACTCAACCACCAGCGCCTGCGAGCTTCACGTATTTCGTCAATTTCCATGAAGGTATAGGGTGCAGGCATATTTCGTTCTTGGATGTGAAGCGTGCGCAGACCTCGAATACTGTGACGTGACAAAATCGAAATAGCTATTGAACATCCAGTGCAGATTACGACTGCTAGTACATTGCTTGTCTGCGCATCAACTGACTTGAAAAATATTCCGCTTGTGAGCACAGCCGCACCCACTACCAATCCAACACTATGACTTTTATTGCTCTGCCCCTTACCCCGCGCGGCAACTCTATTCCCTTTGCACTCGAAAGGAAAAAAAACCGTCTCCCCATAGAGTATTGTGGCAACCGTTAAAAACACTGTTAGCGCTGGTGACAAGCCCACCAGTGCAGCAAGCAAACTGTTCCCACCTAAGACTCTCGAAGCAGATAGATATGCCACCGTACAGGCTAGGTAAGTAAAGATACCGACCACCAGCAAAAACAGTGACGACAGATACAACACAAATCGTTCACAGCTATAAATTACGTACAAAACAAAACCTAGCAGTGCAACTATAAAAAATAGATATACCCACCAGAAATAGCTCAAATTTGAGGGACCAAAGGCACCAAATAGAGCAGCAGAAAAAAAGACAATCCACCCACCCTTCTTTAAATTTTGCGAATCAATCATGAGACTGACGCGAAGAAAGCAACCATTTAAATAATCTCCCCAACCACCAACGACTGCGGGCTTCGCGTATTTCATCGATTCTCATGAAGGTGTACGGAGTAGGCATTGTATGCTCCCGGAGTCGCAGCGCGCGAAGACCTTGGATTGTATGCCGACAGTAAAGTATTAAAGCTATACAACCAGATGTACCGACTAAAACCCCAAGCGCACCACCATTTAATGAACCTATTAATTTCAACACTCCCCCCCCTGTTAGAGTAAGAAGCCCTGCCAGAAAACCTGCACTATACTTCTCTCGGCTCTCGACCTTAAAAGCCACTTTATTGCCTTCAAGTCTAAAGCTTGATAAATGACTTCTACCATAAGCAGCAATCGCTACCGCCAAAGAAATCAAAATCAAGGGCGACAGTCCAATAGCGATCGATTTAAAACTCCCCTCTCCAAAAAAATCCGAGACAACCAAATACAAAACACTAGAAAACAAAAAACCCATTATGCCGACACCAGTGAAAAATATCATCACAACAAAAAACACATATCGCTCACAAGCCCCAACCAAAAAAAGAGTTATGAGCAAGAAAAAAACCACTACAACACAATATATAGACCAATAATATGGCACTCCTGGCGGACCAAACATACCAAAAAACACAACCATAAGAAAAACAACCCACGGACCAGTTTTCACCGTATCTACAGCAGGATCAAAAAGCATGATCAATCAACTTATTTATTGAACCACCAATCTTTTTATCAGCGCCGGACTTACCCATATAATATTGAACTGCCAGACCAGCACCCCAACCAACCAACAACACTATTACCAATGGAGCTGCAACCAGCGAAGACCCCATAAAAAAACTCACTAATACACCACTGGCGAACGCCGCTACGTTAGTAGGCTGGCTATATGCAGACTCCCTATAAAACTCTTCCATTGAAGTCGAACTTGTATAATCCAGATAAGCCTGCGGCCCAATGGCTAGCGCCACACCCACCGTATTACCCGTCATGAATTTTAGTCCGCCTGCCGCTCCTCCGGCATGCAACATTGCACGCTTACTCAGTGCAGTTTTTGTTCCATAAGCCGGAAGATTAGCAACTTGCCCTCCAACCCGACCGAGCACCTTGTAACTTTGTGCCTGAGCAGTAATCGGCACCTCGAAGTGCAACTGCCCTGCAACCCGAATCAGTTTTATCCTGCCTTTGAAGGCTTTCTTAGCCGAGATCGAGTTCGCTGTGCCCCGACTATTGGCCCACTTGATCAGTTTTTTCTTGTCGGCCGCGGAGAGATCCAGCAAGTCTACAACCGACTTCGACTTGGAAAATGCAGCTACGCTGGTGCCTGCACTGACCAACGTGCCAGGCAAGTTGGCTGGAGAAAACAACAAAGAGCCTATCTCCGGGATGGCCGCTGCGGTTTTCTGTAATTCTTGCAGCGCTTCGACGGAAACGTCCTTCGCCGAAGACAAATTCCTGATTAACGAGCGCAGTAACTGCAAGGACTCTTGCGCCTCACTCGGCGACATTTCCAATTCGGGCGAAGCCAGTTCATGGGCAAGAAACATCGCCGCGTTGTAATCACTGGTCGCGTAGTAACCGGCAAAATTTGGTGGTGCAGGAATAGCCCGCGAGGCGAGTTCGCTGGGAAACGGAAGGCTACCGCCGCCAATCAATCCAGCTTGTGATCGTGTGCCACGGGGGTTCGCCACTGTGCAGGGTAAAAACCTTTCGTCCATGTTCCTTTCTCCTAATACCGCCTTCCCGAAAAGATCTTCGGCAAAACCTGCTCCGTGCAATAACTGAACAATCTTTCTTGGGCCATACTCCGCCCGAAGAGCATTGCCCCATCAACCATCACGAAAAAACCGCTGTTTCAATTGTCTTCCTGAATCACAAACGGCGGAAAATGACCCGTGGGTGCGACAACCACCCTGCGGAAAAAGTGCCGAAGGACTTCAACAAAAATAGAACTGCATCACATTTTTCAATCGTCATCTGAGCACGTGCGAAAGGAAACACCTATGCAACACCAAGTGTCAAGCAGGTATTTTTTCTCAGGAAATCATATGTCGAAATGCTAGCACATCACTCATCGCCTCCGAATTGCTTGTTAGCCTTCAATATTGAACCGGCTTCACATAGATTTGGATTAAATACTTGATCCACTACGTCGTCGAAATCACTGAATTGGCTGAATTTCAGAATTACCTGACAGACATATCCCACAAGTAGTGGCAAGCAGACATCATTGTGGCCAGTAATCCAATACAGAAAAATCCGTTCCCATGGATATCGAAAAACTGAAAGAAAAAACTCTGAGGCTACGGTCGACCATCGATGCATTGATGGCAGAGGACCCAGCTGTAGCTCAACTGGATCTAGAGCTGGCGCCCCTGATGGACCGGGCTGAACGAGGCCGAATCCGCACACCTTTGGAGTGGCGGGATATCCCTGGATGCTACTTGTTCACTGAAGACGGCTTGCAGCAATACGCAGAACTTGAGCTAGCTTTTGCGGAATTTAAAATCGAACTGATCGGAGGAGAATCCCCTACGCTACGTCGACTAAAAAGCCAGATGGAAGAAAAATAGAACAGTAATCCGAAACCTACATAATCACCAAAATGCAGGCCAAAATCGGCGATGTGCCGATCAGCAATGGCGCCTTCAAGTTCGCAAATACCAAGCGCTCGGACGCCAGCAACATCGCCGCCCTGTTCGCCAGCTTGAGCATGCGCAACGAGAATGGCAGCAGGCACGCCATCAATACGACCAGTCCCCGCCAGCAACCAGTATCATCGATTTGCCAATGCAGTGGCCGGCGCTGGCGATTGCGGTTGTCTGCGCAGTGATTGCCTCGCTGAAGTAAGCCTACCGACCACTCGGCAAGGGCGGTCGCGTTTCGACTTGCTCAAGGCTTACACGATACGTGGTGTAAGTGTCGCCGTCTTCAAGGTAAAGGTTGCTCTGGTAGTTCGAGACTGCGCCTTTGAGTTTGATGTGCAGGCCGTTGGAGACACGCTGGATTACCACGTCTTTCAAGTCAGTTTCCGAGACCAGGAAGGGCGGGGTCTTGCCGAGGCGCACCTTCATCGTCTCATTATTCCTACCGCCGTCATTGTTGACGTAGAACCTCAGGCTTTTGGGTTCATCTGCATCCCTGGCATCTTGAACGATGTAGATCGACTGTCCCGGAATGAAGTCTTGCTTCAGGACTATCTCAGCAGGAAACTCTGGTTTGTGCAGGTACGCATAGATGGAAACGCCTAGAAGGCAGAGCAAAAAGATAATCGCGAGATACTTTTTGACTCTGACGACAAGAGATTGCGGTTCGGCCTTATTCATGGAATTCAACTGTAATCGAAGGTGAATAGCACCAAACCTTCCATCGGCTCGTAGAACATGACGATCATGTCTGCTCCGACCGTCCGGAAATGCCAGCCCACGAAGGCGCGAAAGCCTTCACGCAATTGTATGGCCCGACCTGAAAGTTACTGAGTGCAGTCGTACTTGGCGCGTTATACAGAAATATCGACGTTATGTAACGCGATATTGCCCGAACACTTGTTCAGCCATGGAGAGGCCGCCTTGTATATCCCGACATCCTGAGATGCCATCACTTCGTTGACGGCTATATGACACTCGTCCTGCAATTTTTTCGTCAACGGCCACTCAAGTGGGTATTAGGTGAACCGCTTCACCTTTTTTAAAATATTTTCGATTAAAAATTGGATCCACAACCCCTCTGAAACCATTGAATTGACTGGCTTTCGGAACTGTCTGACAGACACATCCAGCAAATAGTGGCAAGAAGGCATCATTGCGGTGTGTAACAAAAACGAGAAAAAATCCGCCGCCGAATGAACTTTTCGATACGACGTGTTGCCATACACGGCGTTACTGGCAACTCAATATCCATATGCCAGCATCACACTCCCGGTTGGTTCCGGCAGTGTGTTTTTTTGATGACCGACATCAGCAATTACCTCTCGTGGACGGATGTCCATGGGAAATCAAACCACTCGACATGCACCGGTTTTTTTAAGCCAGGGAGGCGTGGAGTGTTCAAGGACGATGTACCGATGACTCAAGCGTTTTTTGATGTTGAAGCATTGATCAAGCTGCGAAGCCAGACCCGGGCCATTTCCGATGCGCTGAAGGCGCAGGCCGCGGATTATCTGGCGACCCTGGCTTTGCTGATTCGTCCCCAGACGTTTTTCGGTGAGTACCTGCAGGGTGCGCAACGCAGCAGCGGGCGCGAGACCCAGCACCATTTCAAGGAGCTCAAGGAGCTCTACGACCGCATCGGCTCGGTCGCTCCGTTCCAGCTGGTCAATGAGCTCGAAGTCCCCCTCAATCTGCTCAGTACCACCCCGCAATTGTTTGCGCTGGAGTACGACAAGGTGCTGAGCGCAAACGGTCAAACCATTCGCATCACCAGCCCCGTGCGCTGGGTGGTCGGCTTCAGTTCGTTCGATCTGGCACGCTTCCGCACTGTCATCAAAGACCCCAATCGCAGCAGCGCCGAGCTGTACCGCTTCGTGGTGCATTACCTGGTGCTGTTCTACTGCCTGAGCAAGTCGCCCGGCATCAGCCGCCTGCTCGAAGGCTTGCGCTTTCCCGTCACGTTCGAACGCTTGAAGGAATTCGGCGACCTGCCCTTCTGCGTGATCGGCTCGCCGGTTCGCTCGCAGTTGCCCGACGAGGCCGTGATCCGCAGCAGCACCCAGATCGCCGGCAACACCAGCTTCGAAGAGTTGGTGGGCTTTGAAAACATCATGGACATGAACGATGAAATCCGTCAGCGCCTGCTGCTGACGATCGAAGGAATGTAACGCGCTCGGCCACCCATTGAACCGACACGCACACGACTTGCAGCGAATTGTTCGCACAGGAGATCACGATGGCGAAGAAGGAAAGTACCCAGCACAAACTCGACCGCGTCCGCGCGCCTCGGGTCCATATCACCTATGACGTGGATATCGGTGACGCTCAGGAAAAGAAAGAGCTGCCCTTTGTCGTCGGTGTGCTGGGCGATTTCTCCGGCAACCCGCTGGAGCCGCTGCCGAAGCTCAAGGACCGCAAGTTCATTTTCATCGACCGCGACAATTTCAACGGTGTGCTCAAGGGCATCAAGCCGCGCCTGACCTACCGCGTCGACAACACGCTGGCGAAAAACGGTACACAACTGGGCGTCGAGCTCAACTTCAACGCCCTCGAAGACTTCGAGCCGCAGAACGTGGTCAAGCAGGTCGAGCCGCTGCGCAAGCTGCTGGACGTGCGCAACAAGCTGGCAGACCTGCGCAACAAAATGGGTGGTAACGACAAGCTCGAAGAGCTGTTGATGGACGTGTTGCAGAACACTGAGAAGTTGAAAACCCTGGGCAAGGAATTCGGGCGCGAAGCCGCCATTCCAGCCACCGACGGCAAAGTGTAGGAGCCTGACGATGAACGACAAGCAAACCGTGACTCAACAGGACAGCGAACTGGTTGAAGTGGAAAACTTCACCGCGCAATCCTCGCTGCTCGACAGCATCATTTCGCAAAGCCGCGTGGCCCGCTCCGAGACCGAGCGCACCCGAACCCGCGACCTGATTGGCGAGTTGGTCAACCAGATCCTTGAAGGCGAAATGACGCCGAGCAAGGACCTGATCGCCGTGCTCGATGCGCGTATCGCCGAGATCGACGCGATGCTTTCCGAGCAGATGAACGAGATCATGCACGCCAGTGAATTCCAGCAGCTGGAAGCGTCCTGGCGTGGCCTGAAGTATCAGGTCGACCAGACCGAAACCAGCACCACGCTGAAGATTCACTTGCTCAACGCGTCGAAGAAAGACCTGGTGCGTGATCTCAAGGCCGCTTCTGAATTCGACCAGAGCGCGCTGTTCAAGAAGATCTACGAAGAAGAGTACGGCACCTTCGGCGGTGCACCGTTCGGCATGCTGCTGGGTGACTACGAGTTCAACCGCAGCCCGGAAGACATGTACCTGCTCGAAGAGATTTCCCACGTCGCCGCAGCCGCCCACGCGCCGTTCATCTCGGCAGCCTCGCCTGAACTGTTCGGCTGGGATTCGTTTACCGACATGTCCGGCCCACGGGATCTGGCGAAGATTTTCGACACCGTCGAATACGCCAAGTGGAAGTCGTTCCGCGCCTCCGAAGACTCGCGCTATGTCGGCCTGACCCTGCCCCACGTGCTCGGTCGCCTGCCGTATGGCCCGGATACCACGCCTGTCGAGGAATTCAACTTCGTCGAAAGCGTCGACGGACGCGACCACAACAAGTACCTGTGGATGAACGCCGCCTACGCACTGGGCACTCGGGTCACCGATGCGTTCTCCCGTTACGGCTGGTGCGTGGCAATTCGTGGTGTCGAGGGTGGTGGTCTGGTTGAAGGTTTGCCGACCCACACATTCAAGACCGATGACGGTGAAATCGCCCTCAAGTGTCCGACCGAGATCGCCATCACCGACCGCCGCGAGAAAGAGCTGTCGGACCTCGGTTTCATTCCGCTGGTGCACTGCAAAGGCACCGACTACGCCGCGTTCTTCGGCACCCAGTCGGCGCAGAAGCAGAAGCAGTACAACACCGATATCGCCAATGCCAACGCCCGGCTTTCCGCGCAGTTGCAGTACATCTTCGCCACTTCGCGCATCGCGCATTACATGAAGGCGATCATGCGCGACAAGATCGGCAGCTTCGCCTCGCGCAAGGACGTCGAACTGTTCCTCAACAAGTGGCTGTCGAGCTACGTGTTGCTGGACGACACCGCGAGCCAGGAAGCCAAGGCCAAGTTCCCGTTGCGCGAAGCGCGTGCCGAAGTGTTCGAGGTGCCGGGCAAGCCGGGCGTCTACAAGGCTGTGACGTACCTGCGCCCGCACTATCAACTGGACGAACTGACTGCATCGTTGCGTCTGGTTGCTGAATTGCCGCAATCGACCCGCGGCTGATCGAACACTTTGCCAGGAAGGCGATATGACGAGTCAACACAAGCTGTTGCCATCACTGCTGGACCGATTGCTGGACGATCGTCCGCATCAGTCCATCGAAGCGTCATCGCAACGCTTGTGTTCGCTGGCCGATTACAAGGCCAGCATCGTTCGCGACCTGGAGATTCTGGTCAACACCCGCCAGTCCCTGGTCGCCAGCGAGCTGGACGGTTTCGTCAATCTGGGCGGCACCATCCTCGACTACGGCATGCCGGATTTCACCAGTCGCAGCGTACTTGATCCGAAAGATCGCCTGTTGA
Source organism: Pseudomonas sp. Sample_22 (assembly GCF_004307635.1). Lineage (NCBI taxonomy): Bacteria > Pseudomonadati > Pseudomonadota > Gammaproteobacteria > Pseudomonadales > Pseudomonadaceae > Pseudomonas > Pseudomonas sp. Sample_22. The sequence goes on from NZ_RCNY01000048.1 coordinate 87,146, forward strand.
TCCAGCGGCAGCTGGAGAAGGCGATCACGGTCGGCGACCGGCGCTTTCGCAGCGTAAAAGTCCAGCTGCTCGCACAACAGACCGGCCAACGCATGCTGACCTTTCGCGTGGACGCGGTCCTGCGCCTGCAAGACATCACCCGTCAGGTGTCCTTCGACGCGGTGCTGCAGGTCAACACCCAGGAATACAAAGTGCAGAACCTCAACTGATGCTCGACGATCTGCTGCCCTATTACGAAAAGGAACTGTCGCACCTGCGCTTTTTGGGCCAGGAGTTTGCGAGCCAGTATCCGAAAATCGCTTCGCGGTTGCTCATCGAGGGCGATAACTGCGAAGACCCGCACACCGAGCGCTTGATCGAAGCGTTCTCGTTTCTCTCTGCGCGGGTGCACAAAAAACTCGACGATGAGCTGCCGGAAATCGTCGAATCGTTTCTCGAAGTGCTGTACCCGCATTACCTGCGCCCTACCCCGTCGATGTCGATCGTCGAGTTCAACCTGGGCAAACAGGAAAAGGTCACCGAAGCGTTCCGTGTGCCCCGGCATACCGAGCTCAGTGCCAACCCGATCGATGGCGTGGTGTGTAAATTCCGCACCTGCTACCCGGTCGAGCTGTGGCCAATAGCCGTGCAGCAGGCGTCGTTCATCGAGATGGAGCGCTCGGCATTCAACGGCCACAGCGCCGACCTGGTCGCCCGCTTGCGCATCGGCCTGACAGCGACCTCCGATGTGATGTTCGGCAAGATGGAACTCGACAGCCTGCGGTTTTTCCTCGACGGCGAAAGCACGTTGATGCTGCAACTGTACGAACTGCTGTTCAACAACCTGGCCAAGGCCACTTTGAGCTTCGAGGATCAGGGGCGCAGCCGCGAGGTGGTCTTGCCGGCCAACGCGCTGAAAGCTGTCGGTTACGGTCTGGACGAAGGGTTGGTGGATTACTCGGAGCGCTCGTTCCTCGGTTATCGCTTGCTGCACGAATACTTCACCTTCCCCGACAAGTTCATGTTCTTCGACCTGTCTGGGTTCGCGCGCATTCTGGCGGGCAAGGAGATCGAGAAAGTCGAGGTCAACTTCTACTTTTCCGACTACGACCTCAGCGATCGCCTGGCGCGTCTGACGCAAAATATCGGGCGCAATAACTTCAAGCTCAACTGCACGCCGATCATCAACCTGTTCCGCCAGCAGGCTGAGCCGATCAAGTTGACCCACGCTCAGCACGAGTACGCGGTGACGCCGGATGTGCGCCTGCAAAGCTCGGCCGAAGTGGTGTCGATCGATCGCGTACGGCGCGTGCGCAAGGTCGGCGGTATCGATCAGGTTGGCACTTGCCATCCGTTTTTCGAACCCCGTGGCGATCAAGGTTCCGGCCAAAGTTTCTGGATTGCCCGGCGCCGCGCCGTGCAGTCCGGCCAGCGCGATGGCTCGAACGTGTTTATCCGCGTGGTGGATCGCGAATTGGGTTTGCTGGAGGCCAATAACGATACGTTGAGCATCCGCCTGACCTGCAGCAACCGCGACTTGCCCCTGATGCTGCCTTTCGGTGGCGAGCGCGGCGATTTCAATATCCCCGGCAACTCGGTAATCAAGGACATCCGCTGCCTGCGCAAACCCACCGCCACTGTTCGTGTACCGCTGGGCAACGGGGTGATCTGGCGACTGATTTCGCACCTGTCGCTGAACCACATGTCACTGGTGTCCCGTGGCCGCGAAGTGCTGCTGGAGCTGCTGTCGCTCTACAACTACCGAAACGTGTCGGCGATCCGCAAACAGATCAACGGCATCGTCTCGGTGAGCAGCGAACCGGTCGTTGCACGCATCGGTCACCCACGGCCGAACTTCGTTCGAGGCGTCGGTATCACCCTCAATTTCGATGAAAGCCAATACACCGGCAGCGGTGTGTTTTTGTTCGGCATGGTGCTCGATCACTTCTTTGGTCAGTACTGCTCCATGAACAGTTTTACCCAATTAACCCTTCGCACCTTGCAGCGCGAAAAGAGAGTCGTCCAATGGCCACCGCGAACCGGCGATCAACCTCTGGTCTGATTGACCAGGCACGGGCTGAGCCGCACCGATTCGAGTTTTTCCAATTGGTGCGCTTGCTTCGCCTGCATTACAGCAGAACCGGGCGCATGGACCTGCAAACCCGACCGCACGAAGACCCTTTGCGTTTTCGCTCGCAGCTGTCGCTCAACTTCCCGGCCAGTGAAGTCAGCGACTTGCAGTTTGAGCGCGAAGGCAAGGTGTCCGTGGCCGGCCTGCCACTGTCCGAGGTGCAAGTCACGTTCATGGGACTGGTGGGGCCGTCGGGTGTGTTGCCGCGCCCGTACACCGAGCTGTTGATCGAGCGACACATCCAGTATCGGGATGATGCAGCGCACGCCTTCCTCGATATCTTTTCGCACCGCATGACCACGCTGTTTTACGAGGCCTGGCAAAAGTACAAGTTTTACATCGAGTACGAACGCAACGGCAGCTCGGATTTCGACCGCTATCTGCTCAACCTGGTGGGCTTCGGCCCGGAGGCGCAGAAACAGAAATTCGACAAACAAGGCTCGCCCCTGCGCCGCGAACTGTTCAGCTATTTCTCCGGCCTGTTCGCCCAGAAACCACGCAATGCGTTGAACCTGGAAGTGATGCTCAGCTTCTATTTTTCGCTGCCGTTCAAGGTCAAGCCGTTCGCCGGTCGCTGGCTGAAGCTCGATGCCAGCCAATGCACGCAACTGGGCCGCAAGAACGCCGTGCTAGGGCAAAGCGCGGTCGCCGGTAACCGGGTCTGGGATTACCAGTCGTGCGTGCGCATCGAAACCGCACCACTGGAACTGGCCGACTATCAACGCTTGCAGCCAGGCGCCGTCGATTACCAGAAATTGCTCGAACTGGTGCGTTTCTATGTCGGTGCGGAACTCGATTTCCAACTGGCGCCCAAGCTCAAGACCCAAGCCGTACCCGTCGCCCGCCTCGGTCGCCAGGGCAACGTCTCGCTGGGCCGGCTCGGCTGGCTCAAACGACCAGGCGTCGACGTGGAACCCTCCCGTTGCGCGCTCTTCCACATTCCTTTTGATGGGGTCTCCCTGTGAACCTGAAGTCCCTGTTCGCCAAGCTGAACGACACCAGCCGCACCGCCACCGAAAGCGCCGCGGCGCTTTGTCTGTCGGAACACCACTACGACGTTGAAGTCGAGCATCTGTTGTTGCAGTTGCTCGACAGCAGCGATAACGACCTGCCGGCGATCCTGCGTCATTACGATGTGGTGCCCGAGCGCTTGCAGGCGCAATTGGTGACGGCACTGGGGACTTTCAAAAAAGGCAATTCACGCACCCCGGCACTGTCCCCGCACCTGACTCGCATGATCGAGCAGGCGTGGGTCCTGGCCTCCATTGAGTTCGGCCAGGCACAGATCCGCACCGGTCATCTGCTGCAGGCCTTGCTCGATGACGACGAGCTGCGCCGGGTGGTGATCGCGGGTGCAGCCGAGCTGGAGAAGATCAACGCCGACGATTTGCGCGTGAATCTCAACGCGTTGGTAGAAGGCAGCGCCGAGTCGCAACAGGCCAAACCATTGGACACCACTGGCGGTGTGAGCAGCAGCCCGGTTAAAGGCAACGGCAAGACGCCGGCCCTCGATCAGTACACCATCAATCTCACGCAAAGCGCTCGCGAAGGCCGGATCGACCCGGTGCTGGGCCGGGAGTTCGAAGTGCGGCAGATGGTCGACATCCTGACCCGCCGCCGCCAGAACAATCCGATCCTGACCGGTGAAGCCGGCGTCGGCAAAACCGCCGTGGTCGAAGGCCTGGCGCTGCGCATCATTCAAGGTGACGTGCCGTCGGTACTCAAAGGCGTTGCCATCCACACCCTCGACCTGGGCTTGTTGCAGGCCGGAGCCGGCGTGAAAGGCGAGTTCGAAAACCGTCTCAAGTCGGTCATCGAAGAAACCAAGCGCAGCCTGCATCCGATCATTCTGTTCATCGACGAAGCGCACACCCTGATCGGTTCGGGCGGTCAGGCCGGGCAGAACGATGCCGCCAACCTGCTCAAGCCAGCCCTGGCTCGCGGCGAACTGCGCACCATCGCGGCGACCACCTGGGCCGAGTACAAGAAGTACTTCGAGAAGGATGCCGCCCTCGCCCGCCGTTTCCAGGTGGTGAAGGTCGAAGAGCCGGACGAAGACAAGGCGATCCACATGCTGCGCGGCTTGCTGGCGAAGATGCAGGAGCACCACAACGTCACGGTGATGGACGAAGCACTGGTGCAGGCCGTGCGCCTGTCCAATCGCTACATCACCGGGCGCCAGTTGCCGGACAAAGCCGTCAGCGTGCTGGACACCGCCTGCGCACGGGTTGCCTTGGGGCAATCGGCGCAGCCGGGACCGCTGGAAGACTGCAAGCGTCAGATCGACAACTTGCAGGCGGAAATTTCGGTCCTGGAGCAGGAAGCCGCCAAAGGCAGCGACCACGCCCGACGCCTGACCGCCCTCAATGCCGAGTTGCAGAGTGAGCAGCAGACCCGCGACGCCCTCGAACAACAATGGCAACGCGAGCTGCAACTGGTGGAGCAACTCGGTGCCCTCAGCCACCCCGAGAATCAATCACCCGATGCCATTGAGATTGCCGCCGTACGCGCCGAACTGGCCAGCGTCCAGGGCGAGCAACCGCTGGTGCATGCCCTGGTGGATGGCGGCACCATCGGTGAAGTGATTTCCGGCTGGACCGGCATTCCCCTGGGCAAGATGCTGCGCGACGAAATCGAAACCGTGCAGCGCCTGCCTGCACTGCTGGCTGAGCGGGTACTCGGACAAGACCACGCGCTGCATGAAATCGGCAAACGCATCAAGATTTCCCGCGCCCGCATGGAAGACCCGAACAAACCGATCGGCGTGTTCCTGTTGCTCGGCCCGAGCGGCGTCGGCAAGACCGAAACCGCACTGGCGCTGGCGGATACCTTGTACGGCGGTGAGCGTAACGTCATCACTATCAATATGTCCGAGTACCAGGAAGCCCACACGGTTTCCAGCCTCAAGGGCTCGCCGCCGGGTTATGTCGGTTATGGCGAGGGTGGTGTGTTGACCGAAGCCGTGCGGCGCAAGCCGTACAGCGTGGTGCTGCTCGATGAAGTGGAAAAGGCCCACCCGGACGTGCTCGAACTGTTTTTCCAGGTGTTCGACAAAGGCGTGCTGGATGACGGTGAGGGTCGCGAGATCAACTTCCGCAATACCGTGATCATCCTCACGTCCAACACCGGCACCGACCGCATCATGCAGTGGTGCCTCAATGCCCAGCCGCAACCGACGCCCGAAGCCATCGTCGAAGGACTGCGTGACGAGCTGAATCAGGTATTCAAGCCAGCCTTCCTCGGCCGCCTGACCATCGTCCCGTACTACCCGGTCAAGGACGCGATTCTGGAGCGCATCGTCGCACTCAAGCTGGAGCGCATTCGCCAGCGCTTCGAGCGCAATCATCAGGCCGTCCTGAGCTATGACGAGGCGCTGGTCAAAGCCATTGCCTCGCGCTGCACGGAAGTCGACAGCGGCGCCCGCAACATCGACAACATTTTGTCCAAGACCCTGATGCCGGAACTCGCGCAGCGGGTACTGGAGCGAATGGCGCAGGACAAACCGATCCAGAGTTTGAACATCGAATTGGGCAGCGACGGCGACTTCGCCTATCGCCTGTGCTGATCGAGCATTTACAGGTAGCGGTCATGGATAACAGACAAACAGGGAAGCAGCCCGCGAAAACGGCATTGGCTAAATGCCTGACGGCGGTGGCGGTGATGCTGGCGCTGACGGCGTGTGGCGTCACCGACCGGGTTGGCAAGCGGGTCGACGACACGTGGGCCGGCGACATGCTGTTCGATGACAGCGAAAAAGTCATCCTGACGTCCGACGGCGGCAACCAGCTCAACCCCGACGCCTCCGGCAAACCGCTTTCGGTGGTGCTGCGGGTCTACCAGCTGACTTCTCTGGAGCGCTTTTCATCGGTTGACGCGGATTCGTTGTGGGACGACCCGCAAAAAGCCCTCGGCAATACCCTGATCGAGAACCGTGAAATCACTTTGCTGCCGGGTATGGGTCAGGTCGACAAGTGGCCACTGAACAAAGCCGCAGGTTATGTCGGCGTCGCGGCTTTTTTCCGCTCGGAGGAAAACAGCCGCTGGAAGGTCGCGTTTGACGCCAATTCGTTGCGCAAGGACGGCATCTGGTTCTCTTCCGATGGCCTGCGGGTGCTGGTGGACAACAACACGGTGTCCGCCGTCAGCGGCGTCGACGTGCTGAACAAACCCAAGACCGAAGAGCAGCTCGCCAAGGCCTACACCCTGCCCGACCAGCAGGTCCAGCCGACGCTGGCCGAACGGGTTCAGGACGTCGTGATCGAAAAGGCCCAGGACAAAGCGGCCAGTTCCGCGCAAAAAGCGCTGGACTCGAAATTGAATTCATTTTTGGAAGGCGCTCAATGAGTAAGCAAAGCCGGGTGATGTGGTCCGAAGGCATGTTCCTTTTGCCACAACATTTCCAGTATCAGGATGAGTTCCACCAGCATCAGCTGGCGCAGGCGACGCTGCGCAATACGCCCTTTCACTGGGGCGTGCAGTTGCTGGAAGTGGACGAGGAAGCCCTCGCCACCGGTTCCTTGCAGCTCAAACGGCTGAAGCTGGTGTTTCCCGACGGCAGCCTGTTCGACGCGCCGCAGCATGATCCGTTGCCCGCGGCCCGTGACTTGAAAGACCTGCTCAAGGGAAACGACCTGAAGGTCTACGCCGCGCTGAAACTGCCAGAGCCCTTCGGCCTGAATTACGTTGAAGACGGCCAGGAACAAAAGACCGGACGACGCTTTCGCAAGCAGTTCGACACCCTGCCGGACCTCAACGAAGGCGACCTGGAAAACGAAATCACCAGCCTGCGCCTGAACGTGGTGATGCTGATCGACGGCGACAACCTTGATGGCTACACTTGGTGCCCGATTGCCCGGCTGTCACGCAACAACATCGGCGGCTTCAACCTCGACGGGCATTTTGTGCACCCGACGCTGCACCTGGGCACCCACGACACCCTGGTCGGGCTGGGCAAGCGTCTGCTCGGTGCATTGCAATCCAAGAGCAAGGCGTTGTCCGGTCGCCGTCGCGAGCGCGCGGACCAGATCGCCGAGTTCGGTTCCAGCGACGTGACCCTGTTCTGGCTGCTGAACACGGTGAACCGCGCCCACCCGAGCCTGGCGCATTTGCTCGCGCACCCGCGTTTGCATCCCGAACGTTTGTACCTGTTCCTGGCCGAACTCGCCGGCGGCCTGTTGACGTTTTCGCTGGATACGCAGCTCAACGACATTCCCGAGTACGACCACCACGACCCGGCGGCCTCGCTGGTCAAGCTCGACGAAATGATTCGCGTGCTGCTCGACAACGTCGTGCCGAACCAGTGCGTGGTGATCAACCTGACGCAGACCAAGCCCTCGTACTGGCAAGGGCAGTTGCACGATCCACGGCTGGCAGAGGCGGATTTCTACATTTCCGTGCATGCCGACATGCCAGGCGCAAGCCTGTTGGAACTGGTGCCGCGGGCGTTCAAGGTCGGCTCGCCGGAGGACATCGAAGTGGTGGTCAACAGCGCCATGCCGGGCGTCACGCTCAACCACTCGACGCGCCTGCCCAATGCGATCCCGGTGCGACTGGACAATCACTATTTCTCCATCGAGCCCCATGGCCGGGTCTACGAACGCATGATGAGTGCCCAGGCCATTTCTTTCTATGCGCCCAGCGCGTTCACCAACCTCAAGCTTGAACTGATGGCGGTACTCAAATGACCGAAGCCGTACTGCAAGGCGCCGTTGCGGCTGCCAGCGAAAAACCGACGCTCAAAGACCTGGTGCAGGATTTCATCAGCATGGCGCTGATCGTGCGCAAGGGTCGGCAAGTGACCTCGGTCAGCGCCTTTGAAGCGAGCGTCGACGCTTTCTTCAAGACACTGGAGCGTGAAGCGCGCAGTGCCGACTACAGCGTTGAACAGGTCAAAGACACCCAGTACGCGCTGTGTGCGTTCCTCGATGAAAGCGTGCTGCGCTCCGGCGACAACGAGTTGCGCCGCCACTTTGAATTGCAGCCGTTGCAATTCCGCTACTTCGGCGTGCACCTGGCCGGTGAAGGTTTCTTCGAAAAAATCGATTCGTTGCGCGGCGACGTCAAACAGAACCTCGATGTACTCGAGGTTTACCACCTGTGCCTGGCATTGGGTTTCGAAGGCAAATTCAGCATCGGGCAAAAGGACCAATTGCGTTACCTGGCCAATACCCTGGGCCAGGACATCGCGCGGTTTCGCAAGACGCCCAAGGCACTCTCGCCCGACTGGGCACTGCCAGACCAGGTTTCGCAGATGCTGCGTCATGAAGTTCCGCTTTGGCTCTACCTGGCGCTGATTGCGCTGGTCTGCGCAGGTGTTTACCTGACGCTGGACTGGCTGCTGGGCAAAGAAGTCGCCGCGCTGTCCGAACAAATCAGCCAGCTGTTCAGTGCCTGAGCACAGGTCAGGTAACCGAGTCAGGAAGACATGAAGACATTATTGCGTTTGTTGAAAAGTTTTTGGTTTCTCATCCCCGTCCTGTGGCTGATCAGCCTGGCGGTCAGCTGGTTCGTGGCCCCGCGGGTGAGTTGGCTGCGCGGTTATGCGCTGGAGACGATGGCGATCGTCAGCGCCTTTTACCTGCTGATCATTGTGCTGCGTCAGTACAAGCGTATCCGGGCTGAACACAACCTCGAAAACCTGGTGCAGATCGAAGTCGACCGGTCGCTCAATTCCACCGGTGAGTTCCGAGATCAGCAAGTGCTGCGCGAGCGGCTCAAGCACGCCATCGCCATGCTGCGCGCTGATCGTTCGGCTGGCGGCGGCGGTTCGTCGGCGCTTTACGATTTGCCGTGGTACCTGGTCATCGGCATGTCGGCCGCGGGCAAGACCTCATTGCTGACCCGCTCGGGACTGTCGGCGAACATTGCCAGCAGTGCCAACGACACCGAAAGCGGTACGCAACACTGCGATTGGTATTTCAGCCCTGAGGCCGTGATGATCGATACGGCCGGCCGTTATCTGCGGGACGACCCGTCGGCCAGCGAATTCGCCGCTTTCCTGCGCATGCTGAAAAAACAACGCAGCAAGGCCGCGGTCAATGGTCTGGTGTTGGTGGTGAGCCTGCCGGAACTGCTGGCGTGCAGTGCTGCCGAGCGCAACGAGCTCGCCGCACAACTGGTCTCGCGCATCGAGGAATACAACGATTGCCTGGAGGCCAACCCGCCGATTTACCTGATGCTGAGCAAGACTGATCAGCTGCCGGGGTTCAGCCAGGCGTTTGAAGGCCTGGACCTGAACGAACGGCAACAACCGCTGGGCATGACCTTCGGTTTGTCGGAAATCCGCAACCAGGGCCTGCGTCCGGTGCTGGATGCCAAGCTGGCCAACCTGCACAGCCATATCCGTCGCCACGTCGATGCCCAGATGATTGCGTTGGGCGCCGATGCCAATAGCGCGCTGCTGAACTTCCCCAACTATTTCGCCGAGCTGTCGGGCGTGCTCGAGCAATTTCTCCAGCATTTCGCCGAAACCCGTCGCAGTGGTGCGCCACTGTTGCTGCGCGGTCTCTATTTCACCAGTGCCCTGCAGACCGACCAGCAACTGAGCCAGGTGTATGAAGATGATCTGGCTGAGTCGTTCGCCTTGCAGTCCGCCCCCGAGCACGACAAACAGGCGCAAGGCAGCAGCCGGAAAATCAGCGACCGCAGCTACTTCATCACCGATACGTTCCGTCGGGTGATTTTCCCGGATCGCGACTTGACCCTCTACCAGTCGCGATTCGGCAAGAACAAGTCCGCCAGCCCTGCCCTGCTGGGTCTGGCGGTACTGGCGGGACTCGCGTTCATCGGCTGGCAAACCCTGTCGTTCCAGAACAACCGTCAGTGGCTGGCGACACTGCGCGAACAACTGACCGAACTGCAACAATCGCCGGACAGCACGCGACTGCTCGCGTCGGGCCACGGCCTGGAACTGCTGCGCGAGCAACTCACCGCCATCGAGAAGCACCGAGCCAAAGGCGTGCCGCTGCAACTCGGCGCCGGCCTGTACCGGGGTGACGATGTCTACCGCGTTGCACAAACCGCCTACTTGCAGCAACTGCGCACTCAGGCGCTGGAACCGATCACCCTGCAATTGCAATTGCAGATGCGCGCGTTCAATGAGTTTGCAAAAACCATGGACCCGCAGAACAACTTTGCCCCTGCGACTTCCAAAACCGGCTCAGCCAAAGCCCGTGCGCAGGGGCAGAAACTGCCGACCCGCCTGAACAACCTGCCGCGCAGCACCGGTGATGTCGCCGGCCGCCTCAATGGCGCCGCCCGGGGTATTGCAAACAAGGCTCGCGGCGAAGCCCTGACAGCGCTGCGCAACCCTGCCACAGCGAGCGATGCCGCTGAACTGTCGGCGACTACCGGCGGGCTTTCACTGTCCGAAGAAATGTTGGGACGGCTGGATGAGCGCCAGGTTGCGTCGATCATCGAGTCTTACAACGCACTCAAGCTCTACCTGATGCTGACCCAACCCGCCACGCATCCGGATCCCGAATTCGTGAGTGCTGCATTACCGGTCGCCTGGGCCAACACGGCCAGCAGCGACAACGCGGTCAGCAGCGCGGTGATCCAGGACAACGCGCCGGTGTATGTGCAGCTGCTCAAGACCGGTCAGGCGCCGACCTTGTCACGCAATGAACAGCTCATCAGTGAGACCCGCAACAGCCTGAAGTCCTTCATGATTTCCAGTTCGCTGGTAGACCGCGAATACCTGCGCCTGCAATTGGAATCCAGTCGCCAGTTCCCGGCGGTCGGCTTGAGCGATCTGGTGCCCTTGCCAGGCCGACAGTTGCTCTACGGCACAGAAGCGGTGCCGGCGATTTTCACCCGTCAGGGCTGGGAGCAATTCGTCAAGCCGGAGCTGATCAAACTGGTGTCGGGCAATCTGCAGAATGAATCGGACTGGGTGCTCGACGGCGAAGGCGCCGACAGCATCGTGCAGAAAGCCAATTTCATCCGTGAGTTCATGACGCGCTACAAGCGCGACTACACACAGGCCTGGTACACCTTGATCGACAGCGTCGGCGTTCGCCATTTCACTGACATGGCCAATGCGACCCAACAACTGTCACTGCTCAGCGATGTGCAGAATTCGCCGGTGAAAATTCTCCTGGCGGCGGTCAACGACAACACCCAGTGGGATGTCCCTGCCCCGCGGGAAACCCTGCCAGCAGGCATCAAGCCTGACGACGGATTCTGGAGCAGCGTCAGCGGTATTCTCGATGGCAAGAATGCCTCGCCAAGCACGCTGATATCGCCTTTTCCGGCGGTTGACGACGGCAGTCTGGCGAAACGCTTCGAGCCTGTGTCACGTGTGTTTGCCGTGCAAAACGCCGAAGGCGCCGACAGTACGATCATGGATCGATACCTGGCGGCCTTGCGCAAACTCAAGGTGCGGATGAACAACATCCAGCGCTCCCAGGACGTCGGCAAAAGCAGCAAGCAGCTGATCAGCGAAACCCTCGAAGGGCTGCCAAGCGAAGTGACCAACGTGCGCAACTACGTCGAGACCACTGTCGACACCAGTCAGGGCGGCCTGTCCACTGCGTTGCAGGGTTTGTTCAGCCTGCCGATCCAGTTTGCCTGGGAAACCCTGCGCGACCCGGCCGGCCAACAGATTGCCAAAGCCTGGGCACAGCAGATTGCCAAGCCATGGGAACAGGTGATGGCCCACCGTTATCCGATTGCCGCCGGCAGCCGCAACGAAGCATCGGTCAAGGACCTGCAGCGTTTTGTCGATCCGGAATCCGGGCTGCTGCCGAACTTCAAGCGTAACGAGATTGGCAACCTGTCCGGTGGCGAAGGCCTGGGAATGGGAAGCGACAGCAAGGCAACGCCGCTGGTCAACCCGAACATGGTCAACAGCATCGACAAGGCCAGCTCGTTGGGCCAGGTGATCGCCAGTCTGTCGGACCGCGACAACGGCTTCGAAATCATGCTCGAACCCTCTGCCAACCTGACCGACATCATCTTCACCCTCGATGGCCAGGTGCAGCACTACCGGAACGGCAAGACCAGCTGGAGCCGGTTCTCATGGCCGGGCACGACCACCACTCCCGGCGCACGCCTGGATGTGGTGACCCTGACCGGCGAGCGCATCACGGTGTTCGATTACCCGGGCCGTTGGGGCCTGCTGCGCATGAACGACAGCGCAAGGGTCAGCGATCTGGACGGTATCCAGCAACGTTTCAGCTGGAACACCAACAGCGGCCCGGTCAGCCTCGCCGTGCGCAACTACGGCGGCGTCAAGTTGACGGACCTGGCCAACGTCAAAGCCTTGAGTGCGCTCAACGCCAAAGAAGGTCGTCCGTTGTGAGCAGCCGAACCTTGAATCAGGGATCCGGCCAATGATCGGCTGCTTCGGAAAAGTCCCCGCGAGCCCGGACTTCGTCAGCCTGCAAGGCGCAGGCGATGACGTCTGCGAGTTCGACGGCTGGTTGCAAGGCGCTCTCGCCGCCTTGCAACACCGCGAGGACTGGCGCGAACTGTTCGATGCGTTGCCGGTATGTTTTTTCAGCTATCGCGCACGCAGCGGTAACTGGTTGCTGGGCGGGCTGATCAGTTCCAAGGATTCGAGCGGACGCCGCTATCCGTTTTTCATTTTCCAGACGCTCAAGGCCAGCGAGGCCGAGCCTTTGGTCAATCCGTTCACCCTCGGCGAACTGTTCAGCGGACAGATCAGGCCCTTGTTGCACATGGCCGTCCAGGGTGAAAGCACGTCGGTGCTGTTCGAACGCATCAAGGCCTTGCGTCCATTGCAAGGACAGGACTTCGAGTTGTTCCGGCGCGTGCATGACAAGTTTCTGGTGAATTTCAATCTGCGCGATATCAGTACCGCGCTCGAAGGTGCCTACCCGGAGTTCGTCAGCAATGCCGTGTTGACCCGGCTTCTGGCCTTCAGACGGCACCTGGCTGACGCGACACCTATCGGCATCGCCCTGCCCTTGCCCGCGGAAAGAGGCCTGAAGAATCCGACCGCCGACTTATGGGTCACATGGCTGACGCAAATGTCCCATGAACGCACAGCGCCGCAGGTCAGTCTGCTGGCCGACGACTTCATGCGCCCCAGGCTGATCTGTTTTGCCTCACGCCACACCAGCGATGCCTATCGCGTGCTGACAGGTATCAGTGAGCGTTCGCAAAGCTACGACGTACTGGCCTCTTTCGATGCCTTCGACGAGCACCACCGCAAACACGCCTTTCCCGAAATCGACCGCCCACTGGGTGACGTTATCGACCGTTTTGTCGATGCCCTGGATTCGAAGTCCGTATGAACAAGATCAAATATTACTTCCTGCGCTATCAACCCTACATTCTCGGGGTGTGCTTTTTCCTCACGATCTTCGTGGTGTGGGGCATCGGGCGTGCGTTTGATTTCAGTTCGCTCAACAGTCTGCTGACGGGCATTGGCGTGTTCCTGTTGCTGTCGGCCGGCTATGTGCTGCTGCTTTACCGAGGCGTGTCCCGACATCACAACCTCGAAGGATTGTTGCGAGAGGATGCCGATCAGGCCGTGCTGAATGCGAGCCCGGCCGATCGCGAAGAAGTGAGCCTGTTGCGCGAAAGACTGCTGCAAAGCATCGAACGTTTGCACAGCAACAAGCCTCGGGGCAGCAATGCCAAAGATGCACTGTATGCCCTGCCCTGGTACTTGGTGGTCGGGCAGCCAGCAGCGGGCAAAAGCACCATGCTCTACCAGTCGGGGCTCAATTTTCCCTACGCCGAGCGTGAGGGCGTGCGCGTCGCCGGTCTGGGTGGCACACGCAATTGCGACTGGTTCTTCAGCTCCGAAGCGGTCCTTCTGGACACAGCCGGTCGCTACATGAACAACCAGGAAGAGGCCGGCAAATGGCGGGCCTTCCTTCAATTGCTGCGCCAGCATCGGCAACGCCGGCCACTCAATGGCCTGATCGTCACCGTCAGCATCCACGACATCCTGCAATCCTCGCTGGAAGACCAGGAACGTATCGCCAAGCGCCTGCGTGAACGCATTCAGGAAACCCATGCCCTGCTGGAAGTGCGGCTGCCGGTTTACCTGGTGTTTACCAAGTGCGACCTGGTGCCGGGTTTCGCGCCCTTCTATCGCCAGCTGGACGAAACCGCGCGCGGCGAAGTCATGGGCAAGACCTTTTCCCACAAGGGCTACGAGCAGGCTGATTGGGGTCAGCGCTTCGGCGTCGCGATGGACGAGCTGATCGGCTACTGGCAACAAGTGGCGAGCCAGCAACTGGTGACGCAGGACATTCAGATCACCCGCCAGGATTCGGCGGTGTACCGCTTCCCGCTGGAGCTGGCGGCACTCAAGCCACGGCTGCAGCTGTTCGTCGATGCGTTGTTGCGCGCCAACCCTTATCAAAATGCAGAGCTGCTGCGTGGCTTTTATTTCACCAGTGCCCTCGATGCCGACCAACCGGAAATGGGCGGACACGCGCGCCAGGTGACCGAGCGATTCTCGCTTGAACAGGATCTGGAGATCGCCAACGGCAACGCGCAACCACGACCGTTGTTCATCAACAGTCTGTTCCGCAAAGTCATCATTCCCGATCAACACCTGGTGGCGCTATACACCACCAATCACCGCGAGCGTCGGCGCAAGGCGGCATGGATCGGTGGCGCTGGCCTGGTCGCGGTGCTGCTGTGCAGCCTGTTGAGCTGGTCGTACGTCAATAACCGCGACACCCTCCAAAGCATCTCGGCAGAGCTGACCCAGGCCAGTGCCGACGATCACTCGGCCAGCGGGCAGTACACCGATTGGCAAACCCTCGATCGCCTGCGTTTGTGGACCGCACATTACTATGCGCAGCATCACGACGATGGCGTGCCACTGCGCCTGCGCCTGGGGCTATACCAAGGCCACAAGGTAGAGCCAGTGGTACGCGGCCAGTATTTCAATCGGCTGGAAACCGTGATGCTCAAACCCACGGCCGACAACCTGACGCGCTCGTTGTATCTGCTGACCACGCTCAAGGTCTATCAGCGCAACGCCAAAGAGCTGATGCCGGTGACTGGCGTGGACAGCGTCGAGTCGAAAGCGTTGCCCAATGACAACCGGGCGCAGTCCATCGCCGCATTTGGCAAGTCGACGCTGGACACCTACGTCATGTTGTCGCGCGCACAACGAGACAAGGCCGACCCTGGGTTCCTGAAAGCGAAAATTCCGGATTACTGGTATCCGGCGATTGCCCGCCAGGTTGGCAGTGCCGCCGTCGCCACCACCAATCAGGACTATGAGTTCGCCAGCCGGCAGATCAATTTCTACAGCGATCAGATTCACGAGCCGGACGTGCCACGGATCCTCGACAACGCGTTCCTGATCTCCAGCTCACGCAACTACATCAACAGCTTGCTCACCCAGTCGTTGCGCTCGATCGAGACCATCACGCTGGAGTCGGACACCTTGTTCGCCTTTGCCCGCGCCGACTTCCAGAGCCTGAAGACCGAGGGTCAAAGCCAGCTCAGCGCGATCGCCGGCAAGCTTCTGAGCACACCCAACATCGGCAAAATCATTATCGCCGGGCACGCCGATCAACTCGGCGACCCACAAGGCAACCTGCAGGTATCCAAGCAGCGGGCACAAACCATCAAGACCTACCTGGTGGGCAAAGGCGTTCCCGGCGAGCTGGTGGAAGCCGTCGGCGAAGGCAGCACCAAACCTTTGGTCAGGTGCGATATGCAGCAGCCAAGGGCTCAGCTGATTCAGTGCCTGGAGCCTAACCGGCGGGTAGAAATCGAAGTACGGGCACTCAATTGAGACGCCACGTGCAATGAAGAAAAACCGCTACCCGGGCCAATCCCGGGCTGGCGTAACACACCTCTCTTGATCGTTTCAAAGAGGTTTAAACGAAGGGCTGTGATCTGTTTGCAGGTGACAACCTTTAAATGAAGGTAAGGAGAAACTAAAAATGGCATTTGACGCATACATCCAGATCGACGGCATTCCTGGTGAAGTACTGGACGACAAACACAAGGATTGGATCGAAGTGCTCGGCTACGAGTACGGCGCAACCCAGGCCACCTCCGCGACGGCCAGTTCGTCGGGCGGTGCTTCGTCTGAGCGTGTAGCGCTGAGCGACTTCAGCATCCGCAAAGCCGTGGACAAGGCTTCTGCCAAGCTGTTCGAAGCCTGCTGCAAAGGCACGCACATCGCCA
Organism: Pseudomonas sp. Sample_22; assembly: GCF_004307635.1. Classification (NCBI taxonomy): domain Bacteria; kingdom Pseudomonadati; phylum Pseudomonadota; class Gammaproteobacteria; order Pseudomonadales; family Pseudomonadaceae; genus Pseudomonas; species Pseudomonas sp. Sample_22. The sequence goes on from NZ_RCNY01000048.1 coordinate 103,392, forward strand.
AGATCCAACTGAATGTGAACCGCGCTGGTGGTGACAAGGTGACCTACCTGACCATCAACCTGGAAGAAGTCGTGGTGTCTTCGGTCAAAGCGGTCGCCGGTGGCAGCCAGAACGGCGAAGACAAAGCGGTTGGCGACCTGCCGATCGAAGAAATCAGCTTCAACTTCGCTCGCATCAAGACCACCTACACCCAGCAGAGCCGTGCAGATGGCCAGGGCGGCGGTAACGTCACCGGTGGTTGGGATCGCACTGCCAACAAGGTTTTCGCATAAAACCGTGGCAATGACGGGCCGCTCCGGCGGCTCGTTTTCAGCACCGTGCCTGCCTGGCGGGTACGGTGTTCTTTTATTTTGATCAGAGTTTCCTATGTCTGAATTTCTCAACGACCTTTCGCTGGCCGAACTGACCGCGCCCATCAATCAGGGGAGCGGCGAAGACATGAGCTTTTCCGCCTTGTTCGATCAGGTGAAAGAAGCGCGGCGAGCAGACCCCGATTATTTGACCCAGGGTGACTGGCAAACCGATCTGAAGTCATCTGACTGGGATCTGACCATCACCCTGGCTGCCCAAGGCCTGGCTCGACAGAGCAAGGACCTGATGCTTGTCGCCTGGCTCAGCGAAGGCCTGGCGCACAAACACCATTTCACCGGCATTACGTTTGGCCTGACGCTGGCCGAACGCATTCTGGATAATTTCTGGGGCGATCTCTTTCCGTCCCTCGAAGACGGCGTCGATGAGCGCGCTGCCCGCCTGTCGTGGATGAAGACGACCCTCGCCGATGTCGTCGGCGGACTGCCCATCACCCAAGGCCAGCAGTACGGTTTGCTTCGTTATGACGAATCCAGGCACGTTGAGAACCTGGCCCTGCAAAGCCCTCAGGCGATGCGCGCCGCCCTTGACGAAGGCAAGATCAACGCTGAGGTGTTCCAGCGCTCGGTGGTGCTGACTGACTCGGATCACTTGCGCCGCAAGGCCAGCGAAATTGCCGCCAGCCTGAACGCGTGCCAGCAATTGCAGAGCACCGCTGATCGTCTGTTCGGCCCTGAAGCGCCGAGTTTTGCCGGGCTCATGGACGTGCTGTCCCGCGCAGGCCAATTGGCCGAAAAACTGCTCAAGGACCGGGGTATCGAGTTGAACCCGCCCCCTGCCGCTCCCACGCCGACCGTCTCCGATAGCGCGGGCGCACAACCCACAGGAGCTGCAATGACCCAGACCCAGCAAGACATTCCAGTCACACCGTTGCGTACCACACCGCAATCCCGCGACGAGGCGTTCACCCTGCTGGCGGGTATCGCGCAGTTCTTCAAGCAGACCGAGCCGCAGAGCCCCGTCCCTTACCTGATCGAACGCGCGATCAAATGGGGCAACATGCCGCTCGAAGGATGGCTGAACGATGTGATCAAGGACAGCAATGTCGTGGACAACATTCGCGACGTACTGGGGACCAAGGAAGCGAAGTCCTGATTTGGCCTGCACGGCCGTTCAGATAGACACAAAAACACCAGGCAAAAAAAATCCCGGGCAGCTGATGGACGCCCGGGACTTAAAAATGCATAAACCGTGGTGGTGAACGCGGCGCGGATATTACGCAATGTTTCGCGCTGTAACAAGATATTTTATTTAACCAGCCAGTTACTAAAGTTTATAAGCCCTTAAATATCCTGATATTTTTTAAGGTTAACCTCGAAACCTCTTTAACTATAGAAACCAGCGGTACTCCCTTGCACTGATGTCGTTCAGAAACGCGAGGTGATCCTGACGCTTGTTCTCGCAATACACATCGACAAACTCTGCGCCCAATCCAGCGCGCAATGGCGAGTGATTCTGCATCGACTGCACGGCCTCGAGCATTTCCAGCGGGAAATCGATGCCACTGCTGCGGTCTTCGTTCAGCGGTGCAATCGGCTCGCACTCCCCTTCCAGCCCCTGCTCCAGCCCCACCAGAATGGCTGCAAGCACCAGGTATGGATTGGCATCGGCACCGGCCAGGCGGTGTTCGATCCGCAGGTTTTTCGCGTCGGAGTCCGGCACCCGCAGGCAGGCATCACGGTCTTCAAAGCCCCAGCTGGCGCGCGAAGCGACGTTCACCGTAGCGCTCAGACGACGCAAGGCATTGTGGTTCGGTGCGAAGATCGGCATGCAGTGCGGCAACACATCCAGGCAACCGGCCACGGCATGGCGCAACGCGCGCTGTCCGTTCGCCGCCAACAGATTATTGCCGGCCTTGTCGTAGAGGCTCACATGCACATGCATGCCGCTGCCCGGATGTTGCAAGTACGGTTTGGCCATGAAACTGGCGCGGTAGTTGTGCTTGAGCGCCACGCCACGGGTACTGCGGCAAAACAGGGCGGCCCAGTCGGCGGCGCGCAGCCCGTCATCGCAGTGGCCGAAATTGATTTCAAACTGACCTGGCCCCAGTTCGGCGGTGATCACCGTGGCATCGATACCTTGCGCCCGCGCGCTCTCGACCATTTCGTCGAGCACCGGGGCGAAACGCGACAGGCGTTCGATGTGCATGTTCGGCTGATCATCGGCATCGCCGGTCAACGGATCGCGGGCGAACTGCGGCAAACCATCACGCAACTGGCTGTCGAACAGATAGAACTCCAACTCGAACGCCACCACCGGGAAAATGCCTTTGCGTTTGAGCCGGTCCAGCACCTGCGCCAACACTTCGCGCGGTTCGAAGACGATCGGCTTTTCGGTGCCGTCGGAGGTGATCAGCATTTGCCCCAGCGGTTGTTTTTCCCAGCCCACCAACTTGAGCGTGCCAGGCACCAGGCGGCGCAGCGCGTCCGGGTCGCCGTCGTTGAAGCAGTAGTCGCCGATCTTGAACAACCCGCCCTGGGTCCCAAGCAACACGCAGTTTTGCGGCAACTTGAGCGCGCTGCCAGCGGCGACTTTTTCGAGCATTTCTATCGGGTAGCGCTTGCCGTAGAAATGCCCCGGGATGTCCAGGGAAATCAGGTCGACGTAGCGCACATCGGGGTAGCGCTGACGAAACCCACGCACTTCGGCCAGCAGTTCAGAGCACACAGCATCCATCATTCTGTTCCTTGTCGTTTTTATCAGGTGTAAACCCAAAGCACGCGGGTGAGTTGGTCTGACAGGTTGCCGTAACGGCAATGGGCATGACTGGCGAGTTGAAAGCTGTCACCGGCATGCAGGGTCACCGGCTCATCGTTATCCAGCCACAACGTCAACGCGCCTTCGAGGACATAGCCGCCCTGCTCCGAGCTGTCTTTCATGTGTCGGTCGCCGCTGCTCGCGCCGGGCTCCAGCCGGCTTTCCAGCATCGAAAAGGACGCGCGCATTTTTGGTGAAACCATGATGTCGGTGATGCCATCGGCGTAATACAGCGTGCGACGCTCATCCGGCCGGGTCACCCAGGGCAAGGCCATGGGTTTGGGCAAGCTGTAGAAATAGGTGGTCGGCACGCCGAGGGTTTCGCTGATGGCCGTCAGGTCGGCCACCGTGGGGCGGGATAAGCCGCGCTCGACCTGCGACAGAAAACCCACCGACCGGCCAATCTTGTCCGCCAGTTCCTTGAGGGTGTATTTCTTGTGTTTGCGCAGGTCCTGAATCAGGATCGCCAGCGCCGATATTTCTTCCTGCATGTCCATCTAAAGGTTTCCCTCGTTTCAAATACTGTCGCGCAGCCGATACCAGGCTTTGCCGATGGCTTCCAGGGGCGCGGCCATGTACTTGCCGCCGGGAAAGCTGCCGTTGGTCAAGCCTTGGTACAACGCCAGTTCCTCCTGCCGGCCCAATATCGCATCGGACACCGCCCGCGCGCCGGCCAGGGTCGGCAACACACCGTGCCCGGAGTAGCCCTGCAACCAATAGAGGTCGCCGCGCCGGCCGATGTCAGGCGTGCGCTTGAGCGTCAGGTCGATATGACCGCCCCAGGCGAACTCCAGCTCTACGCCTTTCAATTGTGGAAACACGCGCTCCAGACACGGTCGGGTAGCTGCGGCGATGTCTCTCGGCATGCCGCCCAGATACGTGCAGCCACCGCCGAACAGCAGCCGGTTGTCCGGGGTGCGACGGAAATAATCGAGCACGAACTGATTGTCGGTGACGCAGACATTGCTCGGCAGCAACGCCGTGGCCTGTTCTTCGCTCAGTTCAGCGGTGGCCACCTGGTAAGTACCGACAGGCAGCACACAACTCGAGAGTTGCGGGTCGAGCCGATCCAGGTAGGCATTGCAGGCCAACACCAGCACATCGGCACGGATCCGACCGCGCTCGGTGGTCACTACGTATCCGTCCGCCTCCTCACGATATTCGAGAGCCTTGCTGTGTTCATGAATCACCCCACCGGCGCGCTCGATCGCAGCGGCCAGCCCAAGCGCCAGCTTCAGCGGATTCAAGTGCCCGCCTTCGGGATCAAACAGACCCGCCTGATAGCGCTCGCTGGCAACCCAGTCGGGCAACTGCTCACGGGGGATGAATTGCAAGCCGTCGTGGCCCCATTTGTGACTGGCCTCGTGCTGCCATTCGGTGAGCAGGCGCACCCGTCGCGGCATCACCGAGGTCCACAGGTGTCCGGGCCGATAGTCACAATCGAACCCATGCCGCGCAGGCAGTTCACGCAACTCCCGCGCCGCCCAGCGCATGCCCTCCCACATCTGCCGCGCGCGCTCGTAACCCAGCGCAGCTTCCAGCGGTGGCATGTCGCACGACCAGCCGAGAATCGCCTGACCACCGTTGCGCCCCGATGCGGCCCACGCCACGCGACTGGCCTCAAGCACAATCACACGCTTGCCCGCCAGGGCAAGACGCAATGCGCTGTGCAGGCCGCTGAAGCCGGCGCCGATAATCACCACCTCAGCGGATTGCTCGCCTTCAAGAGCCGGTCGAATGGGCAACTGATTTGCGCAGGTATGGGCGTAATAGCTGGCGATGTGTTGGGTGGACTGCTGAAACATACCGGCTCCATGAAATTTTATAGTTGTAATTTCATGAAAAAGTACACGATTAATTTCATGCCGGCAATGGCTCGATTTGGGCAAAAAAAATCCCACCCAGGAAACCCCAGGCAGGATTCAGTTCAAATTCAAGCCATCAGGCAATCGGAATCAAAGGATCCGCCGCCGCCCAAGCCACCTCACGATCCGCCACCGGCGGGTAAATCCAAACCGTGTTGATCTGCGTCTTGAGCTCCTTGCCCTCCTGTCCCGTCAGCTTGACCTGACGATCCCAGCCCTCGGTATAAACCGCCCCCCACGCCCCCAGATCCAGACAAGTCACGTATTTGGGCTGGCGATACGGCGTCGGGTCCACCCCCAGTATCTGCGCCGCGACGTTATTGCCGGCATGACGGCCCAGCACAATGGCGTGCTGGCACGTCATCAACGCGTGGTTGCCGATGTCATCGGTGGCCGCATAGGCAACGTCGCCGGTGGCGTAGATGTCATCCTGACCAATGACTTTCAGGTGCGCATCGACATGCAGGCGGCCCAGATGATCGCGCTCTGCGGGGATTTGCTCGGTCAGCGAATTGGCGCGCACACCGGTGGTCCAGACCACGGTCTTGGCCTCGATGCGCTGGCCATCGGACAAGGTCACGCCGTTTTCATCGACAGCGACAACCGAAGCATTCAGATGCCATTGCACCCCGGTATGAACACTGGCTTCAGCGATTTTCTCGGCGATCTGCGGCCCCATGGAACCGCCGACCTTATTGCCACGGTCAACGATGATCACGTTGATGTCCGCTCGATCACCCAGGATGGCACGCAGGCGAGTGGGCATTTCAGTCGCCGTTTCGATGCCGGTGAAACCGCCGCCGGCCACCACGACGGTGTTGCGTGCCTGGCTTTCTGGCTGGTCGACCAGGGACTTGAGGTGGTTTTCCAGGCGCACGGCCTGCTCGATCTGATCGACATCGAAGGCATGCTCAACCACACCCGAAGTGCCGGGCAATGCCAGGCGGCTGCCGGTGGCCAGAACGAGTTTGTCGTAGATGCAGACCTGTTTTTCACCCGCTGCGTCGATGTAGCCCACACGTTTTTGCGCGACGTCGATGGTCTCGGCGGCGCCCTTGATGAACTTCACGCCGACGACATCGAACAATTCGCCGAGGGGAGCAGCCAGTTGATGGGCGTTCGGTTCGTAGAAGCGAGGGCGCACGCGCAATTCGGCCTGGGGAGCCAGCACGGTCACTTCAAAGTCTTCGTGGCCGTGAATGTCGAACAGGCGCGTGGCGCTCAAAGCGGTCCACATGCCACCGAAACCTGCGCCGATTACCAAAATGTGCTGTTTCATTCATCACTCCAGGGACAATTAGATTTGTTGAAGGATCAGGAGTCGATGGTCACGTTTCTCGTAAACGCGGCGCATGGCTTTCGACCTGACAACGGCGACTCTATTTGTCCGAGTTGAATGCCGCAACAATTTTTTCGAGATGGTTCCAATCAATCAAATCGATACACCGATAAAACTCCTTTAAACCAACAGTTTCAGAGGCCTGTCGATGCCAATGAGGAGGCAGTGGTTCGTTGTAAGGCAGGGAATCAGCTGTTAATATTTGCGACAAATTTAGTCGGAGATCGAGATGTCTCTATACAGCGCAGGTGTTGAGTACGGGATTCACTGCCTGATTTTTCTGGTGGGCAATCGCGGCGATACGCGTGAAGCGAGCGTGCGCGACCTTGCGGAACTGCAAGGCGTGCCTCTGGACTACCTGGCAAAAATCTTCACCAAACTGGCCAAGGCAAAACTGGTGGTCGCCACCGAGGGTGTGCGTGGCGGCTTCAAGTTGGCCCGGCCCGCCGACGAGATCTCGCTGCTGGATATCGTCAACGCCATCGATGGGCGCAAGGCCATTTTCGATTGCCGGGAGATTCGCGGTCGCTGTGCGCTTTTTGAGGGTGAAGCCCCCGACTGGGCACTTGAAGGGCACTGCTCGGTGCACGCTGCAATGATGACCGCGCAAAAGCGCATGGAAGACGCCCTCGCCCAGCAAACCATTCTGGATATCGCCAGAAAGGTTGGGCGCAAAGCGCCGGCCGAGTTCAATTCGCAGGTAGACGACTGGATGAATGATCGCCGTGAAAAGAAAGGCACGGCAAGTGCCCAGGCAGGCGACGATCAACTCATCCAGGTCACTGACATCGGCGACTGAAGGCTACAGGCAGTCACGCACTGCCTGGCGCAATGCGCCGGATTTCGCCCAGGGTGGCCCTTGATACAAGGACACCCGGCTACCGTCCTTGAATTTCACGATGTCCAGAACCTCGTCGGCGGTAATGATGCTGGGTGCGGTAATCCGGTAGCCATTGGAAATCGACGACTGCGTGGTGTTGGAAACTTCTTGCTGCCAAATCGGCAATACGCACCCGGCGAGGACCTTGGGTGTTTTTTCACTGTACTTACTGACATTCGGCTCCCCAGGCACCACAGACGCCGGTAACGAACATCCCCCCAACAACGCCAATACCACAGCCGCCCCCCACAACATCCGCCTCTGCATAAAGCATCCTTATCCTGAAAACATGAAATGTAGCCTGTCCCCGCACCGACAACCATTTGCTATCGGCTGATTTGCTGCGCCGCGCCTTAGCCATCGGACTTGTGTTCGCCAGGGTCGGGGTATGAACGCTCGTTCAGATATGTCATCCAGCGCTCGTAGGCTTCATGCTGCCATCGCGTGACCCGCTCCCATTCCGGACCGCTGAGTTGGTGGCCGGAAATGAGATTCATCATTTCGCTGGTGGCCGCATCCAGATCGGCGATCAGCTCGTGGGCATGCGCCCGGAAGTCATCGGTTGCCGTCATTTGCCCTGTCCCCGCCCTGAGGAAAATCGCTACTTCACTACGACAACGAATTTTTCCGATCGCGCAAATTTCCCGACCAAAGGAAGCCGCTCGGGGCATGACAAACACAACGCCCCGTCACGCTAATGGGTCTAAAATTTCGTAGCACAGCGTTTCAGGAGAACATCATGTGGCTTAACGAGAGCGAACAAGCGCTTCGGCGTGATCTGCAAGGGCTTGCATCAGATCTGCGATGGTCGGCGGTAGAACTTTTACGCATCGCCGAGCAATTACGCCTGACCGGCAACGATGTCGATGCAGAGGCCGTCAAGCGCCTGTGCGACCTGTTCCAGGGCGATGAACAACGATTGTCTGGCTATGCCGAGGAAGTGAAGGCCAAGATCATCACCCGCAACAAGGCTGAATAAAAGTAGCCGTTACCGGGCAAACGCCCCGACACAATAAAAAGCCCCGGCGTGCCGGGGCTTTTGCGTACGCTTGATCAGCTTACTGGCTGTTCGCTTTTTTGTTCGACTTTGATCGGTAGCCGGGAAGTGACGCCGCAAACGCCAATGCTTCTTCTCGGCTGGCAAATGACCCAAGACGATCACCTTTGGTGCAAACCCGCCATGGGCCGTTGTTTACGCTAAGTACGTCGTAACCGTTCATGTGCATCTTGTTCAACATCGGAACACTCATGGTCACCTCCATCTCGACAATGAATCCAAGGTCAACACACTTACCTTACACCCACCCCTGGACGTCATGACGACCAGACGTCGATTTAGCCGCTTGCCAAAACAACGGCACTTTTCGGGTCACACACCGCTCAGAACAACAAGAGAAGGCAAAAGCGGCCCGATCATTGCAGTTTTGTTACAATTTCATGACAGCAGTTGGTCTGGAACCCATGAAAGTACGCGCGACAGTCATTTGCGAGCTGGAAAGACACATCTTGCTGGTGCGCAAACCAAGGTGTCGCTGGACGCTGCCTGGGGGAAAAGTCGAACCCGGTGAAACCACTGCTGCCGCGGCGTTGCGAGAATTGCAAGAAGAAACCGGGATAGATGCCGATGACATGCTGTACCTGATGGAACTGGAAACCGAGAGTACCCGGCACCACGTCTTCGAGGCCTCAGTGCCGGGCTACCCCGCAGCCCGGCCACTCAATGAAATCTTCGATTGCATCTGGTACCCGCTGGATGCCGTGCAGAACCTCAACACCAGCGAAGCCACGCGAAGGATCGTCAAAGCGTTTCAGCGTCGCCTCTAACTCGTGTCTTCTCAGCCCTGATCGCCACCGCCCACTGGCATGACCATGCCGGTGATATAAGACGCTTCATCGCTGGCCAGAAACAAAATCGCGCCTGCTTGCTCATCCAGCGTGCCGTAACGCTTCATCAAACTGCTGTCGATTGTCTGGTCGACGATCTGCTGATACCAGACCTTTTCCTGCGGACTCTGTTCGGCGCTGTTGCGCGGAATCACCCGCGGTGGCGCTTCGGTGCCGCCCGGCGCAGTGGCATTGACCCGAACGCCGCGCCCGGCGGTTTCAAACGCCAGGCAGGCGGTCAGTGCATTCACGCCGCCCTTCGCCGCGCCGTATGGCACGCGATTGATGCTGCGGGTGGCGATGGACGAAACGTTGACGATCGCACCGCTGCCCTGCCCCAGCATGAACGGCAATGCGGCATGGCAGCACCACAACGTCGGAAACAGCGAACGGCGAACCTCGGCTTCGATCTGCGACGCTTCGTAATGCTCAAAAGGCTTGGCCCAGATTGTCCCGCCTACATTGTTGATCAGCACATCCAGGCGCCCGAAACGCTCGACGGCGGTCTGCATCACCCGGTTGCACTCATCGTATTGTTCGAGGTCGGCCGTCAGCGCCAGGACCTGGCTGCTAGGCGCCAATTGTTGCTGCAACTCGAACACCAGTTCGGAACGGTCGACCAGTATCAGCTTCGCCCCTTCCGCCGCCATGCGCTCGGCCACGCGCTTACCAATGCCCTGCGCGGCACCGGTAATCAGCGCGACTTTTTCGTGAAATCTGTTCATGTTTACCTCATCGGTCGGTGCCGAACTCATCGCGAGCAGGCCCGCTCCTGCATGGATGGGTTGTCGAAGCAGTTACCCGCGCAAGTCTCACGCCGCGCTGGCGGCAAATTTTTCGTAGTAGAAGTTCACCGGCGCGATGCCTTGCTCGCGGATGAACTGGCTGACCGCCTCGACCATCGGCGGCGGACCGCACAGGTAGACATCGACATCACCCTCGTTCAGATGCTTGGGCTCGATGTGCTGGGTCACGTAGCCCTTGAGCGGATGTTGGCTCTCGGGGCTGGCGACGCAGGCGCTGAAGGTGAAGTTGGGGATGCGTGCGGCAAAGGCTTCCAGGCGGTCGAGTTCCACCAGGTCGAAATCGTGGGTCACGCCATAGATCAGATGCAACGGATGATCACTGCCCTGCTCGGCGATTCTCTCCAGCATCGCAGTGAATGGCGCCAGCCCGGTGCCACCGGCCAGTAACAGCAGCGGACGACGGATATCGCGCAGGTAGAAACTGCCCAGAGGCCCTGCCAGGCTCATGCTGTCGCCCGCCTTGGCGATGCCGGTGAGGAAGCTGCTCATCAGCCCGCCCGGCACGTTGCGGATCAGGAAACTGACCTCGCCATCGCGCTGTAACGAACTGAACGAATAGGCCCGCGTCTGTTCGCTGCCGGGAATGCCCAGGTTCACGTACTGCCCCGGCAGGAACGCCAGTTTGCTCAATGACTCGCCCTTGATCGACAGCGCGATGGTGCTGTCGGACAGCTGGCGTACGGCGCTGATGGTCGCGTCGTAACTGGCCTGACGGGTGCGGCAGACCTCCGATGACGTCGGCACCCGCACCACGCAATCACTCTGAGCGCGCATCTGGCACGTCAGGACAAAGCCTTGCTCGGCTTCTTCAGGGCTGAGGGCGTCTTCGATGTATTCCTCACCCAAATCGTATTGCCCGGCTTCGGCAAAACACTTGCAGGTGCCGCAAGCGCCGTCGCGGCAGTCCAGCGGGATATTGATGCCTTGGCGGTACGCTGCATCGGCCACGGTTTCGCCAACGTTGGCGTCGATGAATCGAGTGACGCCGTCTTCAAAATTGAACGCGATGGAATGGGTCATGACGGCAGTCTCACAAGTGGTAAACATCGATGACCTGGCGAACGTAGTCGTTCTTCAGGATCACTTTCTTGGCCTTGATCAACGGGTTTTCACCCCGCACGTCGAGGGTGTAGAAACTGCTGCCGAAATAGCTGTCGACGGTCTTGTAGCGAAAGCTCAGGGTGTGCCAGTTGAAGCGCACCTTGCACAGTCCGTCGGCTTGTTCGAGCAGCTCGATGTTGCTGATGTTGTGGGAGGTACGGGTGTCCGGCACGCTGGCACTGGAACGCTCGGTCTTAATGCGGAAGATGCGATCTTCAAGGCCCGTGCGGTTGCCGTACCAGATCAGCGAGATTTCCCGCTGCGGATCTTCGGTCAGCTCATCGTTATCGTCCCAGGACGGCATCCAGTAGGTCGCGTCGGGGGCATACATTTCAAGCCATTCGTCCCACTGGCGGTCGTCGAGGTAGCGTGCTTCGCGATAGAGAAAATCACGCACCGTTTCATAGGAAATGGTCATTGCACGTCCTCCACGGCGATCAGTTTCGACTGCTCGGCAGCCAGGGCCTTGAGCATGGTCTGCTGCCAGTACTTGTGTTGCAGCACGAACAGGCCTTCGTCCTCGGTGCGTACGCCGCTGAGCAGCGGATGCAGGTCGATTTCCTTTGCCGCCTCGTCGGCGCCTTCGATCCAGTGCTCGGCGCCCCGGGACATGTCGTTCCAGGTGGTGACGCTGCCCTGGTAGCTGGTCTGGCAGGAGCGGAACTCCTCGAGATCGTCCGGCGTGGCCATGCCGCTGACGTTGAAGAAGTCTTCGTACTGACGAATCCGGCTCGAACGGGCGTGGTCGCTCTCGCCCTTCGGCGCGATGCAGTAAATGGTGATTTCCGTGCGGTTGACCGAGATCGGCCGGGCAATGCGGATCTGCGAGCTGAACTGGTCCATCAGGTAGACGTTGGGGTACAGGCACAGGTTGCGCGAGTTCTCGATCATCCAGTCAGCGCGCGCCTTGCCGAAGTCTTGCGCCAGCTCGTCGCGACGCTCGTACAGCGGACGGTCCTCGGGGTTGGCCCAACGGGTCCAGAGCAACATGTGGCCCTTGTCGAAGGAATAGAAACCACCGCCCTGCTTGGCCCAGCTGCCGGCGCTCATGGTCGGGTTTTCGTCACCGGCCTCGCGCTGCTTGCGCTGGTTCTGGGTGGCCGCGTAGTTCCAGTGCACCGAGCTGACGTGATAGCCATCGGCACCGTTTTCGGCGGTGAGTTTCCAGTTGCCTTCGTAGATGTAGCTGGAAGAACCGCGCAGCACTTCCAGGCCGTCGGCGGACTGGTCGACGATCATGTCGATGATCTTCGCCGACTCGCCCAGATGCTCCACCAGCGGCAGCACATCGGCCTTGAGGCTGCCGAACAGGAAACCGCGATAGGACTCGAAACGTGCGACTTTGGTCAGGTCGTGGGAGCCTTCGCAGTTGAAGCTCGACGGGTAGCCGGCGTTGGCCGGATCCTTGACTTTGAGCAGCTTGCCGGAGTTGTTGAAGGTCCAGCCATGGAACGGGCAAGTGTAGGAGCTTTTGTTGCCGGACTTGTGCCGGCACAGCGTCGCGCCACGGTGGCTGCAGGCGTTGATGAAGGCGTTGAGTACACCGTCCTTGTTGCGCGCGATGAAGATCGACTGGCGCCCCATGGTGGTGGTGTAGAAATCGTTGATATTGGGGATCTGGCTTTCGTGTGCCAGATACAGCCAGTTGCCTTCGAAGATGTGTTCCATCTCCAGATCGAACAACCGGGGATCGGTGAACATCTCGCGTTTGCAGCGATAGAGGCCCTGCTCGGGATCGTCTTCAAGCAGGGAATGCAAATATTCGGGTCGCAGGGTCATGGCCGCCGCCTCCATTGTTATTGTTCAGGCAGGGCCATGCTAGGACGGGGCAATGGGGTGGACTATCCGCTGGATGCAGATCTTTATCCGTTTTGTGCAGTTGGGGGCGCGACGCAAGATTGTTCCCATGCTCTGCGTGGGAATACAGCCCGGGACGCTCTGCGTCCCAAAAGCGGACGCGGAGCGTCCAGTGAGGCATTCCCACGCGGGAGCGTGGGAACGATCATACTTAGGCCTTAGTGCCGGCGTTTGAGGGTATCGGAAGGCAATTCACCGAACTGCTTGCGATAGCTGTCGGAGAACCGTCCCAGGTGCAGGAAGCCATAGTCCATCGCCACTTCCGTCACATTGCGCACGTTGCAGGTCGGGTCGCTCAGGCAGGCGTTGATGCGCTCCAGGCGTTTCTGGCGCAGGTAGTTTTTCGGCGTGACGCCGGCATTGCGCTCGAACAGGCCATACAGCGAGCGCAAGCTCATGTGCGCCTGGCGCGCCAGTTCTTCGCTGTCGATGTCGCGCTTGAGGTTACTGGCGATGTAATCGGCAATGGCCTCGAACGTGGCCGTCTGTGAGCCCAGTTCAAGGCGGCAGACGTTGGTTTTCATCAGACTGAGCATCTTGCTGACGATGATCTGTGTGTAATGCTCTTGCACCCTGGGAATCTGCTCGGTGGACTCGGCCTCCTGGCAGATCATTGCCAGCAGGTTGACGAAACCTTCCAGTTCATTGAGCTGATAACGGTTCTCCACAAACCGCACGCCCTGCCCCGGATAGCGCCAGCGCTGCTCGTCGCAGACCGACTCAAACAAGCGGGTCGGAATTTTGAGAATGAATTTTTCGCAATCGGCGGAATACGTCAGGTCGACAGGATCGTCAGGGTTGATCAGCAGCAATTCGCCGGGGGCAAAGTAATGCTCCTGGCCATGTCCACGCCACAGGCAGTTGCCGCGCAGCAGCACTTGCAGGTGATAAATGCTGTCCAGCGCACCGGACGTCACGCGCACACTGGCACCGTAACTGATACGGCACAGGTCGAGGCTGGCGAACTTGCGATGGTCCAGGCTGGCCAGCGGACTGCCAGCACGAGGCATGAGAATGCAATGATTACCGACGTGCTGATTGACGTAGCCCGAGACCGCATAAGGGTCGGCATGGTCGAAGACTCTGCTGCGCTGACTCAACAGTTGAGCTTGCATCATCGGGTCACTCTCGTTGTTGTTATATGTTGCGGTAATCCATTCTAGTACCGAACCCCCTGCAGGAGCGAGCAGGCTTGCTCCTACAGGGGGCGACGCGATCAGTCCTCGAGTGCGCGAACCCGCTCGTGACGCTGTTGCTCTTCAGGCTGGGCAGACGATTGCAGGGTGAAATCGAACTCGATTTCGGCAAAACGACCGCTGACACCGTAGGCCGCCGCACGCTGCTGATCGTCGCTGAAGGTGATCTTGGCGATCAGCTCGTCTCGGGTGGCGTAGGCGAAATCGTCATGCAGGTACTTCTCGCCATCCAGGTTGATCTGGGTGGTCAGGTGGCGATGATCCGGCGCGGAAATGAAGAAGTGCACGTGCGCCGGACGCTGGCCATGACGGCCTAGCTGATCGAGCAATTGCTGGGTTGGACCGTCCGGTGGGCAACCGTAGCCCGACGGCACGATGCTGCGAAAGCGATAGCGGCCATCGGCGTCGGTGACTATGCGGCGACGCAGGTTGAATTCCGATTGGGTCGGGTCGAAGTACGAGTAGGTGCCACCGGTATTGGCGTGCCAGACGTCCACCACGGCACCGGCCAGCGGTTCGCCCGCCGTGTTGAACACGCGGCCTTGCATGAACAGGGTCACACCCGGATCGACGCCGTCATCCAGACGCGCTTCGCCTTGCGACAACGGTGCACCCGCCACGTACAGCGGGCCTTCGATGGTGCGCGGCGTGCCGCCGGATTTACCGGCCTGCTCGTCTTCGGCGTCCATCAACAGATCGAGGTAGTGTTCCAGGCCAAGCCCGGCCACCACCAGCCCGGCCTCTTGACGAGCACCCAGCACGTTCAGGTAATTGACCGCTTTCCAGAATTCTTCCGGGGTCACAGCGAGGTCTTCGATGATGTTTACCGAGTCACGCAGGATGCGGTAGATCAGCGCTTTGGTCCGTGGATTACCGGCATCGTTGTGCAGGCCGCTGGCCTCTTCGAGAAATTTCTGGACTTCGGCAGTGTGGGAGATCTTGACGTTCATTTTTGCAGGTTCCTCATCTTGTAATTATTAGGGTAGCGCGCTGAACAGGCTGGGCTCAGCGGTCATCGTCACGAATGGAAGAAGGATGCCGGCACATCGCGTCGATTTCGATGGCCATGTACGGGAACAGCGGCAGTTGCATCAGCAGGTCGTGCAGTTCCTGAACGCTGTCGACATCGAATACGCTGTAATTGGCATAGTGCCCGGCGATGCGCCACAGGTGACGCCACTTGCCTTGATCTTGCAGGCGCAGCGCCAGGGCTTTCTCGTCAGCCTTCAATTTGGCCGCTGCTTCGGGGTTCATGTCGACCGGCAGGTTCACGGTCATTTTTACGTGGAACAGCATAATGCTCTCCTCAGGCTTGATGAATGGCGGTGGAGGTCTTGTCGCGGCGGAAATACGCCAGGCGTTCTTCATCCAGGCTCAGGCCCAGACCCGGGGTGTTCGGCACGTGGAGTTCGAAATCGCGGTAGACCAGCGGTTCGCTGAGAATGTCTTCAGTCAACAGCAACGGACCGAACAGTTCAGTGTCCCACGCCAGTTTGTTCAAGGTGACGAAGGCGTGGGCCGACGCCATGGTGCCCAAACCACCTTCAAGCATGGTGCCGCCGTACAAGGCAATTCCCGCCGCTTCGGCGATAGAGGCAGTGCGCAATACGGCGCGCGGGCCACCATTCTTGGCGATCTTCAGGGCGAACACCGAAGCCGCGCCTTCGCGAGCCAGGTTGAACGCATCTTCCACGCACTCGATGGACTCGTCGGCCATGATCGGCGCCGGGCTCATGGCATTCAGGCGCGCCATGCCGGCACGGTTGTTGCGCGAGATCGGTTGTTCGATCAGGTCGATGCCATTGGTCCCCAGAATGCGGCAGGCACGCAACGCAACGGCTTCGTCCCACGCCTGATTGACGTCGACCCGCACACTGGCGCGGTCGCCCAGGGCTTTTTTGATAGCGATTACGTGGGCCAGATCGCGGTTGACCTCACCGGCGCCGATCTTCAGTTTGAAGATGCGGTGGCGGCGCAGATCGAGCATTTTTTCCGCTTCGGCGATGTCTTTTTCGGTGTCGCCACTGGCCAGGGTCCAGGCCACCGGCAGCGCATCACGCACACGGCCACCGAGCAATTCACTGACCGGCAGCCCCAGGCGTTTACCCTGGGCATCGAGCAATGCGGTTTCAATCCCGGATTTAGCGAAGGTGTTGCCACGGATGCTGCGCTCCAGGCGCAACATGACGGCGTTGACGTTGCCGCTGTCCTGGCCGATCAACAACGGTGCGAAGTGTTTGTCGATGTTGGTCTTGATGCTGTCCGGGCTTTCGTTGCCGTAGGCCAGACCACCGATGGTGGTGGATTCGCCGATGCCTTCGATGCCGTCGGCGCAACGTACACGAATGATCACCAGGGTCTGGTTCTGCATGGTGTGCATCGCCAGCTTGTGCGGGCGGATGGTCGGCAGATCGACGATGATCGTCTCGATCGATTCAATGGCGGTTGCTAGCATTTCAATACCCGTCAGGTTCTTGGAGTTCTGGAATCGATTCTCGTACGGCTTTTTTCTGGTTGCCAATATAGAATTGGTCTGACTTGATACCTTATAGGTATGCGAACAACTGACACCGGGAGGCTTCATGGAACTGCGGCACCTGCGCTATTTCCAGGTCTTGGCGCAAACCCTCAACTTCACCCGTGCCGCCGAACTGCTGCACATCGCCCAGCCACCGCTGAGCCGGCAGATCCAGCAGCTGGAAGATGAACTGGGGGTGATCCTGCTTGAACGCGGCCGCCCGTTGAAGCTGACCGACGCCGGGCGTTTTTTCCATGAGCACAGCAGCGCCCTGCTCGAGCAACTGAACAAGATTTGCGACAACACCCGTCGCATCGGACTGGGGGAAAAAACCTGGCTGGGCATTGGTTTCGCGCCGTCTACGCTCTACGGCGTGCTCCCGGAACTGATCCGCCGTTTGCGCAGTGGAGAGCCGCTGGAGCTGGAGTTGGGGCTTTCGGAAATGACCACCCTGCAACAGGTGCAAGCCCTCAAATCCGGACGCATCGACATCGGCTTCGGGCGCATCCGCATCGACGACCCGGCCATCGTACAGACTGTGCTGACCGAGGATCGCCTGGTGGCCGCCCTGCCCGCCGGGCATCCATTGCTGGCTGGCCCCATCAGCCTGCGCGACCTGGCCCGGGAACCCTTCGTGCTTTACCCCGGCAACCCGCGCCCCAGCTATGCCGATCACGTCATTGCGTTGTTCGAGTCCTACGGGGTCAGCATCCACGTGGCGCAATGGACCAACGAGCTGCAAACGGCGATCGGTCTGGTGGGGGCCGGGATCGGGGTCACGCTGGTGCCGGCCTCGGTGCAATTGCTGCACCGCGACGACATCGGATTCACGCCATTACTGGAAGACAACGCAACCTCGCCGATCATTCTCAGTCGGCGGGTGGGTGATGTGTCGCCCGGGTTGAGCCATTGCTTGCGGATGATTGACGAACTGCTGCCGCGAAGCTGAACTCAGCCGGCAAACGCCCGGCGCCCGGCGCTCATCTCGGTTCGCAACTCGCCAATCAGGTCGGAGATGGCGCGCACGCTGGTCAGTTGCTCGGTCGAAACGCCGTCGATCAGCAACTTGACGTCCCCGGAAATGGGTTCGAAAACCTCGATGCGCAACAATCCCAGGGTTTCCGTGCACTCGCAGGTCAGCGGTTCGAAACCGGACTCGACTATGTTGCAAAGTACTGAAATAGGAACCATGGCCGGTGCCTCGGCGACAGTTGAGTGGGTTGGATCCGTCTGAGCATAGATCGGCTTTGCCCGTTTTGCGCCAGCGAAAAGCGTTAAATACCTCTCACTTTGAACAAATTCTTCAATGAGGATTGTCCTTCCAGATCCAGTTCCAGACACCCGGCAGTTCAACCGGCTGCGCACTGTCGCGCAACGTACGCGCCATCGCCGCTCGTTGCAGCGCCGCTGTGTCGTCGTAGAACGGCTGGCTTGCGGTCCTGACGCCAGTCGCCCGGGCGCTGTCGAGCAAAATCTGCAGGTATTCACGGGTATGCCGGGCGGTGTAGCGATTGAGGTCATGGAAGGTCACCACGACCGGAATCACCCCGTCCACCACTGGCAGTTCACCACGGGCGATGCGCTCGCGTACTTCAGACATTGAACGCAGCATGTGCGAGCGGCGCCGCGGGCTGGCATTGAAGCCCCAGATCTTGCCGTCATTGGCGCTCAGGTCGGTCAGCAACACATGCAAGCCGTGCTGCTGGTAGGCAGCGAAAGTGCGCTTGTCGTAACTCCAGAATGGCGGGCGAACCAGCGTGGGAGGCGTACCACTGATTGCGGCGATATCAGCACTGCCATCGGTGAGCGCTTGATCCAGTTCCTGCGCATCCAGAGAGCGATGATTGGTATGCGATGGCGTGGCGGTGTGGAAGGCCAGGATGTGCCCGGCATCGCGTTCGCGGTGCATGATTGCACGGCCGATCTCGCTGCCGCCCGCCCTTGATGCCCGGGTCTGCACGAAGAACACCGCCTTGATGCCCGGTTGCAGCGGATTGACTGCCAGACTGTCGAGCACGGCTTCAGTGGGGTTCCAGAAGCTCGATGCGGAAGGACCGTCATCGAAGGTCAGCAGGAAACGAATCGGTGGTTGCGCACGCAGCCGCTGTTCGGTTTGCGCGGTCATTTCGATGGGAGCCGCGATACAGCCCAGCAGACTGACGGCCATCGTGCATGTCATGAGTAGCTTGAACCAGTGTTTCATGTTTTGCCTTTGGCCAGACCCGTGCGGTCAACACGTCAAACGGCAAAATTCCTTCGCCCGTTCATCCATCTTCGGCCCGCAGGATACTGCGGGCCGAAGTTGGATAAGGGTACACAGTGTTTGGTTCCGGGGCTCGTTTACTGTGCCAGCGTACTTCGCCAAAAAGCCTCGCTCCTGGAAGTTTTGTCCCAAACCAGGCAATGAGGCGGCTAAGCTGAATTCTCCTGCCGGAGGATTCAACGATGTGCGGACGCTTGTCGCAATACCGGGGCATTCACGATTTCGTGGCGGTGCTGAGCATTCCCGACGCGCTGATCAATCACGTCGGCGATCAGCCTCTGGCGCGCTACAACGCGGCGCCCACCACCCAATTGGCGCTGCTGCATCGGGAGGATGACGGCCTGCATGCCGATTCACAGCGCTGGGGTTGGCGCCCGCACTGGGCCAAAGATCGGGCCGCGCCGATCAATGCGCGGGTCGAGAAAGTCGCCCACGGCCCGTTCTTCCGGGCGATCTGGCCACACCGCGCAATCTGCCCGGTCGACAACTGGTTCGAATGGGTCGATGCCGGGGATGGCACGCGGCAGCCCTGGCTGATTCGACGACGTGATGGAGGACCGATCTTCTGTGCAGCCATCGGTCAATTCCCGGTGGGCGACGCAGCACCCAGAGATGACGACGGCTTTGTCATCATTACCGCCGACAGCGCCGGCGGCATGCTCGATATCCATGACCGTCGGCCGGTGGTGTTTTCGGCAGAACTGGCGCAGGAGTGGCTGGACCCGGCCACACCTCGGGAGCGCGCGGAGCAAATGGTACTTCTGCAAGGTGAACCCAGTGACGTATTCAACTGGCACAAGGTCGACAAAGCGGTTGGCAATACCAGAAACCAGGGCTCGGATTTAATCGCTGAAGTGACCTGAGCCTGTCAATAACAACAATGATGCATGCATAAACGTTAGTTATTACGGAAAATACAGATGCAAGTTGCATCTTGACTGTTTCTATTAACTAATATCGCAGTTGGCGTATTACCGCTGGTCTGACCAGAGCGTCGCTTTGCATACATTTTTTGTCGCTACCGCTACTATCCGCGCCGTATTTCCAGCTACGCCATCAGCTGACCAGAGAGTCAGCCCTTAAGGAAATCCCCTTACACTCAAGCCTTGCAGAGAACTAAATTGCGCGACGATTTTACAAATAATCATGTCGTGGGTCTGGCGTGTGTTTATCTTACAAAGACAGAACACTACCAACTCGACTGTTTTATCGGGCAATACATACAGACCCGTAACTTGCGTTCAATTCCCAATATCAACGAGGTCCTGAGTTCAACCCTCAAGAGCTACCCGGGCAAGCACCCGGTGATGGTTAACGAACTGAACGCCTGGATCGACAAGACATTGGGTTTTCGGGCCGCTCATCCCGACTTCGTGCCGTCGGACGACGCCTGATTCCCGCGCTTGCAACCTTCGTATTAGCAGAGACTCAGTGAGTCTCTTTCATTTCGTGCCGTCCCTGTAGAGCAGCTTGCAGCAGCTCTACAGGGACGTATTTCGGTCAGGGTTTCAACGGGATTTCGATATCGCGATCCGACAGTTCGCGACTGTCGTCATGCTTCCAGGTCTTTTCCGATTTTCTCTGTTGCTCAAGCTCCTCTTCTGTCGGCTCATCCATGTCGTCGTCCGGGTCCGGACGCTTGGGGTCGTTCGCCATGTTCACCTCTCTTCCTGAAGGGATTGTTCGTCAGTTTTAAGCGTAGAACACATTCCTTTGCCCGGTTCACAGCCACCAGCGCAGCAAAAAGAAGAAGCCCATGCTCAACAACATGCTGAGCAAAGTGTTGCGGGTGTAGAGCACCAGGCCGATCGCCACCAATGAGCTGATCAGGTACGGGTTGTCCCATTGCAGGTTCAGTTGCTTCTCGGGCATGAACACAATCGGCCCACAGATGGCGGTCAACATCCCGGGCACGGCGAAGCCCAGAAACTGCCGGGCATTACTGCTCAGGCGCACCGGCAGCCGCGGTTCGAGAAACACGTAACGATTGAGAAACACCAGCACGCCCATGCCGATGATCACTGCCCAGACCATCATGTGCGTGCTCCCTGAAACTTGTTGCAGATAAACCCGGCGGTCATGCCCGCCAGTCCCGACAGCACCAATGCCGAGCCCCATTGCCAATAGCTGAACAGCACCGAGCAGAACAGCGAAACAGCCACGCAGACCACGGTCGGCACATTGCGCACCACCGGGGTGATCAACGCAATGAACGTGGCCGCGATGGAGAAATCCAGCCCTATGTGTTCCAGACCGGGAATGCTGCTGCCCAAGACAATGCCGGCAAGGGTGAAGAGGTTCCAGGCAATGTAGAACGTCAGGCCGACACCCAAGGCGTACCAGCGGTCGAACTGCTGTTTGTCGTGCTGGCTGGTCAAGGCAAACAATTCGTCGGTGAGCAGGAACCCCAAGCCCACTCGCCAGCGACCCGGCAAGGGCGAAATCACCGAGCGCATGCTCATCCCGTACAGCAAATGCTGGGAAGTCAGCAACAGCGTGGTCAGCAGGATGGAAAAGACCCCGGCACCGCCCTTGAGCATGCCGATGGCCACCAGTTGCGCGGCGCCGGCAAATACGATGCTCGACAGCCCCTGCCCTTGCAGGGGCGTGAGATTGGCTTCGATGGCCATGGAGCCAGCCAACAAACCCCAGGGCGCGGTGGCCAGGGACAACGGCATGATCGCTGCGGCGCCGCGAAGAAACGCACTGCGCGGCAAGTGTGATTTGGACATAACGCTCTGTAACCAGAAGAAAAGACATGCGACTTTGCCAGCAGTCGCGGCCGATGGCTCGAACAATCTTGCGCATTGCTAAGAACCTGTTGCGCCCGAGTACCATAGAGCGATTGCCTGACACCTTCGAGAGTCGACATGCATTACCGAATCGCCGCCGATGGATTGGTGCTGTTTCACCTGGCGTTCATTGTGTTCGTCTTGTTCGGCGGGTTGTTGCTGCTCAAGTGGCGCCGTCTGATCTGGTGGCACCTGCCTTGCGTCGCGTGGGGTATCGCGGTGGAGTTGTTCCACCTGCCCTGCCCGTTGACGCGCTGGGAAAACCTGATGCGCCACGCCGCCGGGCAAAGCGGTTATGGCGCCGGTTTCATCGAGCATTATGTGTGGCCGCTGATTTATCCGAGCGGCCTGACCCCGGCGATTCAACTGGGGCTGGCGGGTCTGGTACTGCTGGTCAACGTGCTGGTCTATAGTCAGGTGATCAAACGGCGTTTCGCTTGAAAGAGCTTCACCGAAGCCACCGTGCCTGGTGGCGGTGGCGGTGGCGGTGGCGAGCAAGCGCAGACAGCGTCAGGTCCGGACTTCAATTGGCGATGACGCTCATGTTGCGGCCGCTGGCCTTGGCCACATACAAGGCCTTGTCGGCAGCACCGATCAAGTCATCGGTAGCGCTTTGGGAAACCGCGTCGTAGCCACAGACTCCGACACTGACCGTCACCACGCCTTCAGGGCTCTCACTGTGCTCCAGGCCGCTGGCAAGCACCGCGCCACGGATTTTCTCCGCCAGCAGAAATGCCCCGACGTAATCGGTCCCGGGCAACACCACGGCAAACTCTTCACCACCGAAACGCGCCGCCAGATCACCGGGGCGCTTGATGGTATCGACGATGATCGCACTGATCTTGCGCAAGCACTCGTCGCCGGCCAAGTGACCGTAGCGATCATTGAAAGCCTTGAAATAATCGACATCGATCATCAGCAGCGCGAGCCCGGTCTGGTTGCGTCGGGCACGCCCGGCTTCGGCCTGAATGAACAGATCGAACTGACGCCGGTTGGCCAGCCCGGTGAGCGCGTCTTCCAGCGCCAACAGTTCCAGGTTGCGATTGACCTCCAGCAACTTGTCCTGAGCGCCAAGCAGTTCGGCCTGGATGCGATTTTGCTGTTTCATCAACTTGATCAGGCGATAACCCAGCACTCCCAGAAATGCCAGCAGCAACGAGACGATGGCGGCACTGAGCAGCGACTCCTTGCGCCAGCTGGTCAACACTTCGTCTTTGTTCAACGCGGTAAAGACAATCAGCGGATAACCTTCGACCCGACGATAGCCCGTCACTCGCTCGACGCCGTCGATGACCGATGTAATTGTCGCCGTTCCCGAACTGCTGACGGGCAGCAGTTGGGTGAACAGCGGACTCTTGCTCAGACTGGTACCGATGTCTGCGTCATGGAACGGTCTGCGCACGATAATGCTGGCATCGTCGGCGATCAGGCTGATCACACCGTTGCTGCCGATGTCGATGCTGTCGTACAGCTGCAGGAAGTGACTGAGATAAATGGTTGCCAGCGCTACGCCGGCGAAGCTGCCGTCAGGATGGTTGATCCGCCGCGACACGGTCAGGATCCATTCACCGCTGGAACGGCTCTTGATCGATGGGCCGATGTGTGGGCCGCGATCGGGATGGTCGCGATGGTAAATGAAGTATTCACGGTCGGAATTGTTGGCCACGCCCACTTCCGCGCCGTTTGAGTTGGCAATCCATTGCCCGGTTTCGTCATACACGAACAGGCCGTGAATCTGACTCAGTTCACTGCGTTGGGCACTGAGCAGGCGCTGCAAGCGACTGATCCGGCCGGCATCGAAACCATCATTTTCGAGGCGATCGACCAAGGTAAACAGCAGCGTATCCGCCTGTTTGATCGTCGAACGCGCCTGCGAGGCCAGGGTCTGCGCAAGGTTGGACATCGCCACTTCCTTGTCGCGCAGATGGTACTGGCGAGAGCTCCAGGCCTCCCAGATGACAATCACCACCATCGACAGGCACACCGCAACCAGCAGCGTTACCGCGGAGCGAATCTTCAGTCGGGCAATTCCAGGCCGGCTGTTTTCGATACGATCGTAAATGGACGGATGCCCCATGCCGCTCGCTCCTTGATTATTGGAAATACCGAGGCTTCCTGCTCGATGTCTTCCCACTATGCCTTCCCCGGGATAGCCACACCATCGGGGTTAGCCTGATGTTCGCTTGACTGCCTCCAGCCACGCCGGATCCAGGCGCGGCTGCTCGGGATCAATGCCCAGCACTTGCATCCGCGCCGCGTGTTGCTGCATCTCCCGATTCAATGCGCCATGGTCGCTGGAATTGCCGTCCAGCTCGTGCATCTGGCTCAAGCCCAGATGATAGAACCGTAGCAGTTTCATAGCCGTCGGATCGCCCGCCTCCACGGCGGCTGTGACGTGGTGCATGACATTGGTGACGCTCATCAAGCTGCGCTTGAGCTGCCAACTATAGACCGCGGGCGCCATCCACTCCTGGGTCCAGAACACTTTGCGCATCAGTGCCGCCATCAGCAACACCGCGGCAAACACACCGCCGATGTTGAACCGCAGGTTGTCGCCGCCAGTTTCGCCGAACAACGCCACCGCCGCCGTCGAGAGCACCATCGCCAGCGCCACGAAGACTACGGCGATGATCAACGTGCTGCGCCGTGTCTGTTGACGGTAGGTTTGGGCGTCCATCGGCTGGATTTCGAACATGGCGTCGGGATTCCTTTTCTTCGGTGGTAAAAAGATTCTGCGTCAAAAAGACTGCGGGGCATTATCGCCTCTGCGAGGGATTTAGCTATGCTGGGGCTCCTTTTCATCTTTTCATCGTCAAACGGGGACATGGCGAGACCACGAAGTTCGTGCCATCTTCTTTCATGGATACACACTATTCGGATGCCATTCGTTGTTTCTGTGGGAATGACATCGTTTTAAGGATCATTGAATGACCCAACGACAAGTAATCAACGCCTCGGTCAGCCCGAAAGGCAGCCTGGAAACACTCTCCCAGCGGGAAGTCCAGCAACTGAGCGAAGCCGGATCCGGCAGTACCTACAACATCTTCCGCCAATGCGCCCTGGCCATCCTCAACACCGGCGCCCACGTCGACAACGCCAAGACCATCCTCGAAGCCTACAAGGACTTCGAAATCCGCATTCACCAACAGGACCGCGGCGTGCGCCTGGAATTGCTGAACGCCCCCGCCGATGCTTTCGTCGACGGCGAAATGATCGCCAGCACCCGTGAAATGCTGTTCAGCGCCTTGCGCGACATCGTCTACACCGAAAACGAACTCGACAGCCAACGCATCGACCTGAGCACCTCCCAGGGTATCAGCGACTACGTCTTCCACCTGCTGCGCAACGCCCGCACCCTGCGCCCCGGCGTCGAGCCGAAGATCGTGGTGTGCTGGGGCGGCCACTCGATCAACACCGAAGAATACAAATACACCAAGAAAGTCGGCCATGAACTGGGCCTGCGCAGCCTCGACGTCTGCACCGGTTGTGGCCCTGGCGTGATGAAAGGCCCGATGAAAGGCGCCACCATCGCCCACGCGAAACAGCGTATCCATGGCGGTCGTTACCTTGGCCTGACCGAACCGGGGATCATCGCCGCCGAGGCGCCGAACCCGATCGTCAACGAACTGGTGATCCTGCCAGACATCGAAAAACGCCTGGAAGCCTTCGTCCGCGTCGGCCACGGCATCATCATCTTCCCGGGCGGTGCCGGTACGGCGGAAGAATTTCTCTACCTGCTCGGCATCCTGATGCATCCGGACAACGCAGGCCTGCCCTTCCCGGTCATCCTCACCGGCCCCAAACACGCCGCACCGTACCTGGAGCAACTCGACGCCTTCGTCGGCGCCACCCTCGGTGAGGACGCCAAGCAGCATTATCAGATCATCATCGATGACCCGGCAGAAGTCGCCCGGCAGATGACCCTGGGCCTCAAAGCGGTCAAGCAGTTCCGCCGCGAGCGCAACGACGCGTTCCACTTCAACTGGTTGCTGAAAATCGACGAAGGCTTCCAGCGACCGTTCGACCCAACCCACGAAAACATGGCCAACCTCAAACTGAGCCGCGACCTGCCAGCCCACGAACTGGCCGCCAACCTGCGCCGCGCGTTCTCAGGCATCGTCGCCGGCAACGTCAAGGACAAGGGCATTCGCCTGATCGAACAACACGGCCCCTACCAGATCCGCGGTGACGCCGCGATCATGCAGCCGCTGGACCTGCTGCTCAAAGCCTTCGTTGCCCAACACCGGATGAAACTCCCGGGTGGCGCGGCTTATGTGCCGTGTTATCGCGTGGTTGCCTGACGGTCAAGCAATAGACACAAGCCGAAGCCTTGGCTTCGGCTTGTTGTCTTTGTGGCCACAGAACGCCTGAATGCAATGCCGGGTCGGCCACTCCTCCTGTAGGAGCAAGGCTTGCCCGCGATGACGTAGTATCAGTCGACATCACTGTGGGTTGTCCCACCGTCATCGCGGGCAAGCCTTGCTCCTACAAGGGCGATACGGCAAAAAGGTTCACCGTTGCCCAAAAATGCACAACCGACGAAGAACAAGAGAATCGATTCATGGACCACGTCAACCACATCCTGATCGTTGATGATGACCGCGAAATTCGCGAACTGGTGGGCAACTACCTGAAAAAGAACGGCCTGCGCACCACCATGGTCGCCGACGGCCGGCACATGCGCAGCTTCCTCGAAACCAATCAGGTCGACCTGATCGTCCTCGATATCATGCTGCCCGGCGATGACGGCCTGGTCCTGTGCCGCGAACTGCGCTCAGGCAAACACAAAGCCACGCCCATCCTGATGCTCACTGCGCGCAATGACGAGACCGACCGCATACTCGGCCTGGAAATGGGCGCCGACGACTACCTGACCAAACCCTTCGCCGCCCGGGAACTGCTGGCCCGGATCAACGCTGTACTGCGCCGCACCCGGATGCTGCCACCCAACCTATTAGTCACTGAAACCGGCCGCCTGCTCAGTTTCGGCCGCTGGCGCCTGGATACCACCGCCCGTCACCTGTTGGATGAAGACGATACCCTGGTCGCCCTCAGTGGCGCCGAGTACCGATTGCTTCGCGTGTTCCTCGACCACCCGCAACGGGTGCTGAGCCGAGATCAACTGCTCAACCTGACCCAGGGCCGCGATGCCGACCTGTTCGACCGTTCCATCGACTTGCTGGTCAGCCGCTTGCGCCAGCGACTCAAGGACGATTCACGGGAGTCGACCTACATCAAGACGGTACGCAGCGAGGGCTATGTTTTTTCCTACCCGGTGGAAATGCTCGATGCGCAGGTATAAGCGTTAACCGAAGGTTTTGTATCCGTTTGTATAAGATACTTCCCGGGATACGTAAAAGCCGATTTCGAGCGTTTCAGGCACACATCAGCGATACACCCCGGCGTTTAACTGTGAACACCAGATAGCACGAGCTACTGACCCCCTCACACTTAAGCGCACGGAGAATTACCCATGATCAACTTCTCGAAAGTTTCGTCCCTGGCACTCGGCCTCGCATTGGTGGGCGGTCTTGGCCTGTCGAACCTGGCATCGGCGAATACGTCGAATACCGTTTCCCACAGCCAGATCCAGTCGCTACTGGCAGAAGGCGGTTCGGACCGGTTGCAACAAAATCGCGTGGCCGAAGGGGGTTCTGACCGGCTGATCCAGAACCGCGTGGCCGAAGGTGGCTCTGATCGCCTGATCCAGAACCGCGTGGCCGAAGGGGGTGCCGATCGCCTGCAAGAACTGCGCGAACGCGTCGCCTCGATCCCGAGCAACGCCGTGCGCGGTGGCGTAATCGTCGCCGAAAATCGCGCCGAGTTCGGCTCCAAGTATCAGCGCTACTGATCGCGACTGACCTGACAACACAGTCCCTGTGGGAGCTAGCGCCCACAGGGCTGCCGCATCATCGCCGAAAGATCATTGTTCTCGATAACGACTATGCGTCAGGGTGTTTTCTCATCGCGATGCTCCAGCACTACAGTGGCCACATCTTCTCCCCACCCTCTGGAGCAACACCATGAAAAGCATCATCGGTCTTGGATTCGCCCTCTCGGTTCTCGGCGCTACTTCCGCCATCGCCGCCCCACACGCGACTGCGCCAGCCGTTGCAGCAGCCAAAGTCAGCCAACCGGCCACGCTGAACGTGAACACCGTCGGCGTTGACCAGAAAGACAACCAGGCGAGCAAACTCTACGTCGCCGAAAACCGTCCCGAGTTCGGCTCCAAATATCAGCGTTATTGATCAACGGCCTTGGGCTGCTTGAAACAGGAAACCCCGCCAAACAAGCGGGGTTTCTTCATTTGTGGTGTGTGGTGTGTGGTGTGTGGTGTGTGGTGTGTGGTGTGTGGTGTGTGGTGTGTGGTGTG
>NZ_RCNY01000048.1:131401-131654 GCF_004307635.1 Pseudomonas sp. Sample_22
GGTGTGTGGTGTGTGGTGTGTGGTGTGTGGTGTGTGGTGTGTGGTGTGTGGTGTGGCGAGCGAGCTTGCTCGCGCTGGGCTGCGCAGCGGCCCCAGGTTTTTGTGAGCGCTACGCACTCAAGCGCGAGCAAGCTCGCTCGCCACAACTTCATTCCCCGAAAGACAACTGGCGAGCAAGCTCTATGTCCCCCGAGTTCGGCTCCAAATATCAGCGTTATTGATCAACGGCCTTGGGCTGCTTGAAACAGGAAAC
>NZ_RCNY01000048.1:131664-151362 GCF_004307635.1 Pseudomonas sp. Sample_22
GCTCCAAATATCAGCGTTATTGATCAACGGCCTTGGGCTGCTTGAAACAGGAAACTCCGCCAAACAAGCGGGGTTTCTGCATTTGTGGTGTGTGGTGTGGCGAGCGAGCTTGCTCGCGCTGGGCTGCGCAGCGGCCCCAGGTTTTTGTGAGCGCTACGCACTCAAGCGTGAGAAAGCTCGCTCGCCACAGCGTCATTCCCCGAGCATTTGCGATGTCACCAGACGAGCGGCTAGGGCCTTGGCCTGGCTTGCGACGTCAGTGACCGCCGTACTTTCCCACCACATCCCGCGCAATGGCGGCCCCATGGCGAACAACCGCTCAGCAGTCCGCCCTTCGGCGTCCAGCAGCGCACCGTCTGCTTCGGCGGCAATTCCCAGCGCCAATGGCCCGGGCCGAATCAGCCCACGTGCCAGCAATTGCTGGGGCAATGGCCGCGCCACCCGCCGCCAGTCGTACTCGATGCCGCTGGAGTTGATCAACGCCGCGCCACTGACGACAACCGTTTGCGCTTCACCTCTGCGACGAATACGAATGCTCACGCCACCGTTCGCAGCAGGCTCCAGCCCTTTGAACGATGCGGCTTGAATCCGCAACCGCCCTTCCCCGTGCAAGCGCTCCACCAGTTCGGCGCTCAGGGGTGGCGAGCGGTGGTGATGGCTTTCCCACCATGGTCGCACGTGGCGGACAAACTGTCGGCGCTGCACATCGGTCGCCTGATTCCACAAGCGACCGATATGCGCGCGCACCGTATCCAGCGGCGCTTGCCAGTCGATGCCCTGGGCGATGGCTTCGCGGCAATGTCGACGCAGTTCGCGCATCAACTGGCGAGGTGTGCGGATACTGTGGTCCTGCGCGAGAAAATCCACCCAGGCCGGTGGTTGCCGCCGCACGTGGGGCAGCAAGCCGTGACGGGAAAACACCTCGATCGGCCCGCGATGCCCGGCCTGTTCCAACGACACCACGGCATCGACCATGGTCAGGCCAGAGCCGATGATCAGCACTGTCGACTGTGGATCGAGCTGCTGCATCGCCGCCACATCCCACGGATCGAGCGCCGCCGCGTTCAAGCCACTGGATTGGGTTTGCGGTGTGCGCGCGGCGGGGAACATTCCGGTGGCGAGCACCGCGAACGAGCCCTGCAAGCGCTGGCCGTCGCTCAAATGCAAACGCACCGATTGCGCATCGGTTTGCAGATCCACCACCTCGGCGCGCACATGTTCGACCGTCGAACCGTGCAGAGCGCCCACCACCTGCGCCTCGGCCAGACGCTGCTGCACATACAGGCCGAATATCCCCCGCGGCGGGAACAATTCACTGATCGGCACAGGCTGCTCATCCGATTCCGGCCAGCCACCGGCGGCAATGTATTCGGTCAGCCATTGGGTCAGGTCATCGGCGTTGTCCGGGTCGACGCTCATGCGCGCGGCGTTGCCGTTGAGCGTATGGCCCAGCTCCACAGCGCTGTAGGCCTCGCCGCGGCCAAGTTCGGCGCGCGGTTCGATCACCAGCAAGTTGCGCTTGCCCGGCAGACGCAACAACTGCGCCGCCAACATCGCGCCGCTGAGGCCACCACCGATGATCAGGATGTCCGCGTGACGAATGGCGTCGGGCGCCTGTCCGCTTTGGGTTTCACTCATGCCGTTCTCACTGTTCCCTGTTTACCTGAGTAGACATCATGCAATTCGCCTTGACCAGCAACTCGCTGACGCCACTTGACTGGCTCAAATCACCACGTTACGCACGAACCGCACCGCCACCGATCCATCGTTGCGATAGGAATGCGGTTGGTTACTGGAGAACATGAAAAACTCACCAGCGGCGATCGTGTGCGGTACATCGCCCACCATCACGGTGAGGCAACCTTCGAAGACGTAGAACTGCTCGCTCCAGCCATCGGCATCCGGCTCCGACGGATAATGCTCGCCCGGTTCAAGGCGCCATTCCCACAGTTCGACTTCTCGGGTGGCATTGGCCTTGGCCAGCAATACGGCCTTGCTGCCAGGGATCGTACCGGCCCAGGCCAGTTCGTTGATGCGGCTATGGTCGCGGGCATCGGGCGCCTGGATCAGATCGCTGAACGCCACGTCCAACGCCTCGGCCACACGGTCGAGCGTGGTCAGGCTGACGTTCTTTTCACCGGCTTCGATAGCCACCAGCATGCGGCGGCTGACACCGGACTTTTCCGCCAAAGCACTCTGGCTCATGTCGGCGGCATGACGCAGACGTCGAACGTTCTGGCTGACGTGCTGGAGGACCGAAGCCCGTTGCGTGGAATCTTTGTGCACTATATTGCTCACTTGATGGTGCTGCGCAGTATACTGCCCAACTTCCGGCGCATTGTGCGTCCCCCTCAGGTAGCACGCAAGATCATGACGTCGGCGAACACCTCTCAGAATTCCTCCCGCTTCCTTCGGCTCAGCAAGGCCGAATGCGTACTGGTGTTGATCACCATGGTCTGGGGCGGGACCTTTTTGCTGGTCCAGCATGCGATGACCGTCAGCGGTCCGATGTTTTTCGTCGGCCTGCGCTTTGCCGCTGCCGCCATCATCGTCGCCTTGTTCTCCTGGCGCAGCCTGCGACAACTTACTTTGTTCGAACTCAAGGCCGGCGCCTTTATCGGCGTGGCAATCATGCTCGGTTACGGCTTGCAGACCGTTGGCTTGCAGAGTATTCCCAGCAGCCAGTCGGCGTTCATTACTGCGCTTTACGTGCCTTTTGTACCATTGCTGCAATGGCTGGTGCTGGGCCGTCGACCGGGGCTGATGCCGAGCATCGGGATCATGTTGGCGTTTACCGGATTGATGCTGCTGTCGGGGCCTTCCGGCGCTGAGCTGAATTTCAGCCCCGGTGAAATTGCCACATTGATCAGCGCGATTGCCATTGCGGCGGAGATCATTCTGATCAGCAACTTTGCCGGCCAGGTCGATGTTAAACGCGTGACGGTAGTGCAACTGGCAGTCACTTCCCTGCTGTCGTTCCTGATGGTAGTGCCGACCCAGGAACATATTCCGGACTTCTCCTGGCTACTGTTGTGCAGCGCCTTGGGGTTGGGCGCGGCAAGTGCGGCGATCCAGGTGGCGATGAACTGGGCACAGAAGAGCGTTTCGCCGACCCGCGCTACGTTGATTTATGCCGGCGAGCCGGTGTGGGCCGGGATTGTCGGCCGCATTGCCGGGGAACGTTTGCCGGCGATTGCCTTGCTGGGCGCAGGGTTGATCGTGGCGGCGGTGATTGTCAGTGAGTTGAAGACCAAGGGTAAGGCGGCTGTTGAAATCGAGGACGATCTGGACCGCGAAGCGGAGCATTGATCGTTCCCACGCTTTGCGTGGGAATGCAGCCCGGGACGCTCCGCGTCCCTTTACAGCCGGACTCGGAGCGTCCATTGAGGCACTCCCACGCAAAGCGTGGGAACGATCGGCAAAGCTGTTGCTTGAAACCATGTGAAACAGGCTTTTTCCGTCTACCTTGTAGGATTCTGCGACAGCTTGGCGTTTGGTGATCCGGGAGCTGGCACGTATGATGCTTCACAAACTTCCGCAGATTAGAAGCCTATGTCCCTGATAGTTCTACTGCTTCTGCCTTTCATGGGCAGCTGTCTGGCAGCAGTGCTGCCACACAATGCGCGTAATACCGAATCGCTGCTGGCTGGCCTGGTTGCCCTGATCGGCACCGTCCAGGTCGCCCTCCTGTACCCGCAAATCGCCGATGGCGGCGTGATCCGTGAAGAATTCTTCTGGCTGCCGAGCCTGGGGCTGAATTTCGTCCTGCGCATGGACGGTTTTGCCTGGCTGTTTTCGATGCTGGTGCTGGGCATCGGCGCGCTGGTGTCGCTGTACGCCCGTTACTACATGTCGCCGGATGATCCGGTGCCACGGTTCTTCGCGTTTTTCCTGGCGTTCATGGGGGCCATGCTGGGGCTGGTGATCTCGGGCAACCTGATCCAGATGGTATTTTTCTGGGAGCTGACCAGCCTCTTTTCGTTCCTGTTGATCGGCTACTGGCACCACCGCGCCGATGCGCGGCGTGGCGCCTACATGGCGCTGATGGTCACCGGCGCCGGCGGATTGTGCCTGCTGGCGGGGGTCATGTTGCTCGGCCATGTGGTCGGCAGCTATGACCTGGACAAGGTCCTGGCCGCCGGCGAGCTGATTCGCGCACATGCCCTCTACCCTATCCTGCTCCCCCTGATCCTGATCGGCGCACTGAGCAAAAGTGCGCAGTTCCCCTTCCACTTCTGGCTGCCCCACGCCATGGCGGCGCCGACACCGGTGTCGGCCTATCTGCACTCGGCGACGATGGTCAAGGCCGGTGTGTTTCTGCTGGCGCGGCTGTGGCCTTCGCTGTCCGGCAGTGAAGAATGGTTCTACATCGTCAGCGGCGCCGGGGCCTGCACCCTGTTGCTCGGTGCCTACTGCGCGATGTTCCAGAACGACCTCAAGGGTCTGCTGGCCTATTCGACCATCAGCCACCTGGGCCTGATCACCCTGCTGCTCGGCCTGAACAGCCCGCTGGCCGCCGTCGCCGCGGTGTTCCACATTCTTAACCACGCCACGTTCAAGGCCTCATTGTTCATGGCCGCCGGGATCATCGACCACGAAAGCGGCACCCGCGACATTCGTAAACTCAGCGGCCTGGTCAAACTGATTCCGTTTACCGCAACCCTGGCCATGGTCGCCAGCGCCTCCATGGCCGGCGTGCCATTGCTCAACGGCTTTCTCTCGAAGGAAATGTTCTTCGCCGAAACCGTGTTCATCAACGCCACGGCCTGGGTCGAAGCGACGTTGCCGATCGTCGCGACCATCGCCGGGACCTTCAGCGTCGCCTACTCCCTGCGCTTCACCGTGGATGTGTTCTTCGGCCCGCCCGCCACCGATTTGCCCCACACCCCGCATGAGCCGCCGCGCTGGATGCGCGCGCCGGTCGAGCTGCTGGTGTTCACTTGCCTGGTGGTCGGGATCTTCCCCGCGCAAGTGGTCGGCCCGTTGCTGGCGGCGGCGGCGCAGCCGGTGGTTGGCGGTCAATTGCCGGAGTACAGCCTGGCCATCTGGCATGGCCTGAACGCGCCGATGATCATGAGCCTGATCGCCATGTCCTGTGGTGTGCTGCTCTACCTGCTGTTGCGCAACCAGCTCAAGCGCGGTCGCTTCAGCCATCCGCCGCTGGTGGGTCGATTGAACGGCAAGCGCCTGTTCGAACTGACGCTGGTGCTCAAGATGCACATGGCCCGGCGCCTGGAACGGCGCATCAGTACCAAGCGCCTGCAAACCCAATTGTTCCTGATGGTCCTCGCCGCCGTACTGGCCGGGTTGATTCCGATGCTGCACAGCAGCTTGAGCTGGGGCGACCGGCCGAAAATTCCGGGTTCGATCGTGTTCGTCATCCTCTGGTTGCTGGCGATTGCCTGCGCACTCGGCGCGGCGTATCAGGCCAAGTACCACCGTCTCGCGGCCCTGACCATGGTCAGTGTCTGCGGTCTGATGACCTGTGTGACTTTCGTCTGGTTCTCGGCGCCGGACCTGGCCCTGACACAACTGGTGGTCGAAGTGGTGACCACCGTGCTGATCCTGCTGGGCCTGCGCTGGTTGCCGCGACGGATCGAAGAGGTTTCGCCACTGCCGAGCAGCCTGCGCAAGGCGCGCATCCGGCGTATCCGCGACCTGTTGCTGTCGATCGTGGTCGGCGGCGGCATGGCGTTGCTGTCGTACGCGATGCTGACGCGCCAGACACCCAACGACA
Source organism: Pseudomonas sp. Sample_22 (assembly GCF_004307635.1). NCBI lineage: Bacteria > Pseudomonadati > Pseudomonadota > Gammaproteobacteria > Pseudomonadales > Pseudomonadaceae > Pseudomonas > Pseudomonas sp. Sample_22. The sequence continues at coordinate 137,402 of NZ_RCNY01000048.1, forward strand.
TTTCTTCGTTCTACCTCAGCCGAGCCTTGCCCGAAGGTGGCGGCAGCAACGTGGTCAACGTCATGCTGGTGGACTTCCGCGGCTTCGATACCCTCGGCGAAATCACCGTACTGGCGGCTGTGGCGCTGACGGTGTTCGCCCTGCTGCGGCGGTTCCGCCCACCGAAAGAAAGCCTGCAATTGCCCGCTCAACAGCGTTTGCTCGCGCCTGACGTGGTCACCGACCTGGTCAACCCGCGTCACGCCAGCGACACCGCGCTCGGCTTCATGATGGTGCCGGCGGTGCTGGTGCGCCTGTTGCTGCCGATTGCGCTGGTGGTGTCGTTCTACCTGTTCATGCGTGGGCACAACCAACCGGGCGGCGGCTTTGTTGCCGGGCTGGTGATGTCGGTGGCGTTCATCCTGCAATACATGGTTGCCGGTACCCAGTGGGTCGAGGCGCAAATGAGCCTGCGGCCGCTGCGCTGGATGAGTGTCGGCTTGCTGTTCGCCACACTCACCGGGCTTGGTGCGATGGTGGTCGGCTATCCGTTCCTGACCACGCATACCTGGCATTTCGACCTGCCGCTACTGGGCGATATTCACCTCGCCAGCGCACTGTTCTTCGACGTTGGCGTGTATGCGGTGGTGGTCGGTTCGACGCTGTTGATCCTCACAGCGCTGGCGCACCAATCGGTCCGCGGTCACAAAACCGCGGCCCAGCCGAAACCCGTCGCCATCAAGGAGGCCGTCTGATGGAAGAAGTCATCGCAATCGCCATCGGCGTCCTGGCCGCGTCCGGCGTCTGGTTGATCCTGCGTCCACGGACGTTCCAGGTGGTCATGGGTCTGTGCCTGCTGTCCTATGGCGTCAACCTGTTCATCTTCAGCATGGGCAGCCTGTTCATCGGCAAAGAGCCGATCATCAAGGACGGCGTACCGCAGGACCTGCTGCACTACACCGATCCCTTGCCGCAAGCGCTGGTGCTGACGGCGATTGTCATCAGTTTCGCCATGACCGCGCTGTTTCTGGTGGTTTTGCTGGCCTCCCGGGGCCTGACCGGCACCGACCATGTGGATGGCCGGGAGCCTAAAGAATGAATGCAATGACGCACCTGATCGCCGCGCCCATCCTGCTACCGCTGCTGACCGCCGCGATCATGCTGATGCTCGGCGAGAAACATCGCCCGCTCAAAGCCAAAATCAATCTGTTTTCCAGCCTGCTCGGACTCGGCATCTCCGTTCTGCTGCTGCAATGGACGCAAACCACTGACGTGCCCGGCTCCATCGGCGTGTACCTGCCGGGTAACTGGCAAGTGCCGTTCGGCCTGGTGCTGGTGGTCGATCGTCTGTCTGCGTTGATGCTGGTGCTCACCGGGATCATCGGCGTCTGCGCCCTGCTGTTCGCCATGGCGCGCTGGGACAGCGCCGGCTCGAGCTTCCACGCGCTGTTCCAGATTCAGTTGATGGGCTTGTATGGCGCGTTCCTCACGGCGGACCTGTTCAACCTGTTCGTGTTCTTCGAGGTGCTGCTGGCCGCTTCTTATGGCCTGATGCTGCATGGGTCGGGTCGGGCGCGGGTGTCTTCGGGGTTGCATTACATCTCGATCAACCTATTGGCCTCGACCCTGTTCCTGATCGGTGCAGCGCTGATCTACGGTGTCACCGGTACCCTGAACATGGCGGACCTGGCACTGAAAATCCCGCTGGTAGCGCAAGCCGATCGCGGACTGCTGCATGCCGGCGCGGGGATTCTGGCGGTAGCGTTCCTGGCCAAGGCCGGCATGTGGCCGTTGAACTTCTGGCTGGTGCCGGCGTATTCATCGGCGAGCGCGCCGGTCGCCGCGATGTTTGCGATCATGACCAAGGTCGGCATCTATACCCTGCTGCGCCTGTGGACGCTGCTGTTTTCCGGACAGGCCGGAGCGTCGGCGTACTTCGGTGGTGACTGGCTGATCTACGGTGGCATGGCAACCATCATTTGCGCAGCGGTGGCGATCATTGCCGCGCAGCGCCTGGAACGCATGGCCAGCCTGAGCATTCTGGTGTCAGCGGGGATTCTGCTGTCGGCCATTGGCTTCGCCCAGCCCAACCTGATTGGCGCGGCATTGTTTTATCTGGTCAGTTCGACCCTGGCCTTGAGCGCGCTATTCCTGCTGGCCGAGTTGATCGAACGTTCGCGCTCGGCCAACGAAATCCCGCTGGAGGATGAAAACGAGATGCTGCCGCGGCCGCTGGAATCGCTGCATCCGGCCAAAGGCATCAACCTCGACGACGACCGCAAAGCCGTGGTCGGCCAAGTGATTCCATGGACCATGGCATTTCTCGGCCTGAGCTTCATCGCCTGCGCCTTGCTGATCATCGGCATGCCGCCGCTGTCCGGGTTCATCGGTAAACTGAGCCTGCTCAGCGCCCTGCTCAATCCCATGGGTTTGGGCAATGGCAGTGAAGCGCCGATCTCGAATGCCGCATGGGGTTTGCTGGCATTGCTGATTCTTTCCGGGCTGGCCTCGCTGCTGGCTTTTTCGCGGCTGGGCATTCAGCGTTTCTGGACCCCGGCAGAACGGCCATCGCCCGTGCTGCGGCGCTTGGAGTGCGTGCCGATTTTCGCGCTGCTGGGGTTGAGCATTGCGCTGACCTTCCAGGCCGAGCCGCTGTTGCGTTATACCCAGGCAGCCGCGCATGCCTTGAACAACCCGCAGCAATACGTGATGGCCGTGCTCGGCACCCGCGCGGTGCCAGGTCCGCAAGCCAGGGCTGCGCTGCTGGAGGTTCAACCATGAAGCGTCTGTTTCCTGCGCCGTGGTTGTCACTGGCCCTGTGGCTGTTGTGGCTGGCGCTGAACCTGTCGATGAGCCCCGGCAACCTGCTGCTGGGCGCCGTGCTTGGGGTCTGTGCGCCACTGATGATGCGCAAGTTGCGCCCGCTGCCGATCCGCATTCGCCGACCGGGGGTGATCCTGCGCCTGTTCCTGGTGGTGGGCCGTGATGTGCTGGCGTCCAACCTGGCCGTGGCCTGGGGCGTGCTGAATGCCGGCCGCCGTCCGCCCCGCTCACGCTTCGTGAAAGTGCCGCTGGACCTGCGCGATGCCAATGGCCTGGCCGCGCTGTCGATGATCTGCACCGTGGTGCCCGGCACAGTCTGGTCGGAACTGGCGCTGGACCGCAGCATTTTGTTGCTGCACGTTTTCGATCTGGATGACGAAGCGCAGTTCATTGAACACTTCAAGGTGACTTACGAGCGCCCGCTGATGGAGATCTTCGAATGAGTCCCCTGCTGTCGAACGCGATTTTGCTCAGCCTGTTCCTGTTTTCCGTGGCGATGATCCTTACGCTTATCCGCCTGTTCAAAGGTCCGTCAGCCCAGGATCGGGTTCTGGCGCTGGATTATCTGTACATCATCGCGATGCTGATGATGCTGACCCTGGGCATTCGCTATGCCAGTGACACGTATTTTGAAGCGGCGCTGTTGATCGCGCTGTTTGGCTTCGTCGGCTCGTTTGCCCTGGCGAAATTCCTGCTGCGCGGCGAGGTGATCGAATGAACGCAGAACTGTCTCTCTGGGTGGAAATTCCGGTGGCGATCCTGCTGGTGCTCGGCGGCCTGTTCGCGCTGATTGGCGCCACGGGATTACTGCGCATGAAGGACTACTTCCAGCGCATGCATCCGCCGGCCCTGGCTTCGACGTTGGGCGCATGGTGCGTGGCCTTGGCTTCGATCATCTACTTTTCGGCGTTGAAGTCCACGCCGGTGCTGCATGCCTGGCTGATTCCGATCCTGCTGGCGATCACCGTTCCGGTCACGACATTGTTACTGGCGCGGGCGGCACTCTTTCGCAAGCGCATGGCTGGGGATGATGTGCCGGCCGAGGTTTCGAGTCGGCGTACGGAAAACACATAGGAGCGAGCCTACAGGTTGGCTGTTCAGATCCAGGCCACCGCCAACAGCCCGCCTCCCAACACCACACATAACGGCGAGTAAACCCAGGTATCCCACCGGGCAAACCTGGAACCTTTTATCTCCTTGAAAAAACCCACCAGCTCCGAATCGCCAATGGCCCGGGCGAACAGCAACAGCGCAACTGCACTGATGACCCACTGCAACACTTGATGGTGCACCTGCGGCAACCACCAGCCGACTCGCAAACACACCAACAGGGCTATCACCATCAAGGCTGCCGCCACCATTAGCGTGAGCCAGCCTCGCGGCTTGAAGGCCGGGCGCATTGGCTTGCCGCCTTCCTGAGGCACTTGAGGAACGGCCGCCACCGACGCCCATTCGCCGCCGAACGCCCAATAAACGTGTACCAGAGCAATCACCGCAAATATCGTCACCAGCCATTGAGCCAACGCAAAGGTCATGGTTGAAGATCCTTGAAAGGGATTTGGTCAAATCATCCTAGCCGGCTTTTCTTGATGTGCACGACCGCTGGTACGCAAGCTGATAAACGAGGGGGCAACACGCAACTTTCAAAAAGCTTTGCGAACAAGCCCACGTCCACTTCAGATCCAGGTCGACGCAATTTCTGGTCCCCTGAAACCAATGTGGGAGCGGGCTTGTTCGCGAAGGCGGTCGCGGACTCACACTTTATTTGAGCTCGGCAGACACCTTGTCCGCCACCTCCTTCGGCACCCACGCTTTCCACACGTCGGGATGCTTCTTCATGAAATCCTCGGCCGCCTGACGCGGCGCTGTGTGTTTTTCGCTCATTTCAGCCAGGGCTTTGTTCAACGGTTCGATCGGAAAATCAACCTTGGCGAAGAACTCGGCAATCTGAGGGTATTGCTTCTGGAACGGCGTGGACACGCCAATGGACAGCTTGGAGGGCAGCGAGCGGGTCGGTTGCGGATTGGGGTTATCGGCGTCAGTCAGGGTCTTCCAGGCTTCGGCGTCGAATGGCGGCTCTTCCAGCTGGATCAGTTTGAAACGACCGAGCAGCGGCGTCGGCGACCAGTAATAGAACAGCACCGGTTTGCCCCGGCGAATCGAAGAACTGATTTCGGCGTCCAGCGCCGCCCCCGAACCGCTGCGGAAGTTCACATAGCTGTCGTCCAACCCATAGGCCTTGAGCTTCTGCTTGTTGACCACTTCCGACGTCCAGCCAATCGGGCTGTTGAGGAAGCGCCCCTTGTTCGGGGTTTCCGGGTCCTTGAACACGTCCTTGTACCTGGGAAGGTCGCTGACACTGCGCAAGTCCGGCGCCATCGGCTTGATGCCCTTGGCCGGATCACCCTTGATCACGTATTCCGGCACCCACCAGCCTTCGGTGGCCCCCTTGACCGTATCGCCGAGGCTCGCGACCTTGCCCTCGGCCTCGGCCTTGACCCACACCGGACTGCGCCCGGCCCACTCTTCGCCAATCACCTGGATGTCATTGTTGGCCAGGGCGGTTTCCAGGGTAATGGTCGTACCCGGCAAGGTGTCGGTCGGCAGTCCATACCCCTTCTCGACAATGATCCGCAGAATGTCGGTAATCAGGCTGCCGCTTTCCCAGTTCAGGTCGGCGAAATGTATAGGCGCCTGAGCGGCCAGTACCGGAACGGGTGATGTCATCAAACCGCAAGTGGCCAGGAGCGCAGCCAGCAACCGTCGAAAACCTTTCATGCTTTTGCACCTCGCGCTGTTCACAGCAATCGCAGGATGGCCTGGCAGAAGACCGCAAAGCCTCTGAATAATCAGTCAACTGACTGTAGTAGAGGTTCCTGCTTTCGAGGGGCATGGATCAATTTTCGGAAGTTTCCTGCAAGCGCGCCAGTTCTCTTCTGACCATGCTGGCGTACTCCGCCGGCCGCAGCGCGTAGATCTGTGACGCCACCCAATTCAGCCAGGCGCCCTGCAGCACAGCTTTGAGCTCGAACAATCGCAAGGCTTCAGCTTGTGCGCCAGCCTGGTTCTGTTGGTGAAAGTCGGCCCGGTTCCGGGTCATTACTCGCTGGCCTTGAACGTCACCAGTTCGCCCTTGCGCCATTTGGCTGCCTTGGCGGTTACCGCTTTGAGGGTTTTGGTCAGGCCTTCCTGCAACTGCTGGTGGGCGGCAAACACCGTGACCACGCTATGACCTTCCTTGAACAGAATGGCCTGACCATCGGCGGTGGTGACAAAGGCATAGTCGCCCAGGCCATAGACCGTCAGTTTGATTTCGCGAAACTTGATTTCCAGCTTGCCGCCTTCACGGCTGGGCAACACCGATGCGCTGAAATGATCGCCGACCTTGAGCTTGAGTCCGGGTTTGTCGTCCACCACCAATGCTGATTCGGTATCGATCTCGGCCACATAAATGCCTTCGGCACTCTGTTCGGTGATGTAGACGAAACGTGACTGGAACAGTTTTACCAGCTTCGCGCGCAAATCACCCAGAACGAACAACGCATGCATATCAAGATTACTTACTGCCAAGGAAACATCCCCACATCTAAAAATGATGCCGCACGCGGAAAAGGCGCACAGCCGAAAAAGGCGGCAATGCCGAAAATGCAACCGAAAGACCCGGGTTGAAAGCCTGAACGAGTAGAGGACTCATCCATCACGAGACTTGAGCAGACTACTGGAACATCGCTCGTGTCGCCTTGCCTGGCATTCGTCAAAGGTTGAAGGAAAACGCCTTTCTTACAGCCAGAGAAATACGGACTATCAACTTCAGGGAAAAAACTCTTAAAAAAAAGCACTTTTCTGACATATCGCCAGCCGAAAATTGCTTTAGATAACCATCAATCACCCACCAGTGATGCCGATTCTAGAGCAGCGATGCTCATTGAGACTACCCATAACGACGTACATACGTCGGCAAAACAACGAAAAGGACTTCATATGTGCACACTGACACACTTCGCCCACCCACAGATTCCCAGCACCGGTACCTCTTCAACCCCGTATCCGGCGGCGTTGCCGCACTGTGATGTTCATCGAGCACCCAGGTTTCAGGTAGTCCTGGCCGGGAATGCGTTCTTCCATATAAAAGAAATTTCCACGGGGCATGTAAGAGGTTTCCGTGGCGATCATAACGAAGCCTGCGCCCTCGCCCGTGCGCTTGAGACGCCCACTTGACTCCTTTGCCGCACCGCAGCCTTCAAACGTTTCGTCGTGCCGGCGACTTAACTCAGCCGCCGGCCCGCAACTGCTGCCATACTGCCGAACCCATTAAACGCGTCCCGCCAAAGAGGACGACGTTGAACATAACAATATATTTCCAAGGGAAGGCTGCTACGTGACGGAATTTGATATCGGTGAGTTTTTTATCCGGGGCGAAGCCAGAGAAGTTGAGGGCGAGTTCCAGGCGGTGATTGTCATGCGTGCCAAGCCACCGCAAAAAGCCGTGACCTATCATCAGGTCGAAAAAGATCGCTGGTTCAAAACCCCTGAAGTCGCCGCCATCGCTGCGCAGGAGTCCGCTCGGGAACTGAAGGCTGCCGTCGACGCCGGTGCATTGAAAGCCTGATAGCCGGTTTCAAGCCGTCTATGCTCATTGCTGCGTTTGAACATCGCTTTCGAACTTACTGGAACGCGGCTTGCTCAGAGGTAATGGAGCCGAAGCTCAGTGCTCGTACGCGACCGATTATCAGCAAGGAGATGAAGATGGAATCACCGACCCACGACTTGAAAGGTTTGTTCGACCAGCTCGGCCTGGACTCCACCCAGAAAGCTATCGACGATTTCATTGCCAGCCATTCGCCGCTGCCCGATGACAAGAAGCTCATTGATGCCGAGTTCTGGACACCGCAGCAGGCCAGTTTCCTCAAAGAACAACTGCGCGAAGACGCCGACTGGGCGCGGGTGGTCGACGACCTCAACCTGCGCATGCACCAGGTTCACTAGCGGCATGGGTGCTGGCTGCCACGGGCTCGGCTTTCAACTGTGCCAACCAGGCAGCCTTGCACGCGTGCGCTTGCACTAGCGCGGTTTTTCCGGCCTGTAACCCAGGCGCAACCCACCCCAATGCCGCCCCTTGAGCATGATCGGCACTGACAGGTCATGCATCAGCTCACCGGTGTCACGGGTGTAGGTTTGTAGCAACACTGGTTGCTGATGGCTGCCACAGCGGATCCCCGTGCGGTCAGCAAATTTGCGTTTGGTTCGGTTGTGCAGGGTATCGACCTCGGCATCGCCTGTCAGTGGCTGGCTGAAAACCGCGTTGTGGGTCGGCACGTAGCCCTGCTGAGTGCAGGCGATGGCGAACACCAGTCCTTCATGACGCGGCAACAACGGTTCCTGAATACTCGGCAAGACCTGATCGGTGTAGCGGTCGAAACGAGTCTGGAACTTCGCCGGACTGGTGTTGGGGATCGCCTGATAATTTCGATCGAACAGGTCATCGACGCTTATCCGGCCTGCATCAATGTCCGCTTCGAAACGCGCGGCAATCTGGCTGGCACCCTCCCGGGCCAGGTCATAGATGCGCTGGTGATAGTTATCCAGACCCACTTCAGCCAGGCGTTCGCTGATGGTTTCGGCCTGGCCTTCCATCTGTACCGCGGCCTCGGCGAGGCGCCGGGTCTGCTGGTCGCTGATCGCCAGGTCGCTGCGCATCTGTTCAATGGCGTGAAACAAGCTATCGAGTTGCTCGCGATTGGTGTCGGCGCCGCGGGCGATTTCCCCAACCTGATTCTCGACGCTGGCGGCCAGGCGGGCGATGTTTTCCAGTTGCTGACCGGTGTGCTCGACCTGCTCGACACCGCTGTCCAGGTCGCTGGACAGCTGACGGATCTGTTCCACCACCTGGGCGGTGCGTTGCCGGATATCGGCCACCATTTCGCCGACCTCTCCAGTCGCCGCTGCTGTTCGCGCAGCGAGCCCGCGCACCTCGTCGGCGACCACCGCGAAACCACGGCCGTGCTCTCCAGCCCTTGCCGCTTCGATTGCGGCGTTCAACGCCAGCAGGTTGGTCTGGCTGGCGATGGACTGAATCACCAGGGTAACGCGCTGGATATCATCGCTGCGCAGGCTCAAGGCTTCGATCAATTCACGACTGCTGTTGGCGCGCTGGCTGAGCTGATGCATGCGCGCAATCGACTCGATCAACTCGGCGCGCCCTGCTGCACCACTCTGATGAGCCTCACTGGCAGCACTCAACGCCTCTCGACTGAGCATCGACGTGGCTTGTTCGGTAGCGATCATGACCTCAGCGTTACTGACGATTTGTGCGGCAGCGCCGAGTTGCGATTGCAGCTTGTCGGCCAACTGCTTGACCGAAAAGGCCACGCCAGCGGCTGACAGCGCATTGTGACTGGTGGTGTAGGAGAGATCGCGAGTCAGCGTGGAAATGGCACTGGCTGTATCAAGGGGCGCGGCTTGGGGCGTTGCGCGTGAACGCAGGCGAGGCAGCCAGATGATCAGCACAGCCAACGGCAGCCCAAGGTAAAGCGACCATCCTGCCAATGTCATGCCACACAGCAACAAGATCAGGGCGATACTTTGCAGGGTCGGTGCGAACCAGCGGTTTTTCGGCAGAAATACTGGTGCAGGCACGGCCGCAACCAGAGACTCGTCTCTCGTCATCGTTGTCACCCCAAACATCTTCTAATTGTTGTCTTCGCATTAAACGCCACTATAGGGCCATTATCTATGAGCCTTTAGTCGTGGACGTTGCAGTAGATCAATAGACGTGAGGGATTTCTGTAGACGTCGAAAAGCAAGATCGCAGCCTTCTGCAGCGCCTGCTCGGGTTCACTTGAACCTGTAGGCGCTGCCGAAGGCTGCGATCTTTTCAAAGGCAGCCCGATTTAATGGGCTACCCCGCAGAATCAGGCCTGACGCTGGTGCTTGTCGATTTGCTCGTGACGCTCTTGAGCTTCGATGCAGTACTTGGTGGTCGGACTGATCAGCAGACGCTTGAGGCCGATTGCCTCGCCGCTGTCGTCGCACCAGCCGAAGCTGTCTTCCTTGATGCGTTCAAGGGCTTGTTCCAACTGAGGCAGCATACGCTGGTCGCGATCGATCGCGTTCACCAGCCAGGTACGCTCTTCTTCGACGGAAGCCGCGTCAGCCGGATCGGCCGGAGTATCCAGGCTTTCAATGGCGATGCGGTTCTGTTCGATGCGCTCATGGGTTTCGACTTTCATGTTCTGCAACAGCTCAGTGAAAAAAGCGTGTTGCTCGGCGTTCATGTAGTCATCCGCCGGCATGGCCAGCAACTTGTCCTTTGTCATTGATATCTCTATAAAAAAACGTGCATTAAGGCGAATTAGGGAGCGTTCCGGCAGACCGGTACAGGTCTTCGGAAAGGCGCCGTTTATACCAAGCGCCACCCGGCACTCAATTTACGAGGGGCGGCAGTCTAAGGCCGAGTCGAGGCCTCAGCAACTGAAAAGACAGCGAATTTGTCCGACAAAGCCACGAAAATGCTCTATGGCAGGCATCGAGGTGGCTATCGGAGTGCGTTTATAGCAAGAAATTCAATCCAGCACAGGTATATAGAAGATAAACGGCTGCGTTTGCCTGTCCCTGAAGCGCAGACAAGGTGGGCGCCCGAACGGGTCTGCGCTGAATCGCCACATAAACGAACGCCATCGCGAGATGGCTCGCGATGGCGCGGTACAGCACCGACAAGGATGGGATTACATTAACAAGGCGATCAGGATGATGATCGGGATCGGTACGCCGAGAAAGAACAGCAGTAATGAACGCATGATGATGCTCCTGATTTAACGATTCGTAGTGGTGGTTACATAGTCGTCGGCTTCCAGGTACACAACGGCATCCCGGCGACGACCACCGAACGTTGCGGCCAGGCTGGCAAAGAATGCACCCGCCAACAGCGCGACAAACATCCAAAGAGTGCTCCAGGCCGCGACCTTGGCAGCGGTGTCTGCCGCCTCTTGCGCGGCCTGCTTGGCATCGGCCACCGCTTTTTGCGTGCGGGCATAGACTTCATCGACACGACGCTCCGCGTCGGCCTGGGTCAGGTTGGTCCGCTGTGCGACCAATTGCGCCAGGTAGGTACGGTCTTCGGCAGACAGTTGCCCGTCGCTCAAGGAGCGCACGAAGATGCGGGTCACGGTGCCACGGGCGGCATCATCACTGACGGCAGCCGGACGATCATCGCGAAACAGTCTGTCGATGTAATAACCGTATTGATCACTGTTGGTGTTGGCAGCCGCCGTGCCCGCCGCTTGCGTGGCAGCACTGGCGGCGCCACCGACGACTTGCGCCCCGGCTTGCACGCCACCACTGACCACACTGCTGACCGAACCGGCCACCAGCGTTGCAGTCACCAGCGTCGCCACGCACCAAGCCAGAAAACCGTGGGCAGTGTCACGGAAGTAAACTTCATCGGTGTGCATGAAGGCCCATTTCACCCGCAGCCGTCCGGCGATGTAACCACCGAGCCCCGATGCAACGATTTGCGTGAAGGCCAACCAGACAATCGTCGAAACGCCAAGGGTCTTGGCGCTCACACCTTCATTGGCCCACGGCGAAACCGCGGAGAACCCGAGGCCAAAACCGAGCAGCACGAGGATCAGCGACAACGCCGCGGCAGCGGCGGCCCCGGCGAAAATCGCCCCCCATGACACACCCGAAAGCGTGCTCGCCTCATCTACGGCAGGATAGAAACCATCAGAGGATCTATTCATTGTTTTGTCGCTCCAGGCAGAAAAATGGTGTTACAACTCTCGAAATAGCAATTGCAGACACCGTGCCAGCCGCGCACCTGGAATAAATCCTTGTTTTTCAACGTGATAAAAAGTTTGAACTTCGCAGCTTCTTGCAATATGCAACGAACGGGCAGACTCAGCGGGTTTTATGCATTGAAGCGTCCATGAACTTTTATTTAGAAAGCCTGCGATCATTTCTTGGCAAAATGCTGCACAACGTTGTGAACATTTCATCAGGCCAGCCCCATGACCCGCATCTTGACCATTGAAGACGACGCCGTGACCGCCCGTGAAATCGTCGCTGAATTGAGCAGCCACGGCCTCGACGTCGACTGGGTCGACAACGGCCGTGAAGGGCTGGAACGAGCGGTCAGCGGCAACTATGACCTGATCACCCTCGACCGCATGCTGCCCGAACTCGACGGCCTGGCGATTGTGACCACGCTACGATCCATGGGTGTCGCCACGCCAATCCTGATGATCAGCGCCCTTTCCGACGTCGATGAGCGCGTGCGCGGTTTGCGCGCCGGTGGCGATGACTACCTGACCAAACCCTTCGCCACCGATGAGATGGCTGCCCGGGTCGAAGTCCTGCTGCGTCGGCAGAACACCGGCACCGCCCAGGCCACCACGTTACGGGTAGCGGATCTGGAACTGAACCTGATCAGCCACGAAGCCAGCCGCGACGGGCAATTGCTCACGCTGTTGCCCACCGAATACAAACTGCTGGAATTCCTCATGCGCAACACTGGGCAGATCCTGTCGCGGATGATGATTTTCGAAGAAGTCTGGGGTTATCACTTCGACCCCGGCACCAACCTGATCGACGTACACATTGGCCGCTTGCGCAAAAAGATCGACCCACCTGGCAATGTCCCCTTGATTCGAACCGTGCGAGGCTCGGGTTATGTCATTGCCGAACCCGTCTAAAGGCTGGCGCTCTTCCAGCAGTCGCTTGCTCGCGCTCTACAGTGCGCTGTTCGTGGTCTGGAGCGGCATTCTCATGGGCGTCATGTACTTCGAGGTATCCGCCTACCTCGACAACCTGGCCAAGCATTCGCTGATGCAGCGTCAGCATCTGTTTTCGCGATTCCAGGGCGAACAACTGGTGGACGCGCTCGCCGTCAGCATGACCTTCGATATCCGCGGCATCGACGGTTATGGCCTGTTCGATCAGCAGCACCGATATCTGAGCGGCGCCCTGGACCACATCCCCCGTGGCCTGCCGCTGGACGGCAAGATCCACATGCTCAGCGATTGCGCCGACTCCGACGACCCGACGCTGCCCAATGACAGCTGCGATGCCGTGGCGACCCAGACCCGCGACGGCCTGTTGCTGGTGCTGGTGCGTGACAACGGTTCGCTGTTTGCCGTCACCCGGATCATTCTGCACGCGCTGTTCTGGGGTGTGACCCTGACCATCCTGCCGGGCATCGTCGGTTGGCATTTGTTGCGTCGCCGCCCGCTTCGGCGGATCCGCGCGATTCAGGCCAGCGCCGAAGCCATCGTCGCCGGCGACCTCACCCGACGCTTGCCGCTGTCCAATCGCCGGGATGAACTGGACATGCTTGCGGCCATCGTCAACGCCATGCTCGAACGCATCGAGCGCCTGATGCATGAGGTCAAAGGCGTGTGCGACAACATCGCCCATGACCTGCGCACGCCACTTACGCGCTTGCGCGCGCAGCTTTACCGCATGCAACAACAAGCCGGTGAAGGTACGCCGCAAGCGGCGCAACTGGATCTGGTGCTGGGCGAAGCCGACACGCTGATGGCGCGGTTTCGTGGCCTGCTGCGGATTTCCGAACTGGAGGATCGCCAGCGCCGCTCCGGCTTCGTGCAACTGGACCCGGTGTCGTTGTTGCGAGAGTTGCATGAGTTTTATCTGCCCTTGGCAGAGGACGACGGCCTGACGTTCGAGCTGCAACTGCCTGAATCATTGCCGCCACTCAATGGCGACCGCGCCTTGCTGTTCGAAGCGCTGGCCAACCTCTTGAGCAACTCGATCAAATTCACCCCGCCCGGCGGCCAGGTGATTTTGCGCGGGATCAATCATGACGGACATACCCGCATCGAAGTGCTCGATTCCGGGCCGGGCATTCCCGAAGCCGAACGCGAAGCCGTGTTCCAGCGTTTTTATCGCGCCGAAGCGGGCAATCTGAAAAGCGGTTTCGGCCTGGGCCTGTCGATCGTCGCAGCCATCGCAAGCCTGCATGGGTTTGCGCTGGAGGTGGGTAACAGTGAACTGGGTGGAGCGCGGCTGGTGCTCGATTGTCGGGAGAGTTTGATTACCCCCTCATGATCGTTCCCACGCTCCGCGTGGCAATGCACCCTCATGATCGTTCCCACGCTCCGCGTGGCAATGCACCCTCATGATCGTTCCCACGCTCCGCGTGG
>NZ_RCNY01000048.1:151372-151458 GCF_004307635.1 Pseudomonas sp. Sample_22
TTCCCACGCTCCGCGTGGCAATGCACCCTCATGATCGTTCCCACGCTCCGCGTGGGAATGCAGCCTGGGACGCTCCGCGTCCCTTT
>NZ_RCNY01000001.1:0-757 GCF_004307635.1 Pseudomonas sp. Sample_22
TGGCAGGCCGCCATCGCCAGCAGGGCTAGCTCCTACAGTTGGATTGGGGTGGCTGAGAGAGATTGGTCGGCTGTCAGGCCGCCATCGCCAGCAGGGCTAGCTCCTACAGTTGGATTGGGGTGGCTGAGAGAGATTGGTCGGCTGGCAGGCCGCCATCGCCAGCAGGGCTAGCTCCTACAGTTGGATTGGCGTGGCTGGCAGAGATTGGTCGGCTGGCAGGCCGCCATCGTCAGCAGGGCTAGCTCCTACAGTTTGGAATGCGTACAAACCAGACAAACAGGCCGGCCGGTAGGCCGCCTCGGCTGCTTTTGATTCACCCGCCCCATCGGCAGGCTGAGTGGAGGCGTTCATCCGGGGGTGGGCGCGCAGCGCCGTGCGGCGCAGCCGCACACATCGAGAGGAGGTCGTCGCGAAGCAGACCGGAGGCGATGCCCCCGGATGAACGCCGGAGCGAAGGAATCCCGAGCTTTAGCGAGGGACCGTACGTAAGGGGCGAGACCTTTTGGTTACTTTTGGGGCGTTTGCCAAAAGTGACTCGCCGTAAGGGCGAAACCACAAGTGGCCGTTACCGCAGCAACGGATATGCACTGGATCAAAATCCCGGTCGGCTGTCAGGCCGCCATCGTCAGCAGGGCTGGCGATGAACAATAACGCTGTGTACTAAGGCGGATCGAGATTATCCAGCGCCCGATTCACCGCCAGCTCACCGAGCATGATGATCTGCGCAATGCCCAGCAGCGCATTGCGATGCGGACTG